>JAGQTO010000150.1:0-11061 GCA_020439025.1 Mycobacterium sp. | reverse complement strand
GCCGGAGTGGATCTGGTTCGGGCCGGCTGAGACCAGCGGACCGGGAGTCGGGGGGCCGGTGATCATCGGACCTGGCGCAGCGATTCCCAGTCGTGTTCTGCCTCCAGTTGCGCGATCAGATTGCGGGTGCGCTCCTTGAGTAGCAGCGTCATCGTGACGCCGATGATCAGCGCCACGACCAGGGCGACCCAGGAGAATCGCGCCAGCCACTTCTCCGCCGCGATGCCCAGGAAGTAGACCACCGCCGTGGTCCCGCCGGCCCAGAACACCGCGCCGGAGGCGTTGGCGGCCAGGAAATACGGGTACCGCATGTGCAGCGCGCCGGCCAGCGGTCCGGCCAGGATGCGCAGCAGCGCGATGAACCGGCCGAAGAACACCGCACCCACCCCCCAGCGGGCGAAGAGTTGCTTGGCCAGGGCGACGTGCCCGGTCCCGAAGTGCTTGGGGAAGCGCCGTCCCAGCCGCTCGAACAGTGGCATGCCGAACCGCCGTCCGATGCTGTAGCCGATCGAGTCGCCGATGATCGCGCCGGTGATGGCGGCCAGGGCCACCCACTGTGGACTGATGTCCAGGTTCTCCCGGGTGGACAGCAGGGCGGCGGTGACCAGTGCTATCTCTCCGGGCAGCGGGATGCCCAGGCTTTCCAGCCCGATGATGAACCCGACGGTCAGATACACCGCCAGCGGCGGTATCGCCACCAGGATCGCTTCGACGTTCACGCGGCCACGCTCAGAGGGGGGCCTTCTTGCTCCGGTAGAGCGTTCCGCCCACCAGTAGCACGAGACTGATCAGCAGGATCGCGGTCGCCAGCACGTTGATCTGCGGCGGCACCGCGGCCTTCGTCGCCGCGTTGACGTACAGCGGGTAGGTCACCGTGGACCCGCTGACGAAGTAGGTGATGATGAAGTCGTCCAGCGAGAGCGCGAAGGACAACATCGCGGCCGCGACGATCCCGGGCACGACCAGCGGCAGGGTCACCTTGAAGAACGTGCGGACCGGACCGGCGCCGAGGTCCAGCGAGGCGTCCTCCAGCGTCCAGTCGAAGCCGCGGATACGCGCCCGGACCGTCATCGCGATGAAACTGATCTCGAACGCGACGTGGGCGATAAGGATCGTCACATAGCCGGTGGCCCAGCCCAGGCTGAGGAACAGGGTCAGTAGCGATGCGCCCATCACGACTTCGGGCGAGGTCAGCGGCAGGACCAGGAAGGTGTCGACCACCTTGCTGCCCCGGAAGCGCTGCCGCACCAGGGCGATGGCCACCAGCGTGCCGAGCACAAGGGCGATCGCCGTTGACACCGCCGCCACGTTGAGGCTCAGCCGCAGGGCGTCGGCCAGCGCCGGGTATTTGAACGGGTGTGCCCAGTTCTCCCAGGTGAAGCCCTGCCAGGTGTAGTTGAACTTGCCCTTGGGTTTGTTGAACGAGAAGACGATGATGACCAGGATCGGAACGAACAGGTACACCAGTACCAGTCCGGCGACCACCCGGAGGGCCAGGTCGCCCAGTTTGAAGGTGCCCCGGAAGGTGCGGCCGGGCGAAGCCATGTCGGTGACGGCCTGGGTGGTCATCAGACCAGATCCTCGGTGCCCAGTGCCCTGGTGTAGAGCAGCACGCCCACCAGGATGAACGCCATCAGCACGAAACTCATCGCGGCGGCCACCGGGTAATCCTTGACCACGAGGAATTGTTTCTGGATGACGTTGCCGATCATGGTCGTCTTGGTGCTGCCGAGATAATCGGCGTTGATGAAGTCGCCGACCGCCGGGATGAAGACCAGCAGGCTGCCGGCCAGCACACCGGGCATGGCCAGCGGCAGAATCACCTTGCCGAACATCCTGCGGTTGGTGGCGTAGAGGTCGCGGGAGGCCTCCAGCAGCCGGGGATCGATCTTCTCTAGGGCGACGTAGAGCGGCAGGATCATGAAGATGATCCAGTTGTAGGTCAGCCCGCCGATCACCCCCCAACTGGTCGACAACAGCCGGCCCTCGCTGGGCAGCAGCCCGACCGCGCCCAGCGCGTCGACCACCCAGCCGTCATCGGCCAGGATTGTCTTCCAGGCGATGGTGCGGATCAGGAAGGTGACGAAGAACGGCAGGATCACCAGGCCCAGAAGCAGATTCTTGAACCGTCCGGCCTTGAACGCGATCACGTAGGCCAGCGGGAAGGCCAGCAGTAGGCAGAACACGGTGGCGGTCAGGGCGTAGCCGAATGACCGCAGGATCTGCTCGCGGTACTCGGTCAGCGCCTGACCGTAGTTGCCGAAGTCCCAGGCGAAGGTGAGCGTGGGCAGGTACACCGAACCGCCCATGGTCGACAGCGAGGTGCGCAGCAGCGAGTAGAACGGCACCACATAGAACACCCCGAGATAGGCCAGCGCGGGCAGGATCATCAGATATGGGGCGATCCTGCTGCGCTGCCGATTGCTGCTGGCTACACCTGCCATCAGAGGGCTGCCATCGGCTCAGCCGCCGGTGACGGCGGCATAGGCCTTGTTGAACTCCTGGGTCTGCTCGTCGGTCAGCGGCGGCCACGACGTCAGCTTCTCCAGGGTCTCCTTCGGCGGATTGATCAGCGGGTTGCTGCCGAGTTTCGGGTCGATCTTGTCCAGTTCCTCGGTCATATCGCTGAGCACCGGCACGTACTGGGTGAACGCGATCAGTTTGGCGTAGTTGGCCCGGTCGTAGATGTAGTTGATCCACTCTTCGGCGGCCTTCTGGTTCTGCGTGGTGTAGGGAATCACCATCGCGTCCAGGAAGGTGGTGCTGCCGGCTTCCGGAACCACGAACTGCAGGTCGGGGTTGTCCTGCTGCAACTGGACGATGTCGCCGGAATAGGCCTGGGCGACGATGATGTTGCCGGCGGCCAGGTCGTCGGCGTAGTCATTGCCGGTGAAGCGGCGGATCTGGCCCTTGTCCTTCTGCTCCCGGACCAGGTCGACGGCCTTCTGCACCGCTTCGACGCCAGGGTCCTCCGGAGACTGACCCTGGGACATCATGATCATGCCGAGGCCGTCCTGGGTGTCGGAGAACAGGCTGACCTTGCCCTTGAACGCCGGATCCCACAGGTCGTCCACCTTGGTGATGTCCCGGCCGGTGGCGGCGCGGTTGTAGGCCAGGCCCACCATGCCCGACATGTACGGGGCGCTGTACTTGCGGCCGTCGTCGGCCTTTGACTTCAGCAGGTCCGGACGCATGTTCTTCTTGTTGCTCCAACGGCTCTCGCTGATCGGATTGAGCCAGCCGAGGCCTTCGAGGCGGGCCGCCATGAACTGGGTGGGCACCACCAGGTCAGCGCCGATGTCCTGGCGGCGCGACAAGGGTTCCTTGTTCTTGGCGAACCATTCCTCGTTGTCGTTGAAGTCCTCCTTGTAGTCGACGACCAGTCCGGTGGCGGTCTGGAAAGCCGCGACGAAACCGTCGGCCATGTACAGGGGCCAGTTGGAGACCCGCAGCTTTCCCGAGGCCGGGCTGCCGTCGTCGGGTGTCGCCGGTGCGTTGGAGGTCCCGGAGGAGGACTTGTCGCCCGAACTGCAGGCCGAGAGGGCCGAAGGACCGAGGATGAGGGCGGCGGCCGCGGCGGCACCGCCGCCGATGAAGCGTCGGCGCGAGGCCAGCCGGGCCAGGACCCGGGGGTCGATATCTGCCATGGGGTTGCCTTTCATCTCTGGTGTTGAGGGCCGTCGAGGTGGGACGGGCTTAGTTCTTGAGTTCAGACCCCGTGTGTCCAGCGGCCGGGGGACTGTCGGCGCTCGGCAGCACGAGGGAGGCGTCCGGGTCCCACCCGACGTACACGTCGTCGCCGGGACGCAGCATCGGCAGCTGCTGCTCGGGCCCGACGTGAGCGACCACCGGGGATCCGTCGGCGGCGGTCAGGGCGAGGCGTACCACCGGGCCCTGGAAGGTCAGGTCGGAGACCCTGGCGCGCACCGCCGCCAGTTCGACCGCCGGCTGCTGCACCGAGACCCGCACCCGTTCCGGGCGTACCATCAGGGTGGCCCGCCCGCCGGGCTCGATGACGGCGTCCCCGGGCCGTGCCCTCAGCGTGGTGCCCAGCACGTCGACTTCGACGTAATCCCGGTTGGACCGACCGGTTTGCCGGCCCGGCCACAGGTTGGCCTGACCGATGAAACCGGCTACGAAGACCGTGGCGGGCCGGTCGTAGATCTCGGTGGGGGAGCCGATCTGCTCGACGTTGCCGGCGTTCATGACCGCGATGCGGTCACTCATCGTCAGCGCCTCCTCCTGGTCATGGGTGACGTAGACGAAGGTGATACCCAATTCGCGCTGGATGCGCTTGAGTTCGAACTGCATGACATGACGCAGTTTGAGATCCAACGCGCCCAGCGGCTCGTCGAGCAGCAGGGCGCTGGGGTAGTTGACCAGAGCTCTGGCCAGTGCCACGCGCTGCTGCTGGCCGCCGGAAAGCTGTGCGGGTTTGCGCAACGCGAAGTCGGTCAGCCGCACCACGTCGATCATCTCGTCGACGTCCTTCTTGACCTTGGCCTTGTCGGTCTTGCGGCTGCGCGGTCCGTAGGCGACGTTGTCCCAGACCGTCATGTGCGGGAAAAGCGCGTAGTGCTGGAACACGGTGTTGACGTTGCGCTTGTTCGGCGGGACTCTCGAGACGTCCACGCCCTCCAGTCGGATGGCGCCCTCGGTGGGGGTTTCGAAGCCGGCGATCATCCGCAACGTCGTGGTCTTGCCGCAGCCGGAGGGCCCGAGCATGGAGAAGAACTCGCCGGCGCCGATCGAGAAATCGGCGTCGGCAACGGCGATGTAGTCCTCGAAGCGTTTGGTGACACGGTGGATCTCGATGACCGGAGTGCCGTCGGCGCGCTCGTGTCGGCCCGATCCGGTGGCCTGTCGGGTGGTGGCAGCGCCGGTATCGGTCAGGGCCGTCCTCCTTTTCGCCCGGGAAACCCGCGGGGGCAGCCCTCGGGGTAACTGTCGCGGATTTCGGGGCCGTCCGCAACACAATCGGCGACGGATTTCGCAAGATGGCGGGATTCTTTCGATGGATCCCGTCGGCGGATCCCGTTCCCGGGCCCATCACATGTGGGCGCCGCCGTCGATGCGCACCTCAGTGCCGGTGACGAAGAAGGCCTCCGGGCTGCCCAGCATCGCCACGACGGGCGCGACCGCCGCGGCGTCGGCGAAGATCGCTCCGTCGGGCAGTGGCAGTCCCGGGGCGACCCTGGCGAACAGCGTGAAGTCGGCGTCGCGGGGCAGGCCCGGACCGGCGCTCTGCCCGGACCGTCCGGTTCCGTCGGTCATCCCCGACGAGATCGACCCCGGCTGCACCGAGTTGAACCGGATGCCCTCCTTGGCGAACTCCGCAGCGAGGGCATGGGTCATCGCCAGGATGCCGCCCTTGGAGGCGGCGTAGGCCGACATGTAGGGGTGGGCGAAACTCGCCGAGGTGGAACTGAAGTTGACCACCGCGGGCGCACTGCCGCGCCGCAACGCCGGCAGGGCCTGCCGGGTGACCAGGAAGGTGCCGACCAGGTTGACCCGGAGCACCTGCTCGAAATCTGCCAGCGTTGTTTCGGCGAAGTGCGCCGAGCGCAGTATTCCCGCCGCGTTCACCAGGGTGTCCAGGCCGCCGAGGTTCTCGATTGCGCGAGCGAGTCCGGCCGTCACCGAGCCCTCGTCGCCGACGTCCATCACCACGGTGTCCAGGCGGCCGCCGTCCACGCCGGCCCTGGCGACGGTGTCCTCAAGTCCGGCCCGGCTGATGTCGGCGGCCACCACATGGGCGCCCTCGCTGAGGATGCGCAGGACGCAGGCCTGCCCGATCCCCGAACCGCCGCCGGTGATCAGAACCCGGCGTCCGGCGTACCTGTCGGTCACGGCCATGCGATCCTGCCCCTCGTCCGCCCGCCGGCCAGTGCGAGTCCCGGCAGTGGACTCCCGGCAGTGGACTTATTGTGCTGCACGAAGAGGTTTGGATTCCGGGGGTTTGGCTCCCGGCGATTCGGGTCATCCCCGCAACGTCGATCGCATACTGTTCGCACAGGGCCTCAGAACGGAAATCAGCGCCCTCAGAAAAGGAATCCAGGGGAGGAGAGCGCCGAGGTCGATGGCGAACGAAGCGGCGGATCGCTGGTCTCCCGGCGTCGCCCTGGGCAAAGGTGTCTCCGGTCCGATGGAGGCCATCGGAGGCCTGTTCGCGATGTCCGCCGACGCGGTGCGGTTCCTTTTTCGGCGTCCCTTCCAGTGGCGGGAGTTCCTCGAGCAATCCTGGTTCGTCGCCCGGGTGTCGCTCGCGCCCACCGTTCTGGTGGCGATCCCGTTCACCGTGCTGGTGAGCTTCACCCTCAACATCCTGCTACGCGAACTGGGCGCGGCCGACCTCTCCGGGGCGGGCGCGGCCTTCGGGGCGGTGACCCAGGTGGGCCCACTGGTGACGGTGCTCATCGTCGCCGGTGCCGGCGCCACCGCGATGTGCGCGGACCTGGGGTCGCGGACCATCCGCGAGGAGATCGACGCCCTGGAGGTGCTCGGCATCAACCCCGTTCAGCGCCTGGTCACGCCGCGGATGCTGGCCTCGGGTCTGGTGGCGCTGCTGCTCAACTCGCTGGTGGTGATCATCGGCATCCTGGGCGGCTACGCCTTCTCGGTGTTCGTGCAGGACGTCAACCCCGGCGCGTTCGCCGCCGGGATCACCCTGCTCACGGGCGTGCCCGAGGTGATCATCTCGTGCGTCAAGGCCGCGTTGTTCGGGCTGATCGCCGGTCTGGTGGCCTGTTACCGCGGCCTGATGATCACCGGTGGCGGGGCCAAGGCGGTGGGCAACGCCGTCAACGAGACCGTGGTCTACGCGTTCATGGCACTGTTCGTCGTCAACGTGGTGGTCACCGCGATCGGCATCCGGATGACCACGGGGTGAGCACGGGGTGAGGATCATATGGGCACCCTGACTATCCTGCGTGCCAACTACCCGCGGCTGTTCCGGGAGTTCGGACGTCCGATACGGGTTTTCGGCCGCATCGGCGACCACACACTGTTCTACGCCAGATCCATCGCCGGTGTGCCGGTGGCCGTGGTGCGCTACCGCACCGAGATCGTTCGGTTGATCGCCGAGATCAGCATGGGGGCGGGCACGCTGGCGATGATCGGCGGCACGGTGGCCATCGTCGGCTTCCTGACCCTGGCCGCCGGCGGCACCCTGGCCGTGCAGGGCTACTCATCCCTGGGCAACATCGGTATCGAAGCCCTCACCGGCTTCCTGGCCGCGTTCATCAACGTCCGGATCTCGGCGCCGGTCGTCGCCGGCATCGGTCTGGCCGCGACCTTCGGCGCCGGAGTCACCGCACAACTGGGCGCGATGCGGATCAACGAGGAGATCGACGCCCTGGAGTCCATGGGCATCCGGCCCGTGGAGTACCTGGTGTCCACCCGGCTGGTGGCCGGGATGGTCGCGATCGCGCCGTTGTACTCGATCGCGGTCATCCTGTCGTTTCTGGCCAGCAGGTTCGTGACGGTCGCGCTGTTCGGGCAGTCGGCCGGGCTGTACACCCACTACTTCGACACCTTCCTCAATCCGCTGGACCTGCTGTGGTCGTTCCTGCAGGCGGTGCTGATGGCCGTCACCATCCTGTTGATTCACACCTACTTCGGGTACTTCGCCTTCGGCGGCCCCTCCGGCGTCGGCGTGGCGGTGGGCAACGCGGTCCGGACCTCTCTCATCGTGGTGGTGTCGGTGACGCTGCTGGTCTCGCTGGCGATCTACGGCTCCAACGGAAACTTCAACCTTTCCGGATAGACGATGATGGCGGCCAAGCGAACTCCCGGTTACCTCCGCCCGGTGGCGGGCATGCTCACGGTGCTCGCCCTGGCGGTGGTGGTCGTGGTCGCGGTGGGACTGTTCCGGGACAGCTTCACCCGAACTGTGCCGGTGACCGTCATCGCTGACCGGGCCGGTCTGGTGATGTACCCCGATGCGAAGGTCAAGATCAACGGCGCCCAGGTCGGCAAGGTCGCCTCGATCGAACCGCTGCCCGACGGCGGCGCGGCACTGCACCTGGCCATCGACCCCGCCGCGGTGGACGTCATTCCGGCCAACGTCGGCGCCGAGATCACCTCCTCGACGGTGTTCGGCTCCAAGTTCGTCGAACTGGTGGCCCCGGCCCAGGCCTCCCCGGCCGCAGTGCGGGCCGGAACGGTGATCCAGGGCGGCGACCACGTCACCGTCGAACTCAACACGGTCTTCGAGAAACTTGTCTCGGTGCTATCGACGGTCGAACCGGCCAAGCTCAATCAGACACTGGGCGCGCTGTCGACATCCCTGCACGGGCGCGGCGGGCAGTTCGGGCAGACCCTGGCCGCCCTGGACAGCGCCCTTTCCACCCTCAACCCGGCCCTGGACAGCCTCAACGACGCCCTGGAGGTGTCGCCGACGGTATTCGACGCCGTCGCCGAGGCATCCCCGGACCTGCTTGCCACGCTCGACAACACCAGCCGGATCGCCGACACCGTCGTCGACCGCCGCGACAGCCTCGACGCCTTGCTGATCAGCGCGATCGGCCTCGCCGACCTCGGCAACGATGTGCTGTCCACCAACCGCGGACCGCTGGCCGACGTCGTGCACCTTCTGGTGCCCACCACCGATCTGACCAACAAGTACAACCCCGCGCTGTATTGCGGGATCGCCGGACTGATCCCGCTGGCGACGGGCCCCGGGTTGCCGGTGCCGGGCGCGGTGCTGCTGCAAGGGTTCTTCCTCGGCCGGGAGCGCTACCGGTATCCGGGCAACCTGCCGAAGGTCGCGGCCACCGGCGGGCCGCAGTGCACCGATCTGCCCAACGTCGGATACGAGCAGCGGCCGCCGTACGTGGTCACCGATATCGGAGCCAACCAGGCGCAGTACGGGAACCAGGGCATCCTGCTGAACTCCGACGGCCTCAAGCAGGCGCTGTTCGGGCCGTTGGATGGTCCGCCGCGCAACTCGGCCCAGGTGGGGATGCCCGGATGAGGAGCCTGGGCGGAACCGGTCTGAAGGTCGGGGTCTTCATGGCCGTGATGCTGATGCTGACCGCCGCGCTGTTCGCGATCTTCGGCCAGTACCGGGGCGGCGACCAGAACGGATACACCGCCGTCTTCGACGACGTCTCCAGCCTGAAGGCCGGCGACTCGGTCCGGGTGGCCGGTGTGCGGGTGGGCACCATCGACAGCGTCGAGCTGCAACCGGACAACACCGTCCTGGTCGGATTCGGGGCCGAGCGCGACATCGTGCTCACCTCGGGCACCAAGGCGGCGGTGCGCTATCTCAACCTCGTCGGGGACCGCTACCTGGAACTGCTCGACAGCCCGGGCGAGGCCCGGGTCCAGCCGCCCGGATCGGTGATCCCCGCCGACCGCACCGAAGCCGCCCTCGACCTCGACCTGCTGCTCGGTGGTCTCAAACCCGTTGTGCAGGGGCTCAATCCGCAGGCCGTCAACGCCCTGACCAACTCGCTAATCCAGATCCTCCAGGGCCAGGAGGGAAACGTCGAGTCGCTGTTCTCTCGAACCTCGGCGTTCACCGGTGCACTGGCCGACAACAGCGCGACCGTGCAGCAGTTGATTGACAACCTCAACGCCGTGCTGGAGACCATCGGCGACGACGGCGACACGTTCTCCGCGGCGGTGGACCGCCTGGAGAAACTGGTCACCGGACTGGCCGCCGACCGCGACCCGATCGGCACCGCGATCACCGCGCTGGACAACGGCAGCGCGGCGCTGACCGACCTGCTGGTTCAGGCCAGGACGCCGCTGGCCGGGACCGTCGACGAGTTGGCCCGGCTGGCCCCGCTTCTCGACCAGGACAAGGAGACCCTGGACCTGGCCCTGCAAAAGGCGCCCAAGAACTACCGCAAGCTGGTCCGGCTCGGCTCCTACGGCAGCTGGATCAACCAGTATCTGTGCGGTATGTCGGTGCGGGTCAGCGATCTGCAGGGTCGCACCGCCTACTTCCCGTGGATTCTGCAGCACACCGGACGGTGCGCGGAGCCGTGATGGACGACAGCAGGCCCGGATGCTGAAATACCGCGGCTCCCACCTCATCCGCTCTGGCTTCATCGGCCTGGTGCTGATCATCCTCGTGATCACCGTCGGTCTGCAGACCCAGCGGCTGGTCGGCCTGGCGACCTCGGTGCGCCATCAGGCCCTGTTCGCCGACGCCGGCGGGCTGGCACCCGGCAACGACGTCAGGGTGTCAGGGGTGAAGGTGGGCACCGTCTCCGGGGTGTCACTGCAGCGTGGCCGGGCTCTGGTGGCCTTTTCGGTCAACGGCAAGGTCCGCCTCGGCTCGGACACCACCGCGCACATCCGGACCGGAACGCTGCTGGGTCAGCGGGTGTTGACGCTGGAGTCCGCCGGAGCGGGCCGGCTGCGCAGCGCCGACGTCATTCCGCTCTCGCGCACCGGTTCGCCCTACGCGCTGACCGATGCCCTCGGCGAATTCACGGCCAACACGGCCGAGACCGATACCGCGGCGCTCAACCAGTCGCTGGACACGCTGTCGGCGACCATCGACCGGCTGGCCCCGCGGCTGGGCCCGACTTTCGACGGGATCAGCCGCATCTCCCGGGCGCTCAACGAGCGCAACGAGTCGCTGTCGGATCTGCTGCGCAGTGCCGCCGAGGTGACCGGCATCCTCTCCGCGCGCAGTCGGCAGGTGAACACGCTGATCCTCAACGCCAACGAACTGCTCGGCGTTCTCGAGGACCGCCGGTTCGCCATCGCCAACCTGCTGGCCAACACCTCGGCGCTGTCCCAGCAGCTCAGCGGGCTGGTGGCCGACAACGAAGAGCAGCTCGCACCGGCCCTGGAGAAGCTGAACTCGGTGACCGAGATACTGCAGCGCAACAACGACAACATCACCAAGGGGATGGCCGGCCTGGCGAAGTTCCAGCTCACCCAGGCTGAGGCCGTGAACGGGGGCTTTTACTACAACGCCTTCGTCGCCAACCTCAGCCCGGCGCAGACCCTGCAACCGTTCTTCGACTACGCGCTGGGCTTCCGGCGCGGGGTCAACGCCGGCCAGCCGCCGGACAACGTCGGTCCGCGGGCGGAATTCCC
>JAGQTO010000149.1:222-2976 GCA_020439025.1 Mycobacterium sp. | reverse complement strand
CCCGGCGCCCACCCTGGAGCTGCGTACCAGCTGGCGCAACCCGCCCCGGGCGCTGACTTTGGCCAACGCGGTCTCCGCCGAGGCTCGCCGCCGCTCGGTGGCGGTCCGTCCGCTGCGGCCCCGGCCGGACGCCGACCCCGGCACCGTGCTGTGCGCGCTGCACCGCGACGTGCAGACCGAACGGGACTGGGTGGCTGACCGGGTCGCCGAGCGCTACGCCGAAGGGGTCACCGCCGCGGTGCTGGTGCGCCGCAACGCCGACGCCGGGCCGATCGCGGCGGCGCTGTCGGCGCGCGGGGTCCCTGTCGAGGTGGTGGGCCTGGCCGGGTTGTTGTCGATCCCGGAGGTCGCGCAGACGGTCTCGATGCTCCGGCTGGTCGCCGACCCCGCCGCGGGCACCGCCGCGATGGAGGTGCTCACGGGCCCGCGCTGGCGGCTGGGGGCCGCCGACCTCGTTGCGCTGTGGCGCCGTGCGGTGCAGCTGCACGGGCGGCCCCCGGCCGTGGAGTCGGCCGAAGACATCGCCGCCGCCGCCACCGCCGACGGCGCGTGCCTGGCTGACGCCCTGGCCGATCCGGGACCGCCCGAGGGCTATTCCGCCGAGGGGCATCGGCGCATCGCCGCCCTGGGTGCCGAACTGACCCGGCTGCGCGGCTTCCTGGCGCACCCGCTGGTCGACCTGATCTCCGAGGTCCGCCGAGTCCTCGGGGTCGACGCCGAGGTGCGCGCCGCGGGGACCGGCGCCGAACACCTGGACCGGCTCACCGACGTGGTCGCCGGCTACGCGGAGCGGCCCAACGCCGACGTGACCGGACTGCTGGCCTATCTCGACGCCGCCGCGGCGGTGGAGAACGGGCTGGCCCCGGCCGAGGTCTCCGTTGCGCCCGGGCGGGTTCAGGTGCTCACCGTCCACGCCGCCAAGGGTTTGGAATGGCAGATCGTCGCGGTACCGCACCTGAGCGCGCGGCTGTTCCCGTCGACGGCGAAGAGACGCACCTGGCTCAACGACCCGGCTGACCTTCCCCCTCTGCTGCGCGGGGACCGAGCCGAGCCCGGCCTGCACGGGGTGCCGCTGCTGGACACCAGCGGAGTCAACGACCGCAAGGCCCTCGAAGACGTCATCGGCGCCCACCGGGACCAGTTGCTGCAGCGCGGCATCGACGAGGAGCGCCGGCTGCTCTACGTCGCTCTCACCCGAACCGAGGACACCCTGCTGATTTCCGGCCACCACTGGGGCGCCACCGAGTCCAAGCCACGCGGCCCATCGGACTTCCTCTGCGAGATTCGCGGCATCATCGAAGCCTCCGGTGAGGCCGGCCCTGCCGACGACGGCGAGGCGTGCGGGGTGATCGAGTCCTGGGAACCCGAACCCGAGGACGGCGAGCCGAATCCGCTGCGGGAGGACACCGTCGAAGCGGTGTGGCCGGTCGACCCGCTACGGGGCCGGCGTGCCGAGATCGAACGCGGCGCGCAACTGGTGACCGCCGCGATGGCCCGACCGGCCGCGACCGGCGGCGCCGACCCGCAGGGCTGGGTCGCCGATGTCGACGCACTGTTGGCCGAACGCGCCCGGGCGGCGCAACCCCGGCCCCTGGCGCTGCCCGCCCAGGTCTCGGTCAGCGCCCTGGTCGAACTCGACCGGGACCCGCGGGGCGCGGCGCGCCGGTTGACCCGACGGCTGCCCGCCCGCCCGGATCCGCACGCCGCCCTGGGCACGGCCTTCCACGACTGGGTGCAACGTTTCTACGGTGCCGAGCGGTTGTTCGACCTCGACGATCTGCCCGGCGCGGGGGATCCGCAGACCGCCGACCCCGAACAGCTCGACGCGCTGCAGGAGGCCTTCCGGGCATCGGCATGGGCGCTGCGAACCCCGGTCGCCGTGGAGGTCCCGTTCGAAATGGAACTGGCCGGAACCGTGGTCCGGGGGCGTATCGACGCGGTGTTCGGCGAAGCCGACGGCGGTGTCACCGTGGTGGACTGGAAGACCGGTGAACCGCCCGGCACCGCAGAGGCCCGCCGCCACGCCGCGGTCCAGTTGGCGGTCTACCGGCTGGCCTGGGCGGGGTTGAGCGGCTGCGAGGCGTCGCAGGTGCGCGCGGCGTTCCACTACGTGCGCTCCGGGCGCACCGTCGCTCCGGATGCCTTGCCCGGGGCCGAGGATCTGGCGGCGCTGCTCAGTCCCGGTGCGGAGCGTTGCGCCGGATCGCCAGCGCCTGGGTGATCATCGGCACCTGAAGCGGCAGCCGGGCCAGCGCGCCGATGCGCATCGGCCACTTCGCCGCGCCCGGTTTGTTCCACCACAGCCGGACCATATTGAGGTTGGCCGGAAACACCGCCAGGAACAATGCCGCCGCGGCCAGCGCACCGGTTCGCCGGGTCCGCGGCACCAGAAGCATCGCCCCGACACCCACCTCGGCCACCCCGGAGGCCAGCGTGTAGAACCGCGGGCTACCCGGCAGTTCGTCGGGAACGATGTCGTCGAACGGCTTGGGCGCCAGGAAGTGGCCGGCGCCGATTCCGATCAGCATCGCCCCCATCCGGTAGGCGGGACGTTGGCTGGCGGGTTCAGCGGATGGCTGCGGCATGGTTACATAATGGCCGTGTTTGGGCTTTCCCCCCGGCGGAATTCAGCGGATCAGCCGATGACGGGTTGTCGTGGCTGACCGCCGTCTGAGGCGCCGGCTGGCGGCGATCGACGAAAGCCTCGCCGCCAAGCCCGATGCCGCGCTTGTCGATTACCTCAAGATTCCGCCC
>JAGQTO010000149.1:0-166 GCA_020439025.1 Mycobacterium sp. | reverse complement strand
TGCGCTGTTCACTGCGGCGTTGGTGGTCTACCTCGACCGGGACGGCTACAACAACGCCACCGGCAAGCCCCTGACATTCCTGGACTGCTTCTACTACGCCACGGTGTCGCTGTCGACCACGGGCTACGGCGACATCGCCCCGTTCTCCGAGCGGGCCCGCCTGATC
>JAGQTO010000434.1 GCA_020439025.1 Mycobacterium sp. | reverse complement strand
TCTGGGCATCCTGATCTTCGGCCAACTTGCTGACCGAATCGGACGCCGAGGCGCGTTTTGGATCTTCCAGACCGGAGCGGCCTGTTCGGTCCTTGTCTACAGCCAAATCACCGACCCCGCGGCGCTGCTACTCGGTGGTTTCGTGATGGGTGCGTTCGCCAACGGAATGCTGGGCGGGTACGGGGCCCTCATCGCAGAGCTGTATCCGACCGAAGTGCGCGCTACTGCCCAAAACGTGCTGTTCAACATCGGCAGGGGGCTCGGCGGGTTCGCGCCCGTGGTCATCGCCGCGGTCGCTGCCACGCACGGGTTTTCGTTCGCTTTGGCCCTGCTTCCGATCATCTATCTGGTTCAGTTCGCTGCGATGTTCGTGCTTCCCGAGCGTCGTGGAGCCGAGCTCGAATAGCGAAAATTGAGGACTTTGGTCCCCGGCGTGGCGGGACCTTCTCCGTGTCTGGTACGGCGAGTAACAGATAGACTGCGACCCATGGCTTATGTGATCACCAGCGCGTGTGTCGATGTCAAGCACAAGTCCTGCGCCGCCGAATGCCCGGTGGACTGCATCTACGAGGGCGACCGGACGATGTACATCAATGCCGAGGAGTGCGTCGACTGCGGCGCCTGCCGGTTGCTGTGCGAGGTCGACGCCATCTACCACGAGGACGATCTCCCGGAGAGCGAGCGCAAGTTCCTCGCCGACAACGCCGCCTTCTTCAGCGAGATCCTGCCCGGTCGCGACGCCCCACTGGGGATGCCGGGCAGTGCCACCGACCTCGGTGCCGTCGGGGTGGACACCCCGATGGTCACCGGTCTGCCGCGCAAGTAGCCCTCAGGCCGACGGTTCGGCCCCGGCGAATTCGCAGAACGCCGTGTAGGCCCGGGCGCCGTACACGGTGGCGGGACCGCCCTGCATGAGGATCGCGACACCGATGGCCTCGGCGGCCTCCTTGGTGGTGGCCCCGGCGCGGGCGGCACCGCGGGCGTGCGAGGCGATGCAGCCGTCGCAGCCGTGCACCACGCCGATGGTCATCGCCATGAGCTCCTTGATCTTGGTCGGCAGTGCGCCATCGGCCAAGGCGGCACCGCTGAGCTCGTTGAACGCCCGGTAGACGTCGGGGATCTCCTGTCGCAACGCCCGATGCTGGGGACGCAGGTCGTTGAGGACGTCATGGTTGTGCCCGTGTTCGCTCATGCCGGGAATTGTAGGGGCCCAGTGAGTCCGGGCTGTTGTTCCTCCGGGCTGATGTTTCGCCACCGACCCTCGGTGGTATGCCGCGTCAGCATCTACACTGCAATTTGCTGTAGACCACGACGGGACAGGGAGCCATGGCCAGAGCAGTTCGACGGGCGTTAGCCGCTGCGGGGATCGCAATCGTCACGCTCGTGGCGTCGGCTCCTTACAGCGCGGCGGCGCTGGCCCCGTCGGTCACCGACGGGGTGGTGGCATCGGTGCAACCGGTGAACGGCTCGACCGTCGGCGTGGCGCACCCGATCATCGTCACGTTCACCGGTCCGGTCAACGACCGTGCGGCCGCCGAACGAGGCATCACGGTCACCGCGCCGACCGATATGACCGGCCGGTTCGAGTGGCGTGCCGACAACGTGGTGGCGTGGGTGCCCGACGAGTTCTGGCCGGCCCACTCCCGTATCACGCTGATGGCCGGGGGGCAGCGGCGCAGCTTCGGCACCGGGTCGACCGTGCTGGCGGTCGGCAGCATCTCAAACCACACCTTTACCGTGAGCATCGACGGCGTGATCATGCGGCAGATGCCGGCCTCGATGGGCAAGCCGAAATTCGCCACGCCAGTCGGCTCGTTCACCGTGCTGGAGAAGGCCAAGTCGATCGTCATGGACTCCCGCACCATCGGCATTCCGCTGAGCGACCCGGAGGGTTACAAGCTGACTGTGGCCGACGCGGTGCGGATCACCTGGGGCGGGGTGTACGTCCATTCCGCGCCCTGGTCGGTCGGCTCACAGGGTTACGCCAACGTCAGCCACGGCTGCATCAACCTCAGTCCCAACAACGCACTGTGGTACTTCAACCAGGTGGGTATTGGTGACCCCGTGGTCATCAACTGGTAGGTCGGGCCCCGGTGACTTGGGGTGGGTTGCGGCGAAGTCGATGGTGACTTCGTCGGCCACCTT
>JAGQTO010000016.1:4294-5677 GCA_020439025.1 Mycobacterium sp. | reverse complement strand
CAAGTGGACCAAACAGGTCACCAAGGTGCTCGTCGCCATAGAGAACGCGATCTGGCCGGACTTGTTCATCGCGGGCGGCGGGATTAGCAGGAAAGCCGACGATTGGATCCCCCTGCTCAAGAACCGCACACCCGTGGTGCCCGCCGAATTGCTCAACACCGCCGGAATCGTCGGTGCGGCACTGGCCGCGGCGGAGAACCACCGCGAGCACTGACCCGGGGCGCACTTTCCTGCGGATACCCAGGATGTCGTTACAATGGTGCACGGCGGCCGCCGAACGGAGCGGCGAGGATCTGAACCGATCACGCCGACATTCCCGATAACCGGCGCCCGTTGACGTAGGTCTGCGCGCGCCGGGGCCCGCAGGACCGAAAGGGTGTACGTGGCAGCGACCAAGGCAAGCCAGGCAGCCGCGAAGCCGACCAAACGCACCACCACGACGCCGGCCAAGAAGACCCCGGCCAAGAAAGCCCCCGCCAAAAAGGCAGCAGCCAAGAAGGCAGCAGCCTCGAGCACCTCCGAGCAGGCCGCCAAGGCGGCTTCAGCGAAGGCGGCGCCCGCCAAGGCCGCCAAGAAGGCACCGGCCAAGGCCACCGCAGCCGCCAAGAAGGCACCGGCGAAGACCACCCGCAGCCGCGCAAAGAAGGCCGTGGCCACCACCACCGTCGCCGAGGTCACCGTCGCCGAGGTCACCGTCGCCGGGACCACCGTCGCCGAAGCCACTATTACCGAGATCGAGGTCACCGAAATCGACTCGGCGGCCGAAGCCGAGCTCGCCACGAGCGAGAACGTCCAGCCCCAGGAAATCGACGGGGCTGACAGCGACGACGCGGCCGGCGCCGCTGCGGACGGCGGGGCCGCTGAGGACGCCAGTGAGGACGAGGAGATCGCCGAGCCCTCCGACAAGGACAAGGCCTCCGGAGACTTCATCTGGGACGAAGAAGAGTCCGAGGCTCTGCGACAGGCCCGCAAGGATGCCGAACTCACCGCCTCCGCCGACTCGGTCCGCGCCTATCTCAAGCAGATCGGCAAGGTCGCACTGCTCAACGCCGAGGAAGAGGTGGAGCTGGCCAAGCGAATTGAAGCCGGCCTGTACTCCACCCAGAAGCTGGCCGAACTCGCCGAGCAGGGCGTGAAGCTGCCGGTCCAGCAGCGCCGCGATTTACAGTGGATCTGCCGAGACGGCGAACGGGCCAAGAACCACCTGCTGGAGGCCAACCTGCGGCTGGTGGTGTCGTTGGCCAAACGCTACACCGGACGCGGCATGGCGTTCCTGGACCTCATCCAGGAAGGCAACCTCGGCCTGATCCGCGCCGTGGAGAAGTTCGATTACACCAAGGGCTACAAGTTCTCCACCTACGCCACATGGTGGATTCGCCAGGC
>JAGQTO010000016.1:0-4227 GCA_020439025.1 Mycobacterium sp. | reverse complement strand
CGAGGTGATCAACAAGCTCGGCCGGATCCAACGTGAGTTGCTCCAGGATCTGGGCCGGGAGGCCACCCCGGAGGAACTGGCCAAGGAGATGGACATCACCCCGGAGAAGGTGCTGGAAATCCAGCAGTACGCCCGGGAGCCCATCTCGCTGGACCAGACCATCGGCGACGAGGGCGACAGCCAACTCGGCGACTTCATCGAGGACTCCGAAGCCGTGGTGGCCGTCGATGCCGTCTCTTTCACCCTGCTGCAGGATCAGCTGCAGTCGGTGCTGGAGACACTGTCCGAGCGTGAGGCCGGAGTGGTCCGCCTGCGTTTCGGTCTCACCGACGGCCAGCCGCGAACACTCGACGAGATCGGCCAGGTCTACGGGGTGACCCGGGAGCGCATCCGTCAGATCGAGTCCAAGACCATGTCCAAGCTGCGCCACCCGAGCCGCTCGCAGGTCCTGCGCGATTACCTGGACTGAGTGACTCCCCGACCTTGGGGGCGGGGACGCTCAGGCGCTGCGCATGCCGCCGTTGCGCCACCGCTGCTCATAGGTCCGTCGCCTGGTCTCGGCGTCGGCGTTGGCCCTGCCGAATGTCATCGCGCGGTCGCGCTGGCTGATCGAGCGCATGGTGAGAACGGCTAGGATGACCAGCACCGCCATGACAGGCGCGGCCAGAGCATCGTAGAGCGGGTTGCTGAAGTCGAAGATTTCCATGATTGCCCCAATCTCTGCTGACTACCCGCCCGCTCGGTCTGGGCGGGTACATCGAAGATTCGGCGCCGCGGCGCTGATGGCGGCGCCGCAAATCATGACGTCTCTGTGACGCTGACGAAGGCCGGGGAAGGACCAGGTCGATCGGATCAAGCCGCAACGCGCCCCGGTGGGGTGGCCGGGTGGTGCGCCACCCCCGCGGAAGGGGGGTTTCCGCGCGGGGCGAAGCGCCCGACCACCTGAACGGGGGCGGAGCCGGAATTCTAGGGGGTGAGATACCGGCTCGGACGCTCCCGCACCTGCCGCGACGCCGACCTATTTGACGTTGGGGAGGGTAGTCCGTCAGGACGCCGAACTGGCAGCGCCCGTGCCGGGAAATTAGCAGCATCCCCGCCTAGATGAATGTCATTTCCAGTCTCACTCCGCCTGTCTGTTGAAAAGGGCCCCTCTGTTGATGGGGGCCTACCTGCCGATGAGCGGTGTAAACCGGCCGTCCTCCCCCCGCGGGTAGGGCCGAACAGCCACCACGGCTCGGGTCGGCAACGATCCGTACAGATGTGGGAAGAGCATCGACACCGGATCCCCGGGGACCCCCGGTTCCCACCGCAGTGGCGCGGCGAGCATGCTGCGGTCGACGTAGAGCACCAGCAGGTCGGGGCGGCCCGCGAAGATGCGGTTGGCCGGCAGGTGGACCTGCCGTTGGGTGGAGAGATGGACGAATCCCACCTCGCTTAGCGAATCCGGGCGTATCTCGCCTGCCGACAAGGCCTGGTCCCAGTCCTGACGTCCGCAAAGATGGACGAGCAACTCGGGATCGGGGTGGTGCTCAACCATGCCCACCAGGGTGCAGTATCAACGGATGCGGGCGCCCCGAGAACGTGAGACACGCCACATCGTTGCGGGCGGGGAACATGGCGGCCACCCGGAACGTCTGAGACAGTAGAAGAACCCCGCTCATCGCGGGGTCATCGAGCACCCTCGGGAGGAGCCCATGAACGCAACGCTGGCCAGTCCGGAGCTGACCCGGGCTGATCGCTGCGACCGCTGCGGCGCGGCGGCCCGCGTGCGGGCCACCCTCCCCTCTGGTGCCGAGTTGCTCTTCTGCCAACACCACGCCAATGAGCACCAGGCCAAGCTGGTCGAACTGGACGCGGTGATCGAAGTCAGCCGGGACGACGCCTAGCTTTTGGCGATGAGGCCGTATCGTCCGATGACCGGGCGGTCATAGGGCATGCTGCGAGGGTCATGACCGACCGACCGCCGGCCCAGCCAACACGCCATCACGCGTGGCGCATCGCCAAACGCACGCTGTCCAAGAGTTGGGACGACTCGATCTTCTCGGAGTCCGCCCAGGCCGGTTTCTGGTCGGTGCTTTCCTTGCCCCCGCTGCTGTTGGGGATGCTGGGCAGCCTCGCCTACATCGCCCCGCTGTTCGGCCCGGACACCCTGCCGACCATCCAGCAACAGCTGCTCAGCACGTCGAACAGTTTCTTCTCCAAGAACATCGTCGCGGAGATCATCGAACCCACCGTGCGCGACATCGTGCAGGGCGCCCGCGGCGAGGTGGTCTCGCTGGGATTCGTGATCAGCCTGTGGGCCGGTTCCTCGGCAATCTCGGCCTTCGTCGACTCGGTGGTGGAAGCACACGATCAGACTCCACTGCGCCATCCCGTTCGGCAGCGGTTCTTCGCCCTGGGGCTCTACGTGGTGATGCTGGTGTCGGTGATCGCAGCGGCGCCGTTCGTGGCGCTCGGCCCCCGCGCGATCGCCGGCCACATCCCCGAAAGTTGGGACAACGTCCTTCGATTCGGCTATTACCCCATGCTGGCGCTGGGTCTGCTGGCGGCGGTCACGATCCTCTACCGCGTTTCGCTGCCTGAGCCGCTGCCCACCCACCGTCTGGTGTGGGGCGCGCTACTGGCGACCGCCGTGTTCGTCGTCGCCACCGCGGGCCTGCGGGTCTATCTGCAATACATCACCCGTACCGGTTACACCTACGGCGCGCTGGCCACCCCGATCGCCTTTCTGCTCTTCGCGTTCTTCATGGGATTCGCCATCATGATCGGGGCTGAGCTGAACGCCGCCATCGAGGAGGAGTGGCCCGCCCCCAAACCCCACTGGCGACAATGGCGTGACCGTTGGCGCGCGAGGTCGCGACCCATCGACGTACCCGCCCCGGCTGAGCGGGACACCGAAAAGCCGGTCGCCGTCAGCCCTTCTTGAGCGTCTCGTAGATCCGCTTGCAGTCCGGGCAGACCGGCGAACCGGGCTTGGGCGAGCGGGTGACCGGGAAAACCTCCCCGCACAGCGCCACAACGTGAGTGCCCATGACCGCGCTTTCGGCGATCCGGTCCTTCTTGACGTAATGGAAGTGCTTGGGCCTGTCGCTGTCGCTCCCGTCGTCGACGCGTTCGTCGCTGTCGGCCCTTTCGAGGGTGTCAGTCTCCATACCGCCATTGTGCCCGTTGGCGTCCGGTCCCGGAAAGACGGTCGCGGTAAGACCGCCGTAAGAAAACACCCTCGTTCGACCGGCCCGAAATGTGGAACAGTGAGGGTATGGAGCATGAGTTGGGTTTCGACGACGAGGGCCAACCCGTGCTGATCACCCGGGCCGCCTATTCCTATGAGGAACAGCACCGGGCCCGGGTTCGCAAGTACCTGAAGCTGATGTTCTGGCGCATCCCGGCGTTCATCGCCGCCGCGGTCGCCTACGGAATCTGGCACAACGGTCTGATCTCTCTGGCCATCCTCGCCGCGTCGATACCGCTGCCGTGGATGGCGGTGCTCATCGCCAATGACCGTCCTCCCCGGCGCGCCGAGGAACCGCGACGCTTCCCCGATGCGCCCCAGCGCACAGCACTCTTTCCCCGGGCCCAGCAACCCGCCTTGGAGGCAGGGCTTACCCCGCGGTCTCAGCAGCACACCGGGTCACCGCACACCGCGAAGCCCGGCGAAGAACGTGCCCGCTGAGCCGATTCCGGCCGCATTCTCAGTACATTCTTAGTTCGCCGGTTCATTTCCGCACGTCAGAGCGTGTGAGAGCGCCGACTTCCGGGAACTCTTTTCTCCAGACGGACGTTGGACAGTTCGACAGTTGGAGCCGATCAGGAGGCACCCATGGCAAACGCCAACACCACCCGGATTGACAGCGACTTGGACGCCCAGAGCCCGGCGGCCGACCTCGTGCGCGTGTACCTGAACGGCATCGGAAAGACGGCGTTGCTCACCGCCGCGGACGAGGTGGAACTGGCCAAGCGGATCGAGGCCGGCCTGTACGCCCAGCATCTGCTCCGAACCCGTAAGCGCATGAGTGAGAACCGCAAACGCGACCTATCCGTCGTGGTCCGCGACGGGCAGGCCGCGCGTCGGCACCTTTTGGAGGCCAACCTGCGACTGGTGGTGTCGCTGGCCAAGCGCTACACCGGTCGCGGCATGCCATTGCTCGACCTGATCCAGGAGGGCAACCTGGGGCTGATCCGGGCGATGGAGAAGTTCGACTACGCCAAGGGCTTCAAGTTCTCCAC
>JAGQTO010000433.1:458-3709 GCA_020439025.1 Mycobacterium sp. | reverse complement strand
CATCGCGAGGTCGTCGGCCCAGAACTGGGTTCCGAATCCGTTCACCCGCACCCAGTCGTTGTTGCCCTCGCCCATCCAGCGCACCACGTTCTCCCGCGCCGCCGACTTGCCCTTCGGGGCCACCGCATCCTCGATGTCGAGTACCACGATGTCGGCGCGCGATTGCGCGGCGGGCGCGAACTTTTCGTACTGGGCGCCGTTGACAAGCAGCCAACTGCGGGCCAGTACCGGGTCGATACGGCTTCCCACGTCCTGGGTGTCTGTGCCGGTATCCCATCCGGTGGCTTGGTCGTACATCGCTGTGGCCCTGGTGCCTTCCGCTGCGGCAAAGTTGACGATCAATAGTGGCACTGGCCGGGTTGTGGGCCAAAACCAGTGGGGGTGATCGGGTCATGCGGGCGTAGTGTCGGGTCATGGGTGAGGTCGGCCGAATCGTCTCCATCTGGAGGTACCCGGTCAAGTCGATGGCAGGCGAACGGGTGTCCAGCGCGCATATCGGCGAACTGGGTCTGAATGCAGACCGGACCTGGGCAGTCCGCGATGTCCAACTGGACGCCACCACGAACGCCAAGCGGCTGCCCCGGCTGCTGTGGTGCACCGCGCGATATGCTGCCGTGCCGCCGCCGGACGCCGGCCCCGGGAAGGCGCCCGAGGTGATCATCGGACTCCCCGACGGCCGGGAGGTCTCCAGCGCCGACCCGGCGGTGCACCGGGCATTGTCGGAGTACCTCGACCGGGAGGTCGAACTGCGAGCGCTGCCGCCGATCGCCGACCGTGACCAGTACCGCGGCCCGAAGGCCACCAAGACCGATATGCGAACCATCTTCGGGCTGGGCCCCGATGAACCGCTGCCGGACCTGTCGATGTTCCCGGTGCGCAAGCTCGCCGAGATAACCCGGTATGCCACCCCGATCGGCAGCTATGTCGACGCCTACCCGGTGCACCTGCTTACCGACCGGACGTTGCGAGCCATGGCCGCGCTGGCGCCCGACTCGAATTTCGATGTCCGGCGCTTCCGGCCCACTGTCCTGATCGAGTCGCCCGGCACCGGCTTGAACGATCACGCGGATCACCCCGAACTCGGCTGGTGCGGCGGCGTGCTGCACGCGGGGCAAGCCACCTTGGCTCCGCTGATCCCCACCATTCGTTGTGTCATGCCAACCCACGATCAACCCGGGCTTGCCCGCGACCCGGCGATCACCAGAACCATCGCCGCCCATGCGCGCCGTTGTCTGGGGGCCTACGCCGAGGTGCTGGCACCCGGCCGGATCGCGGAGGGCGACACGCTGTCGTTGGATCCCCCACACCGATCGAGGTTGGCCGCGACGGCCGGCACGGCGGCCGGGAAGCTCAAGCGGACGGTGATGCGGACGGTGTCGGCCGCCCTGCCCGAGGGCGGAAGGCCCTGATCCACAACGTGGCGTTGGGTGGCTGAAATCTGTCAGGGTATCGAACTAGTGTTCGATACATGGAGATCTTGGCCGCGCTGGACGACCTTGAGGCGTTGTGGGACAAGCTGGCCTCGTTGAAGATCGACGCACTTAGCGCCGGGCAGGCACTGGCGGTGCTGGACCGGCTGGAAGTCCACCGGCGCCGCCAGCCCGCTCTCGAGCACTCGCTGATCACGCACCTGCAATCCCAAGCGACAGCGAAGGATATGGGGGCCAAATCGTGGCGGGCGGTGCTGGCGCAGCGGCTGGGAATCAGCGGATCGGATGCCGGCCGGCGGATCGCCGAGGCCGCCCGGCTCGGGCAGCGTCGGGCCGTGACCGGCGAGCGTCTCGAACCTGAGCTGCCGGCAACCGCGGCCGCACAGGCTCGCGGGGAAATCGGCACCGATCACGTCACGGTGATCCGCGACTTCATGGACCACCTACCAGCGGATGTCGACCCGGCAACGCGGGCGGCTGCCGAATCTCAGCTCGGCGGGCTCGCGGGGGGCCATACTCCGGAGGGACTTCGCAAGGTCGCCCGGCAATTGCTGGGCTATCTCGACCAGGACGGCACCCTCGACGACGAGCGGGAGCACGCCCGCAAACGCGGCATCACCCTCGGGCCGCAGGGCCTCGACGGGATGAGCCGACTCACCGGCTGGATCACCCCCGAACTGCGGGCCACCGTCGACGCACTGTTCGCCAAACTCGCGGCACCCGGATACTCCAAACCCGACGATGAGTCGCCGTGTGTCGACGATGCGCCGTCCCAGGAGCAGATCAGCGGTGACACTCGCAGTTCCGCCCAGCGCAACCACGACGCCCTGCAGACCGTGTGCCGCGCCATGCTGGCATCAGGCACTTTGGGCCAACACAACGGGCTTCCGGTCACGGTCGTGGCCACCACCACGCTGGCCGAGTTGTCCGCAGCCGCCGGTCGCGCTTACACCGGCGGCGGAACGCAGCTACCCATCCCGACCCTTATCCGAATGGCGGCCGCCGGGGCCCACCCCTACCTGGCGCTTTTTCATAATCCGCGCGAGATTCAGCTTTACTACGGCCGCAGGCGGCGTACCGCCAGCCCCGGGCAACGCCTCGTTCTGCACGCGCTGGAACGCGGATGCAGCAAACCCAGCTGTATCGCACCGCCCTACCGCTGCCAGGTCCACCACGCCGAACGGGACTGGCAACACGGTGGCAACACCGATATCGACGAGCTCACCCTGGCCTGCGGGTGCGACAACCGCCTCGTCGACGACTCCCCGACCGGATGGACCACCCGAAAGCGCAGCAGCGACAACCGAACCGAGTGGATCCCCCCGTCGCACCTCGACCGCCATCAACACCGAATCAACCACTATCACCACCCCGAGGAGATCCTCCGCGCCGCGGTCGACGAACCCGGATAGCCGAAGCGGTTCCTTCGACGATGACGCGCTCGTTTTCTCGACGGCTCGCAGTTCTACAAATAGCCGCGCAGTTCTACAAATAGCGCAGTTCTACAAATAGCGCAGTTCTATAAATAGCGCAGTTCTATAAATAGCGCTGTACCGAGGCGAGCAGCCTGCGCCAGCGCGTGACCGTCTCCGGGTCGGTGGCGGTGAAGCGCTCCAGCCGGGCCGGGTCGGGAGCGGAGGGCATCGGGGCGACCGGTAGGTGACCCTCAAAAGGAATCAACGACCGGCCGGCGCTGACCACGTCCCCTGCCAGCAGCAGCGCGCCGCCGAGGGAGTGGGCGAAGCCGGCGTCATCGAGCACCCCGGCAAGGGCAAGTCCTCCCGCGATGCCGATGCTGCTCTGTACCTCGGCGGCCACCAC
>JAGQTO010000433.1:0-398 GCA_020439025.1 Mycobacterium sp. | reverse complement strand
AGGACGGCGAGATCGGCTGACTCACTCAGCCGCAGTCGCAGCGGATCATCGGCATCGTTGATCGACCGGCCGACGGCGACCGGTACCTCGACCCGGCGCCGCAGCGCCGCGAGGTCGTCAAGCCCGGCGCAGGGTTGTTCGATGAACTCCAGTCCGCCGGCGGCACAGTCGAGCACCGGTATCGCCGCCGCCGCGCTCTCGAGGTCCCAGCGGCCGTGCGCCTCGCATCGGATGGCGCCCGACGGGCCCAGCGCGTCTCGCACCGCCTCCAGGCGGGCGCGGTCATCGTTGAGGGCCCCGTCCCCCACCCGTACCGCAGCTGTGCGGCAACCGGATTGCGCGGCCAAGCGGTGGGCCTCCGCGGGATCCAACGGCGGGACCGTGACCGCGACCGGCAC
>JAGQTO010000148.1:724-1623 GCA_020439025.1 Mycobacterium sp. | reverse complement strand
CTGCACCTGGGCTACGCGCGCACGACGACGCTGGCCTTCACCGCCGCCGGCAACAACTTCGAACTGGCCATCGCGGTCGCGATCGCGACCTACGGGGCCACCTCCGGGCAGGCGCTGGCCGGCGTGGTCGGCCCGCTCATCGAGGTTCCCGTCCTGGTCGCCCTGGTCTACGTCTCCCTCGCCCTGCGACGACGCTTCCCCCGGTTAGCCGCGAGTGCTGGCAGTTAGCCCGGCTCGCGCCGCCTACCGGACGAGTAACCGGTAGGCGATTCCTAACGAACGGTAGGCACGTTCGGCTCGCTGATCCAGCGAGAGCAATTCGTGGCCGTGGCTGTGGGCCGTCAGCCCGACGAGGGCGTCGTAGGTCGCGCCACCGGTCACCCCGGCGACTGAGACGGCTGTCGGCAGGGACTCGTACAGTTCGGCGTCCGGAACGATGACACGTTCGCCCCATTGACGGGCCAGATACTCGGCAACGGTCGCGGCGTCCATCCGGAACGGCTCAGGCATGCGGGTGAGCACCGCGTAGGTCTCCGTCACCACATGCGCCGGGACGACCGCATCGGGCGAGACCGCACGGAGCGCGACCGAATGCGCCTCATGCCAGGGAGCGAAAGCCGCGATGACGACGCTGGAATCGAGCGCCGTCACCGACGAGTGGCCTCGACAGCATCCCGAACCTGCTCAGCGGTGAGGACGGGGAGAGCGGTGTCGGCAACCGCCACCAGGGCGCCCTGCCGCTCCACAAGCCGCACCGGCGTCGTGGCCGGGGAGACCTCGAGTCGCCCCTCGACCTCACGCAATTCGATCCGGCTGCCCGGCCGCAACCCGAGACGCTCCCGGACCTCCTTCGGAATGACAACCCGGCCGCCCGCATCAATGGTTGCCAGCATGGTTTG
>JAGQTO010000148.1:0-623 GCA_020439025.1 Mycobacterium sp. | reverse complement strand
CTCGGTATCGCGGTGGCGCCCTCCTGCGGCCGGCCCGAACCGCCACCCCCGGCGGCCACCGTCGCACCCGCCCCGGCAACCACGTCGGCAAAACCGGAACCCGCCATCGCCCCGGAAGCCTTCCCCGGGGTGTCCAGGCTCGTCGACGACGCCATCGCCGCACCCCGGATGCCCGGCGCGGTGATCCAGATCGGGCACGGCGGCACCGTCGTCTTTCGCCGCGCCTTCGGCGCTCGAAGGCTCGCTACCGAGCCGGGACTGGACGGCGCCCTCGCCCCGGCCGAGCCGATGACCGCCGACACCATTTTCGATCTGGCCTCATTGACGAAGATCCTCGCCACGACCACCGCAGTCCTGCAGCTCTACGAGCGGGGCCTGGTGGGCATCGACGATCCCCTGCAGAACTACCTTCCCGAGTTCAACCCGGACGCTGACCCCAAACGTGCCGGGGTGACGCTGCGGATGCTGCTCACCCACACCTCCGGGCTCGGCGGCGACCTGAGCCGGCAAGGCCCGTGGGGACTGGTGGCGGCGGACAAGGCCGACGGCATTCAGCGCGCGCTGGCCACACCGCTGGAATTCGGTCCCGGGGAGGTCTTCCACTACTCCGACATCGGGTTCAT
>JAGQTO010000147.1 GCA_020439025.1 Mycobacterium sp. | reverse complement strand
CGTGCGCGCGTAGCCCAGGTGCAGTGCGGCGCCCAGCAGGTAGCCGCCGCCCCACATGATGGCGAAGTAGGCCAGCAGGGGCAGCGCGATGCGGGCGACGTCCCAGGGGTGGGTGGTGATCTGTTCACCTTGCAGCGCGAAGAGAATGACGATGGTGAACAGCAGGCCGTAGAGGGCCCACGGTCCGATGGCCGGAAGGAACCGGGTCTCGTACCACTGACGGCCCCTGGCGCGTTCACCGAGACGCCGGGAGAGATAACCGGCCAGCAGTGGTAGGCCGAGGAAGATCAGGACGGACTTGGCGATCTGCCAGGGCGAGGTGGTGATCGAGGTCTGGGGCAGTCCCAGCCAGCCGGGCAGCACCGAGAGATAGAACCACCCCAGCACGGCGAACATCAGCACCTGGAAGATCGAGTTCAGGGCGACCAGCACGGCCGCGGCCTCGCGGTCGCCGCAGGCGAGGTCGTTCCAGATAATGACCATCGCGATACAGCGGGCCAGTCCGACGATGATCAGACCGGTGCGGTACTCCGGCAGGTCGGGCAGCATCAGCCAGGCCAGGGCGAACATCAACGCCGGTCCCACGATCCAGTTGAGGATCAGTGAGCTGATCAGCATCGGCCGGTCGGCGGTCACGGTGTCGAGTCGGTCGTAGCGCACCTTGGCCAGGACCGGGTACATCATGATCAGCAAGCCCAGGGCGATCGGCAGCGAGATGCCGTCGATCTGAACCTTTTCCAGCGCCGTGTTCAGGCCGGGGATCCACCGGCCGAGCAGCAGGCCTGCCGCCATCGCGATGCCGATCCACAGGGGCAGGAAGCGGTCGAGGGTGGACAGCTTGCCCACGACCGGTGCTGCGGGTTCGGAGGTGCGGGAATCGACCATGGGTGGCTCCTGCCGGGGCGGCGGCTCAGCGATCGTTGGTATCGGGAAGGGGGGTATCGGGAACGAGTTCGGCGATGAGGGCCTCGACGCGGGTGCGAATCTGGTCGCGGATCGGACGCACGGCGTCCAGACCCTTGCCGGCCGGATCGTCGAGCACCCAGTCCCGGTAGCTCCTGCCGGGGAAGAACGGGCAGGTGTCACCGCATCCCATGGTGATCACCACGTCGGAAGCCTCGACAGCATCGCCGGTGAGGATCTTCGGGCTCTGGGTGGAGATGTCGATACCGACCTCGGCCATCGCGGCGACGGCGGCCGGGTTGACCGCATCGGCCGGCGCGCTGCCGGCCGAGCGGACCTCGACGGCGTCGCCGGCCAGGGCCGTCAGGAATCCGGCCGCCATCTGGGACCGCCCGGCGTTGTGGACACAGACGAACAACACCGACGGTGTGGCGCTCATCGGCAGGTCCGCCCGGCCACGAGGGCGGCGGTGGCCTCGGGGGCCAGGACTGCCGAGAGCCGTTGGAGCGCGGCCGGGATCACCCAGTAGTACACCCAGGTTCCGCGGCGTTCACAGCCCAGCAGGCCGGCTTCGCGCAATGTCTTGAGGTGGTGGGAGATCGTCGGTTGGGACACCTCGAACGCCGGGGCGATATCGCAGACGCAACACTCGCCGCCGGCGTGGCTGGCGATGAGGCTCAATATCCGCAGCCGCACCGGATCGCCGAGTGCCTTGAACATCCTGGCCAGTTCAGCGGACCGGTCCGCATCCAGTGGCTGGTTGGCCAGCGGAGGACAGCAGGGCTGGTCTCCAAGGGATCCGGACATCGACACCGGTCTATATTGATGCAGGTCGATTCAGCAGTCAACCGCGGGCGTGCCTCAGCGAGCCCCCGGCCATGCCGGGTAGGCCGAGAGTTCTGCGGCCGCCGCATCGAAGGCGCGCAGGGTGTCGAGCAGGACATGCGGGCCGTGGGTGTGCGGTTGGGTGGACAACTTGGCCGCCACCGTTTGCGCGGCCCGGTTGATGTAGATCATCTGACCACACATGCCCAGGCAGAGCGCGACGTTGTTGCCCGGGTACGGGAACCACATCTGGTTGCGGTACATGCCGCCGGGCAGGCCGGTGTCGGTGGCAGCGAAAGCCTGCCGTGAGTCGGGTCCGCCATCGAGGGTGTCGGCGATCCATGCCTCGTGGACCACCTGCTGATCGTTCAGGGAGACGCCGTCGCGCAGGAACAACGACCCGAACCGGATCATGTCGGTCAGGCAGCCACTGATGCCGCCGTTGAACATGCCGGTGCCGACCCGGTCCACACCGATGGTGGCGTCGGTCTGGGCGCCGATGCGGCTCCACAGCACCTCCGACATCAGCCCGGGCATCCGCTGGCCGCCGATGACCTCGCAGACCCAGCCCAGGACGTCGGTCTCACACGATCGGTATTCGAACGGGCCGCCGTGCGGGGCCGTCTGACGCAGCGTCACCAGGAAGTCATAGAGCGTGGACGGGATGTCCGGAGTACTCCGGGGCGCCCAGCCCATGGCCTGGTCGAGGATGTGGATGTCGGCGTTGGGGTCGCTGTAGTCGTCGGAGAAGGCGACGCCTGAGCGCATGTCGAGAAGGTGGCGCACGGTGGCTCCCGCGTAGCCGCTGCGCGCCAGGGCGGGAACGAAGGTGGTCACCTCCGCGTCGGTGTCGAGGGCGCCGGCCCCGTGCAAGACCCCGGCAACCACCCCGATCAGTGACTTGCTCACCGAGAACATCAGGTGGCGGGTCTGCGGCCCCATCCCGTCGCGGTATTCCTCGGCAGCCAAGGATCCGCGGCAGGCCACCGCCCAACCGTCGGTCTCGGTGCCGTCCATGACCCCGCCCACGGTGGTGGCGGTGCCATCGGTGGTGGTCACCGGGATCTCGGCAACCGGCGAGCGGGCGGGCGGAAGGGCCACCGCAGGCGTGTCGCGGCGGGAGATCACCGCGGTCGGCACCATGTCCTCGACGTGCTGGTAAGACCAGTGCGAGTAGGGCTCCCACAGCCAGTTCGACAGGGAGATGCCGGCCGGGCGGCGGCCGTCGTCGCTCATCGTGCGGGACGCGGAGTTCACGCCCGCGCGACGAGGCGGGAGACGATTTGTGCGGACGGCGCCAGGGGCGTCGAGGTGAACTTCGCCTTGATCGCCTTCAGCCAGCGCTGGCAGCGCTCGGTGAGCTGATAGTCCTCGGACTGCAGGTGCCCAGGGGTGACCAGCACTCCCAGCTGGGCGCCCTCGCAGCGCAGGTCACCCGGGGCTGCGACGCGCATGTAGAAGGCCTCGGATTCGTCGGTGATCGAATCCCAGTCGTCGGCGGGCCGGGCGAACGATGCGCGTCCGGCGTCGTCGAGCCGGTACACACCTGTTCGCGGCGTCTTGGTGAAGAGTTCGACCTCGGTCGAGGTCTCGGCGATGATCACCTGGCCCCAGACCTCGTCCTCCCCATAGCCCCGCTGCCAGCGCGCGTTGATCTCGTCGACGTCGAGTTCGTAGTCGACGTCCATGAACTCCAGAAGGTGGAAGAGAAACAGCGGTATGTCGGCGTAGGCCTCGGTGGTCAGGTTGGTCATCGGGCTGGCGCCGCTCAGCCGCGGGTTGACCTCACCGAGGTAGAGCTCGTCGGAGTCGAGATCGTGCAGCAGGTCGACCTCGAAGTAGCCGAGATAGCCCTCACTGCCCAGGACGTCGCCGAGCTTGCGCACCATCGCCCGGGCGGCGCGTGTCTGGGCTGGCGGCAGCGCCTCGCGCCAGACGTCGTTTCCGCACCAGCTGCCCCGGTACGGGGTCAGTTCGGGGTAGCCGACCAGGCTGGTCATGGCCGGTCCGACGACGGTGCCGTAACGGGTCACCGCGCCTTCCAGGCACACCTCGACGTTGCGGATGCGCTTCATGACCTTGACCTCGCGCTGTCCGGTCAGATCGTCGGCGCACTGGTCCCAGTCGGATCGGCTGCGCACGAAATACGTTCCGCTACCGGCATTTCCGTAGGGGTCCTGGACGACCAGGTCATCGCCGAGTCCTGCACCCTGAGCCAGCGTCAGCAGCTCGTCGTAGGTTCCGGCCCGTCCAATCGCGTGCGGCACGCTCGGCACCCCCGCCTGCTCGGCGAGCCGGGTCATCACGATTTTCGAGTCCAGGCGGCGGCGCAGTTCCGAAGGCGGCTCCATGACGTGCAACCCCGCGCGCCGGGCAAGGTCGGAGGTCTGCTCGTCGGGCATGACGAAGCAGGCTTTGCCGCCGGGTCCCCGCTCGGCGATGAACTCCAGCGTCTCCGGATCGGAGAGCAGGTGGTTGCACACGTCGCCCATGGAATCGAAGTCCCTGCGGTCCCGGTTCCGTGGGACGAACACCCGCGGGTGGTTGCCGTCGAAAGAGTCGAAATAGTTCAGGTAGTAGAAGTTTCGCACCCAACGGTCGATACCGAGAAGGTTGAACGGGGTGGGGGAGATGAAGTAGAGCGGCACCGTATTGGTGTGGAAGAACGCTCGGACATCGGCTAGGCCCTTCAGGTCTCGCAGCGTCACGATCACACCCGCCGTGACGTGGCCGGAACCCCGCTGGGGAGGCTGAGAATTGGTGCACTCGGGTGGGCTTCGGACTGTTCGTGGGTCAGGCGGTAGCGCGAGATCATCCCCTGAGTCTGCACTCCGCAGTGGGTGGTGTGCCACGGTTTGCGGTGCCGGCCCATGCGCCTATCCGCTGGCGCTCGGGTACCGAAAGTGTGCTGTGGCCAGCGCTGAACGGTGCCTCGCCGGGTGCCGGAATCGCAATAACCGGAGAGGCACTCACAGGATTCTGATAGTTTCCTGCCAAGTTTTTGACAGCAAATCCTCAGCGGCAGGAGTCGATATGCAAGCACTGAAACGCCCCGCTCTCGCACTGACGGCCGCCACGGCCGTGGCCTTCAGCTCGGCGATGACCGCCGCCGCATCCG
>JAGQTO010000146.1:7113-7280 GCA_020439025.1 Mycobacterium sp. | reverse complement strand
ACCAGGATCTGCCCCGGCTCGTTGGGCGCATCGCCCATCGGATCGGGCACCCCGAAGCCGGCAGTGCCGGGCACCGCCAGCGACAGCACGCCCATGATGAACGGCAGCAGCGCCAGGAAGATGAAATAGCCGCGATCGGAGATGATCAACCGGGTTTGCCGGCGCAC
>JAGQTO010000146.1:5678-6949 GCA_020439025.1 Mycobacterium sp. | reverse complement strand
CGTGCTGAAGATGTCGGCCCAGTTAGTAGTTCCCATCGCCGCGCCGATCGCGCTCGGCGGGCCGCAGAACGCCGTCTTGCCGCCCGGCGCGAGCAGCAGCACTTGATCACACACATCCAGGTAGGTCAGCGAGTGGGTGACCACCAGCACCACGCGCCCGGCGTCAGCCAGCTGGCGCAGCATTGTCATCACCTGACGGTCCAGGGCCGGATCCAACCCCGAGGTCGGTTCGTCGAGGATCAGCAGCGACGGCCCGGTCAGCAGTTCCAGCGCCACCGACGCCCGTTTGCGCTGGCCACCGGAGAGCCGGTCGACGCGGGTGTCGGCGTGCGCGGTCATCTCCAATTCGGCCAGCACCTCTTTGACCACCTGCTGGCGGTCCTCGGTCGTGGTGTCCGGCGGAAGCCGCAACTCGGCCGCGTACATCAGGGCCTGGTTGACGGTGAGCTGACCGTGCACCACATCGTCCTGGGGCACCATCCCGATCCGGGAGCGCAGCGAGGCGTACTCGGCGTGGATGTTGTGGCCCTCGAAGCTGACCGTGCCGGTGGTGGGGTGGGTGAGGCCGGCGACCTGGCGGGCCAGGGTCGACTTGCCCGCGCCGGACGGTCCGATGACCGCGGTCAGCGTTCCGGGGCGGGCGGTGAACGAGATGTTCTCCAGCAACGTCTTGTTGCCCTCGATCGTCCAGGTGAGCCCGCGAACGTCCAGTCCGCCGGTTCCGGCGGCCGCCGCCGTCTCGGCCCGCCGAGCCAGCGTGACGCCGTCGAACACCAGGTCGACGTTGCCGATGGTGACCACATCGCCCGGATTGAGCAGAGCGGCGTCCACCCGGTTGCCGTTGACGAAGGTGCCGTTGATGGACCGGTTGTCGGCGAGCTTGGTCCCGCCCGGGGTCGGGATCAAGGTGGCGTGATGGCGCGAGGCCAGCACGTCGGGGATGACGATGTCGTTGTCGGTGGCCCGCCCGATGGTCAGCGATCCCGGTGGGGGCGGAGCCGATGACGAGCCCGGCCGGAGAATCTTGAGCATCGAGGTGGCCAGGTTCGACGTGCCGCCCGCGCGCGCCGCCGACGGACCCATCTGGGTGGGGGCGTTCTCCGGTTCCCGGTAGACCGGCGGGGGGGCGGCCGGACGGGTCGGGTACTGGTAGTTCTGCTGCACCGGGGGCGGCCCGGCGATCATCTCGGTCGGGGGCTGCGGCAACCGCCCGGTCGGACCCTGCTGGCTGCCGAGCTCGAAGCGCAGCTCCGGTCCTTCCGGATTGCCCA
>JAGQTO010000146.1:1135-5641 GCA_020439025.1 Mycobacterium sp. | reverse complement strand
CCGTTGAGCGAGCCGTTGTCGACGGCCGTCCACCGGCCGTAGGCGGGTCGCAGCACAACATGCGCACGGGAGACCAGCGGGTGGGGGATGCGGATATCGGCCCGCAGGTCGCGGCCGACCACCACGTCGGTACCCGCGGTGAAGGCGCGTGCCGTGCCGTCGTGCCAGACGGTCAGCGTCGAGGGGCTGCTCATCGGCGCCAACTCTAGCGGTCCGGACCCCCGGTCAGGACGCACCGCGTCCGTGTGTAGATCGTCGGCATGCACTTGTTGCAGTGGTCGCACCCCGAGCGCACCGAGCGCGCCGTGCCGTCGGCCCGAATTCGGTTCACCAGATCCGGCTCGGCCAGCAGCGCCCGCCCCATCGCAACGAAGTCGAATCCCGCTGACATGGCTTTGTCCATCGCGTCCCTATTGGTGATCCCGCCGAGCAGGATCAGCGGGATGCTCAGTTCGTCGCGGAACTTCTCGGCGTCGCGCATCAGGTACGCCTCCCGATACGGGTACTCGCGCAGGAACTTGGTGCCGGTCATCCGGATGCCCCACCGCAGCGGCGGCGGGAACGCGCCGGCGAACTCCTTGAGCGGCACGCCCCCTCGAAACAGATACATCGGGTTGACCAGCGAGCTGCCGGCCGTCAGTTCGATCGCGTCCAGGCCGCCGTCGTCCTGCAGCCAGCGTGCGGTCTGCAGCGACTCCTCGACGGTGATGCCCCCGCGCACCCCGTCGGTCATGTTCAGCTTGGCGGTCACGGCGATCGCCGGGGTCCCGTCGCGCTCCACCTCGGCGCGCACCGCCCGGACGATCCCCCTGGCCAGTTTGGCGCGGTTCTCCAGCGACCCGCCGAACTCGTCGCCGCGCCGGTTGATCAGCGGTGACAGGAATGAGCTCGCCAGGTAGTTGTGGCCGAGGTGGATCTCAACGGTGTCGAATCCGGAGTCGATGGCGTAGCGCGCCGCCCGGCCGTGCGCGGCGATCACCTCGTCGATATCGGCGCGGGTGGCGTGCCGTGCGAACCGCATGGACAGCGGGTTGAAGAACCGCCCCGGCGCCAGCGCGGGAGCCTTGTTGGAGCGCGCATTGGCCACCGGCCCGGCGTGCCCGATCTGCGCGCTGACCGCCGCGCCCTCGGCGTGCACGGCCTCGGTGAGCCGGCGCAGCCCCGGCAGGGCTTCCGGCCGCATCCACAACGCCGAGTCGTCGGTGCGCCCACCCTGGCTGACCGCGCAGTAGGCGACGGTGGTCATACCGACGCCGCCGGCGGCCATCACCCGGTGGAAGTCGATCAGGTCGTCGCTGACCAGCGCTCCCGGGGTTCGCGCCTCGAAGGTGGCCGCCTTGATGATCCGGTTGCGCAGCGTCACCGGACCGAGTTGGGCCGGGCTGAACACATCCCGAACGGTGTCCATATGCAGAATGTAGCCGTGCCCGCGCTCACTCTGGACGGCAAGCTCACTCGCGACGAGATCCTCGCCGACCTCACCGAACGGGTGGCCGCGCTGACCGCGCGGGGCCGCACGCCCGGACTGGGCACCGTCCTGGTCGGGGACGACCCGGGCTCGCACGCCTACGTCCGCGGCAAGCACTCCGACTGCGCCAAGGTTGGTATCACCTCGATCCGCCGCGACCTGCCCGCCGACATCAGCCCGGCCCAGCTCAACGACACCATCGACGAACTCAACGCCAACCCGGACTGCACCGGCTACATCGTGCAACTGCCGCTGCCGCGTCACCTCGACGAGAACGCCGCCCTGGAGCGCATCGACCCGGCCAAGGACGCCGACGGCCTGCACCCCACCAACCTCGGCAGGCTGGTGCTCAACGAACCGGCACCGCTGCCGTGCACCCCGCGCGGCATCGTCCACCTGCTGCGGCGCTACGAGGTCCCGATCGACGGGGCGCACGTCGTGGTGATCGGCCGCGGCGTCACGGTGGGCCGCCCGCTCGGGCTGCTGCTGACCCGGCGCACAGAGAACGCCACGGTCACGTTGTGCCACACCGGAACCCGCGATCTGCCGTCGCTCACCCGCCAGGCCGACATCATCGTCGCCGCGGTCGGGGTCCCGCACATGCTGACCGCCGACATGGTCAAGCCCGGCGCGGCCGTGGTGGACGTCGGGGTCAGTCGGGTCGACGGGAAGCTCACCGGGGACGTGGCACCGGATGTGTGGGACGTCGCCGGGCACGTCTCGCCCAACCCCGGCGGGGTGGGCCCGCTCACCCGGGCATTCCTGTTGACCAACGTCGTCGAGCGAGCGGAAGCCCAACCGGCAGAAGTCCGGTGATGAGGGCGCGCCACCTGCTGCGGACGCAGTGGCCGATCCTGACCGTTGCGGCGATCTTCGTGGTGGCCCTGGTCCTCGTCGCCGCCGGGTTCTGGCGGCGCGGGGCGTTTCTGCTGGGTGTCGGGGTGGGGGTGGCCGCCGCGCTGCGACTGGTGCTGTCCGATCAGCGCGCCGGTCTGCTGGTGGTCCGCACGAAGCCACTGGACTTCGCCACCATGACGACCGTCAGCGTGATCATGCTCTACGTGGCCGGCACCATCGACCCGCTGGGAACCAGCTAGCCGCCCAGGGTGGCCCGAACGCACACCGTGACATACGGCAGCGCGATGCCCTCGGAGTTGACCAGCGCCGGATGGTCGGTCAACAGCCGGCGAACCTCGTCGAGGGTTCGGGTGCGCACGTCGGCCGGTGAGGTGATGCAGTAGCTGCGGGACGCGACATAGTCGATCAGCGACTCGCGGGTGATGTAGTTGGTCCACTCCACCTGGTGGGTCGCCACATCGGTGAACGGCGCGGGCAGCTCGACGGTGGCGCTGTCCCGGTCGTGCTCGAGGCCGACGATGCGGCCGAACTCCTTGACCCAGCCCAGCCGCTCGTCGCGGGTGTTCCACACCACGCCCAGCCGCCCGCCCGGCCGCAGCACCCGGGCGATCTCGGCAACCGCCGCATCCTGGTCGAACCAATGCCAGGCCTGGGCCACCAGCACGGCGTCGACGTGGGAGTCCGGTAGTGGGATGTGCTCGGCGGTGCCTAGCAGCGCGGGGGTATCCGGCAGCGCGTCGCGCAGCACGTCGAGCATCTCGGCGATCGGGTCGACGGCGATGACGTTCAGCCCGCGTTCCACCAGCCGGGTGGTCAGTTTGCCGGTGCCGGCCCCCAGATCGAGCACGTCGCGGGCCTGCCAGTCCGCCGTCGGCGCGAGCAGCCAGTCGATCGCCTCCGGCGGGTAGGACGGCCGGCCCCGTTCGTAGGCAGCGGCCTGCTCCCCGAAGGACAGCGACCGCTCGCGGCGGGGGTCACTCACCCGAGGGTCTCGCGGATCAGCTGGCCGACGGCCTCGGTCTCGATGAGGAAGCCGTCGTGGCCGTAGATCGACTCGACGACGTTGAGACGCGAGCAGCCGGGCAGCAGATCGGCCAGTTCCTGCTGCAGCCGCAACGGGTAGAGCCGGTCGGAGGTGATGCCGCCGACGACCGCCGGCACCGGGCAGGAACGCAGCGCCGCCGCGACACCGCCCCGTCCCCGTCCCACGTCGTGGCTGGACAGTGTCTCGGTCAGCGCCACATAGCTGCCGGCGTCGAACCGGCGGACCAGCTTGGCGCCCTGGTACTCCAGGTAGCTCTGCACCGCGTAGCGGCCGCCGGCCAGCGGATCCTCCTGGCCCTGGCCGTCGTTGCCGAAGCGGGTGTCCAGCTCGGTCTCGCCGCGATAGGTCAGGTGGGCGAACCGGCGGGCCAGTTCCAGTCCGGCGGCCGGTGATCGCCCGGTGCCGTAGTAGTTGCCGCCCTGCCAGTTCGGGTCGGACTTGATGGCCGCGATCTGGGTGCTCTGGGTGCCGATCTGGTCAGCGGTGGCCCGCGCCCCGACGGCCAGGACCAGGCCGGCGCCCACCCGGTCGGGATAACCGATCATCCATTCCAGCGCCCGGGCCCCGCCCATCGAGCCGCCGATGACCGCCGCCACCTCGGGGATGCCCAGCGCAGCCAGCGCGGCGACATCGGCATTGACCTGGTCGCGCACGGTGATCAGCGGGAACCGGGAGCCCCATGGGCGTCCGTCGCGGGCCAGCGAACTGGGCCCGGTGGAACCCCGGCACCCGCCCAGGACGTTGGTGGCCACCGCGCACCAGCGGTTGGTGTCGATCGGCGCTCCCGGACCGGCCACCCCGTCCCACCAGCCGGGCACGTTGGAATCCCCGGTGAGGGCGTGCAGCACGACGACGATGTTGTCCCCGCTGGGGGAGGGTTCGCCCCAGCGCTGGATCGCGATCGATACGTCGTCGAGCACCGCGCCGCTCTCCAGGCGCAGCGCTCCGATGTCGACGATGCCGATCTCACCCTCGGCCGGGAGGGCCGTGGTCCGCAGGCGTTCGTGCGCGAGTGTCATGTCCGGCTCCGTCAAAGGGCCGCCACGGCCAGCGGTTGGGAACCCGGCGATCTGGCGGCGGCGAAGCCGCGCTCGAGGTCGGCCAGGATGTCCTCGATCCCCTCGAGGCCGACCGC
>JAGQTO010000146.1:630-987 GCA_020439025.1 Mycobacterium sp. | reverse complement strand
ACATGGCTGTGCAGCCTCAGCGCGTTGACAAATGACTTGCCGGCCTCAACCCCGCCGGCCAGCTCGAAGGACAGCACCGCACCGGTTCCCCGGGGTGCCAGCTTCCGGCCCCGCTCGTACCAGGGCGAGCTGGGAAGTCCGGCGTAGTTGACGCTGATCACGTCGTCGTGGCCGGCCAGGTACTCCGCGACGCGCTGGGCGTTGGAGACGTGCCGCTCGATGCGCAGGCTCAGCGTCTCCAGGCCCTGGGCGATCAGGAAGGCGTTGAACGGGGCGGCCGCCGAGCCGAGATCACGCAGCAGTTGGACGCGGGCTTTCAGCGCGAACGCGGGGGCGCCCAGATCGGCGAACACCACA
>JAGQTO010000146.1:0-498 GCA_020439025.1 Mycobacterium sp. | reverse complement strand
GAGGTACTTGGTGGCCGAGTGCACGACGATGTCCGCGCCCTGGGAGAGCGGCTGGATCAGATAGGGCGTCGCGATGGTGTTGTCGACGATCAGCGGTACCCCGTTGTCGTGGGCCACCGCGGAGACCCCGGGGGTGTCGAGGATGTCGATCTTCGGGTTGGAGATGGTCTCTGCGAAGAACGCCTTGGTGTTCGGCCGCACCGCCGCCTGCCAGGCGTCGAGGTCGTCGGGGTCGTAGACGAACGTCGTCTCGATCCCCAGCTTGGCCAGCGTGTGGTGCAGCAGGTTGTAGGTGCCGCCGTAGAGCCTGGGGCTGGACACGATGTGATCCCCGGCGCCGGCCAGGTTCAGGATCGCGAAGGTCTCGGCCGCCTGGCCCGAGGACAGGAAGAGCGCCGCCACGCCGCCCTCGAGTGCGGCGATGCGCTGCTCGACGACGTCGGTGGTGGGATTCATCAACCGGGTGTAGATGTTGCCGGGCTCGGCCAGGCCGAACAG
>JAGQTO010000145.1 GCA_020439025.1 Mycobacterium sp. | reverse complement strand
GTCCATGAAACGACCCGGCATGCTGAGCCATTTGCCGGCATCGAATTTGGGGAACCGTGAGGGAACCGCTGCCGTCGCCATCTAATGTCCCGTCCCGAATCTCACGCCGATGGTCGTGAAGATGACGTTCACCGCGAAGAGCGCCACCACACACAGCACCAGCGTTTCATTCACCGCGATGCCAACGCCCTTGGCGCCACCACCGACCGTCAGCCCGCGGTAACACCCGACCAGGCCGGCGATGAGGCCGAAGGCGACCGCTTTCGCTACCGCGATGATGACCTCGGGCAGACCGGTGATGAGCGTCAGCGTCTGCATGTAGGCGCCCGCCGAGATGTTCTGGAGGAACACCCCGAAGATGAAACTGCCCACCAGGCCGATGACGATCACCCCGCCGTTGAGGCACACCGATACGAACGTCGCGGCGGCCACCCGGGGCACCACCAGCCGGTGGATCGGATCGATGCCGAGGACCTCGAGGGCGTCGATTTCCTCGCGGATGGTGCGCGCGCCGAGATCAGCACAGATGGCCGTGGATCCTGCGCCGGCCACGACCAGCACCGTCACCAGCGGCCCCAGCTGAGTGACCGAGGCCAGTGCCGCACCGGCGCCGGAAACGTCGGCGGCGCCGAACTCGGTCAGCAGCAGATTGAAGATGAAGATAATGAGCACCGTCAGCGGGATCGACATGGCGAACGTCGGCAACAGCGAGACCGTCATCAGGAACCAGCTGAAACTGACGAATTCCTTCCACTGGAACGGCCGCGCCAGCGCCTTGGCGGTGAGGACGCACATCTTGAAGAAGCCGCCCATGGCCACCATCGGGCCGGTGAACCGTTTGCGGACATAACCGCCAACGCCGGTCGCCGCGGTCACTGCGGAACCTCGCAGGAGTGGCCACGCCGGTCGAGGCGTCGCAACGGAGAGCCGTTCGGCACGCAACCCCCTTGGCCAGAGCGATAAGTGATCCGGGTCTCCCCACCGTTGGACAGTAAGGAAGACCACAGGAATGTACCTGATCGCTTGTACCTCACACGCCGCAACCGCACTATTGATCCCCCGCCGGTTCCCCGTAGCCACCGAAAAGTGCCCTCAACTGGGCTTTCAGCACCTTGCCCGCTGGGTTGCGGGGCAGTTCCGCGACGACCTCCAGCGCCTTGGGATGCTTGTAGCGGGCCAGCCGGTCGATGAGAAATTCTTCGATCTCCTTCAGCTGAATCCCGGAACCGTTGACCACGACCACCGCCACCGGCACCTCGCCCCACTTCTCGTCCGGACGCCCGATGACCGCGACTTCGGCGATCGCCGGGTGGGCGGCCAGGACGTTTTCCACCTCTGCGCAGTAGACGTTCTCCCCGCCCGAGATGATCATGTCCTTTTTGCGGTCGACGACCCAGATGTAGCCCTCGTCGTCACTGCGGACCAGGTCGCCGGAGTGGAACCAGCCGCCGGCGAACGCCTCGGCGGTGGCTTGCGGGTTGTTCCAGTAACCGGCCATAAGCGTGGGCGCCCGGTAGACGATTTCGCCGACCTGCCCGACCGGGACGTCCTCAAGGTTGTCGTCGACGATGCGGGCCGCCACGGTCGGGATGACCTTGCCCACCGAGCCGAGTTTGCGCAGCGCGTCCGCACCGCTCAGCATGCAGGTCACCGGCGACATCTCGGTCTGGCCGAACGCGGCGAGGATCACCGCGCCGGGAAAGGTCTCGGCCATCTGCCGCAGCAGGGTGTCCGAGGCCGGCGCCGCTCCCCAGGACAGCGTCCGCAGGCTCAGCGCTCGCGGCCGGGCCCGCTGCTCGGCGCACACTGCCTGCCACTGCGCCGGGACCAGAAAAATGCCGGTGACTTTCTCCGCAGCCAGTACGTCGAGCAGTTCGCCCGGATCAAATCCACCGAGCGGGTGGATGACGGTCGGAGTGCCCATCGTCAGCGCCGGGAGCATCCCGCCGATCCCGGCGATGTGGAACAGCGGCACCCCGATGAAACCCACATCGGACGCGAGGTCGGGGGCCGTGCTGTAGAGAGCCGTCAGGGCCTGCCCGGCCAGGTTGGCGTAGGTGAGCACGGCTCCCTTGGGATGTCCCGTGGTGCCCGAGGTATACATGATCAGCGCCGGGCTGTCGGCGGGGATGTCGACCGGTGGCGCCGAGGCGCCCACCTCAACGAGCAGGTCTTCGTATCCCAGGATCGACTCCCCGGTCTGAGCCTCCGCGACGATCACCGCACTCAGCGCAGGAGCGCTCTCGCGCACGGCCGCAGCCACGGGCGCAAGGGCGGGCTCGGTAACCACGGCGGCGGCACCGCAGTTCTCGACCAAGTACGCCAATTCCGGTGCTGTGAGCCGGAAGTTCACCGGGACCGCGATGGCGCCGAGGGAGTTGGCGGCCAGGACGGCCTCCACGAATTCGGGGCGGTTGAGCATGAGAATCATCACCCGGTCGCCGGCGCCGACACCCCGGCGGTGCAGTGCGCCGGCGAGAGCGCTGACCCGGACCTGCAGCTGCGTCCACGTGGTGGTGCGCCCTCGGAACCGCAGCGCGGTCGCCTCCGGCTGCATCAGTGCGTGGCGGGCGAGTTGGGTGATCCAGTTCTGTCGACGGGACAGGTACGGTTGCTCGGCCCCCTCGACACCCGCTGTAGTCATCCCCGTCAGCTTGCGGCACTACGGCGCCGAATCGGGGCGAAACGCCGGACGACCGCAAATCCGTCAGAAATTCGCGGACGTCAGCACCCCGGGGACAACTGCTCCGCGCGGGTCTTGAGGTTGTTCGCAAGATGATCGAGCGCGTCACCGACGAGCTTCTTGACCATCAGAGCCGGCACGACGACCGATGTCTCAACATCAAGGTCGACGGTCAGCAGGCTGGAGGGGCCCATCTCCACCACCGAGAACAGCTGTTCCTGCTTGGTGAACATGTCGCCCTGCTGCATGACGGTCTGGATCTGAGCGGGGCCCGGGTAGTACACCGCCTGGATGTACGTACCGAGATGACCCTGAATCTCGGTGTCGATCCGCAGCTGGCTGGGCCTGCCGTCGTTGTAGCGGGCCAGGATGTAGACGGCCTTGACCTCGTCGTTCCACTGGGGGTAGGACTCGAAGTCGGCGACGATGCCGAGGATGTGCGCGGCCCCGGAATTGACCTCGACGGTCTTGCTCACCAGTGGCATCAGACCTGCACCTTTCCGACGGGCATGGCCGGTCCGGCCTGCCCCAGCGGGGATTTCACCCGGGTCTTCGCGTCGCGAATCAGCCCGCGCAACAACGCGGTGCTGAATTCGGCGGCGATCTCCTGGGCGGTGCGCCGACCGTCCGGCCGCAGCCAGCGGTAGGCGCCCATCGTCATCCCGATGTAGCCCAGCGCCACCACGTGGGAATCACACTCGAAGAACTCGCCGCTGGTGATGCCGCGGTCGATGAGGCCCGCGACGTGTTCGTACACCTGCGTCTCCTTCTCGCGGACCTCGGCGACCTGTTCCTCGGTGAACCACTCGGTGATGTAGGGCTGCTCCTGGAAGTACACCGCCGCTCCCTCCGGATTCTCCGCGATATTGGTCAGCAGCCGCACCGTGTACTGGTAGAGCGCCTCGCGCGCAGTCCAGGACGGATCATCGTGCACGGCGGCCAGGGTGTTCTCAGCCGCCCGTCGATAGATGTCGAACAGAATCAGCGACTTGCTCGCGTAGTAGTGGTACACCGTCGCCTTGTTCAGGCCCACCACTTCAGCAACGTCATCCATCCGGGTGCCGTGGTAGCCCCGACCCGCGAACAGCTTGGTGGCGACAGCCAGCAGCTCTTCGCGCCGGCTGGTGCCGTTCTCCGGTGGCATGATCTCCTCGCTCGGATGTCGGTCCCAATCAACTGGTTGGATAGTTTAGGCAATGGCCCGGTTCGGCCGTAGCGTCCGGTCCGAGGGGATAAGATCAGAGACGTCGGACGCACGATGGAGGTTTCAGCATGGATCCGAATCCCGATTACGACGCGACCGACGAGATTGAATACTTCTTCAGCTGGCTTCCGTGGGCCCTTCGTGGCACCGACTGGACCGGCACTCCCTCGTACCCGCCCGTTTAAACCGGTTCACCGCGGGCTCCGCGACCGACTGGACGACAACCGCCGCCCAGCCTGATCCGGCGCGGCTGTGACTTGAAACCTACCCGGTCGTCGACATTGCTCAAGCCTGCTACGGCGACATGGACGCCGACGCACATATGAACAACCCGGCCTTGGAGTCCCTGCACGAAAATCCCGGGCCAGCGTGAACCGGGCACGGCTGCCGACCGCCCACGACACCGGCGCCCGGCCGGCCGCGGCTGGTCACTTCGCAGAACACCGTGCACTTCCTGGCCGAGACACACTGGCCGGCGACCTTCCAGACCGGCGCGGGTGTCGGCCGGATCGGACGCACCTCCTATGTGGCCTCTACGGGGCTGTTTCTCGAGGGCCGCTGCATCGGGGTTGCGCGACACCGTTCTGGTGCTGCTGAACGAACCGGATCCGGAACCAATCTCCGACGAGTTCCGTGCCGCGCTGGAGACTGTCCTGCTGATCGGACCTAAGCCGTCCACCTGGTAGTTCATAACAAGCCCGCCGCCCGCGGCTTACGGTCTTCACGGACTCAGCCGGCCCGCCAAGACCTCAACAAGCGGGGCCCTGCTGCTGGCCGGACGGTCTCGCCGGCGTGTGTCAGAAGCATGGGTCTGTGCCCCGCTGGTCCGGCTGCTGTCCGACGTCGTAGTCGGGGCCGGACCGACAGCCTCCGAGGCGCCGCCGCTGACCGACACCGAGTCGGGACCTGAACTCCCGTCTCGGTGCTCGACGCTGCCCTCACCGTCGCAGGCAACCCTTGCGGGCTGCTAGCGAAAGTCGCCTCACCCTTCGCAGTCGCCCCAGGGACCCGCCCGGGAGGACCGCAGCACTGGACGAGTGCTTCTGAAGAGGCGGGTAATACCTCTGGCTGCCCAGGAAACCCCCGTCGATGGCATTGGCGAAGAACTTGACCGCCGACTCGGTGGCAAGACGCAGGCTCGGTGTCGTTCCCAGTAAGGGAAAACCGATGGTCGCGCTCACCATGGCGCCGGGGATGTCGGTGGCCCCCGACCCGAGCAGACCGTTGACCGCGGCGTTCCACGCACCTGCAAGGTCACCGCTGGTCAAGGCACTTACCGTATTGCGGACCGCGGTTACAGCGGCTTCGAACACCGCACTCGCACCACTGGATATCGCACTCCATTAGCTACTGAGGGCAGTTACTGAAGGCTGTCGGCACTTCCTGTGCGACGTTCTTCAGGTTTTCCAAGACGTTCCCGACCGCCGCCCCCCAGCACCGCAACCAGGCCACCTGCGGCTTGCACGATCGGGTCGACAACAGCAGTGGCCAGAGTCTCCAGGGCGCCGAGAATGTCACCGCTGAACAGTTCTTCGGTAGCGCTCACCACCGCTCAGGGCAGCGCCCAAACTCCGTCGGCCAGAGTGCCGATCGACATGACGCCGCGTCACCGATGCCGTCCACGTAGTTCGACACGTTGGAACCGATCTGAGTCACAACCGGATTGGCTTGAAGGAGCCTCTCCGGCAACATGCCCCAGAAAGACTCATACGCGGTCGTACCGTCGGATTGCACCGGTGGCCCGAAAGTCTTGCCGTTCGGATCGAACAGGAAATCCCAGGCCGCCGCCTCGGTTTCGCTCAACACGGAGGTCAGGTTGTTGGGCGGTCAGCACCGTCGCAGACGCGACCAAGGGCACATCGAGACCGGTGTGTCCCACCTGCCCCGCGTTCACTCGAGCCGAAACCATCACGCCTGCACCCATTTTGGCAAGGGTGCCGACAACAGAGGGGGAGCGAAGCCAAATCTGCATATCGCAGCCCTCCGCCAGAGGTAGGAGAAAACGTAACCTCGTCAATCCGATGCATCCAACGCCATTGGTAGCCAAGGAAAAGGACGTAGGTCCTCGGAGTGAAGGACCGACGACCTGGCCGAATCCCCTGGGTGGTTGAGCCCGACAACTCCGGCGAGTTAGAGGGCCTTGAGCTCCTCGATGACCTCCGACACCGATTTCTTGGCGTCACCGAACAGCATCGAGGTCTGTTCCAGGAAGAACAGCGGGTTCTCGATGCCGGCGTAGCCCGACGACATCGACCGCTTGAGCACGATCACCGACCGGGACTGGTCGACGTTGAGGATCGGCATCCCGTGTATCGGGCTGGACGGATCGTTGCGGGCCGCCGGGTTGGTGACGTCATTGGCACCGATCACCAGGGTGACGTCTGTGCGGGGGAACTCACCGTTGACGTCGTCCATTTCCTTCATGGCGTCGTATTCGACGTCGGCCTCGGCGAGCAGCACGTTCATGTGGCCGGGCATGCGGCCGGCGACCGGGTGGATGGCGAATTTGACCTCGACGCCCTTCTCTTCCAGCAGGTCGGCCATCTCCTTGACCGCGTGCTGGGCCTGCGCAACGGCCAACCCGTAGCCGGGAACGACGATCACCTGGTTGGCGTAGGCCATCTGGATGGCCGCGTCGGCGGCCGAGGTCGCCTTGACGGTGCCCTGTTCACCGCCGGCGGGTCCGCCCGCGGCCTCGCCGCCGCCGAAGGAACCGAACACGATGGCCGGAATGGACCGATTCATCGCGACCGCCATCAAGTTGGTCAGGATCGAGCCTGAGGCGCCGACGATCATGCCGGCGACGATCATGGCGGTGTTGTTGAGCGCAAGGCCGGCCGCTGCGGCCGACAAGCCGGTCAGCGCGTTCAGCAGCGAGATCACCACCGGCATGTCGGCGCCCCCGATCGGGAACACCACGAACAAGCCCATCAGCGCGGCCAGCACGAGCACCAGCACGATCCACCACACCGACAGGCCCGCGTTGAGGCCGATGTAGACCGCGGCACCGACAGCGGCAACGAGCAACACGATGTTGGCAGCCTGGAACAGCTTGGCCGAGGCCACCAGCTTCTTCTCGAGGTTCTTCGGAATCGACTCCTGCAACTTCAGGAAGGCGACCAGCGAGCCCCAGAACGACACCGAGCCGATGATCGCCGCGAACAACGAACCGACCACCAGTGCCACCGTCGGCGACTGCTCCGGCTTGAAGTGCGAGAAACCGTCGGTCTCGATGAACTCGGCCCAGGCGATCAGCGCGACCGTGCCACCGCCGACGCCGTTGAACAGCGCGACCAGCTGCGGCATCGCCGTCATCTTCGTCTTCTTCGCCGGAGGGACGCCGAGGATCACACCGATCGCCAGCCCGGCGACGATGAGAACCCAGTTGACCGTGGCCGTGTCCCGGACCTTGATGAGTGTGGCGACAACGGCGATGCCCATACCGGTGGCGGCAATCCAGTTGCCGCGCACCGCCGTCTTGGGGCCGGTCAGGCCCATCAACCCGTAGATGAACAGCGCGAACGCAAGGATGTAGAGCACTGGGACGAGATTGGTCACTTGGTGACCTCCTTAGCGCCCGCCGCCGGCAGTTCCTTCTTCTTGCTCTTGAACATGCCGAGCATGCGGTCAGTCACCAGGAAACCACCGATGACGTTGAGGGTGCCGAACACCAGGGCGACAAAAGCTATGGCCCGCACTCCCCAACTGGCGTCGGCGGGTAGATCCCCCAGTACCAGCAGGGCCCCGAGCACGACGATGCCGTGGATGGCGTTGGTGCCCGACATCAGCGGGGTGTGCAGCGTGTTGGGAACCTTCGAGATCACGGCGAACCCGACGAACCCGGCGAGCACCAGGATCGCGAGGTTGGCCAGCAGCTGGGTGTACATCAGTTCTGCACCTCGCGTGTGACGCAGGAGGCCGCGACGACCTCGTCAGTGAAATCTGGCGCCAGCGCGCCGTCGTCGATGAGCAGTTCCAGAAGCGAGGTGATGTTCTTGGAGTACAACTCGCTGGCGTGCTCGGGCATGGTCGCGGGCAGATTCAGTGGCGAGGCGATCGTCACCCCGTGCTTGACGACGGTCCTGCCCGGCTCGGTAAGCTCACAGTTGCCGCCGGTCTCGCCGGCAAGGTCGACCACCACGCTTCCAGGCTTCATGCCCTGGACCGCGGCCGCCGTGACCAATTGCGGCGCCGGGCGCCCCGGCACTAGGGCAGTGGTAATGGCGACGTCGAAACCACCGATCGCCTCTTCGAGCCGCTTCTGCTGTTGGGCCCGTTCGCCCTCGGTGAGCTCACGGGCGTAGCCCCCTTCACCCGCAGCGTCGATACCGAGGTCGAGCCACTGGGCGCCGACCGAACGCACCTGGTCGGCCACCTCCGGGCGTACATCGTATCCGGTGGTGCGGGCCCCGAGCCGCTTGGCGGTAGCCAGCGCCTGCAGCCCAGCCACACCGACTCCAAGCACCAGCACGGTGGCTGGCTTGACCGTCCCCGCGGCGGTGGTCAGCATCGGGAAGAACCGGGTGGACTCGCTGGCCGCAAGCAGCACCGCCTTGTAGCCGGCGACGTTGGCTTGCGAAGACAGCGCGTCCATCGCCTGAGCCCTGGAGATCCGCGGAATCGCCTCCACCGCGAACGCCTGGACCCCGGCGGCCTTCAGCGCGGCGATCTGGTTGTCCGAATTACGGGGATGCAGGAAACCAATCACGGTCTGACCGGACCGCAGCTTGGACAACTCTTCGGCGGTCGGGGGGTCCACCTTCACCACGATGTCGCTGTTCCATGCGTCACCGATGGTGGCCCCGGCCGCGGTGTAGAGATCGTCGGGCAACAGCGCCCGTTCTCCGGCGCCGGCCTCGACCACCACCGCAACGCCCTGGTTCACCAGAGCGGTGACCGCCTTGGGCACTAGCGCCACCCTGCGCTCGTCTGCCCCCGACTCGGCGACGACGCCCACTGTCGTCTTGGTATCTGTCATGAGCTGTGCTCGTGCTTCCTAGAAACGGCGCCGGACCCGCCCCGGTGCTCGTGACACCCTAATCCGTTCCACGCGGGACCACTAAACCGTCGCCGCCGGGGCCTCTTTGTCGTTAGCCTCTTGCGCCTCGTACCAGGCGATGGCAGCCTAATCCACAGGCTCGTGTGCCCGGACGCGATTCACCCGCCGCGAATCGCAACCGGCCGAATAACCCGTCCACTGATCGGGGGATAGTGGGTTCACCCGGGACGAGGCCTGACCAGTGGACGAGCCCGAAGAACGGTTCGCGCAAGGGTAATAAGCGTCCGCCGCCGGGGAGGACGCTCAGCGCAAGGAGAAGATTATGAACGCCCGCCCGTCACGTCACCTGAACCCGTTCGTCGTCGCCGCGACGTTCACGAAGAGTGCGGGAAAGGCGGTGGGCCGGGTCGGGGCGCTCGCGGCGGCGCTCGGCGTCGGAAGCGTGCTCGGCGGTATCGGGATAGCGGTCGCCGAGCCCGACGCGGGCACCACACAATCCTCTGCCGCGCCCTCCGCCGGCTCGTCCTCCGCAACCTCCAATGACACCGCAACACGCCGCCAGCGTGGCGGAGTGAACCGCGCACCCTCAAGCCAGGCTCCCCGGCAACCGTACCGAGGGCGTGGCGCAGCAGCGACAAACCAGGGCTTGGACTCAGCCGACGTGCCGGACGTCCAGGGGCGACAGGCTCCGTCAGCGGCGGCGCCCGAAGTGCCCGACCTCAAGGATGACTTCCCGGCCGCAGGCTTCCCGGCCGGACCGCAGACCCGGCCGACGACCGGCCCTGTAGGGAAATCCACGACCATCCCGTCGGCACCGGTGCCCGTCACAGCACCAGTGACGGCAGGACCCGAGCTGACCGTCGAGACAGTCCGGCCTGCCGCGGCCACCGTCGCACAGGCCGGGGCCACCCCCGAGGTCGAGGTGTCGGCTCCGCCGGTCGCGGCACCCGCATCCGCGGTCGCGACACCGCTGGCCGCGATCCAGGCGGTGTTGGCGCCCTTGTTCGGTGGGACCATTCCCGGGCTGCCGATGGAGTCGCCGCTGTCGTGGGCGGCACTGGCCGTGGCCCGCAGGCAGGGCCAGCCCGCGCCTGCGGCCGCCGTGGCCGGAGCCGCTGCCACAGTGGCCGGCCCGGCGACCGCGACTGCTGCCCCCGGTACTACCACGGTGATCACGT
>JAGQTO010000144.1 GCA_020439025.1 Mycobacterium sp. | reverse complement strand
CCTTGTGATGACCAAGCTGAAACCTGGCGGGGCCGATGGACTCCGCGCCTGGCACGCCAAGCGGGTCGCCGATCCGAGCAAGGACCGGGAGACGCGGGGGGCCGTGCGCGAGATCGGCACCTTGCACGACTCGCGGCAGGTCATCTTCGACAACGACACGCGTTTCATATTTGCGAGCGTCTTCGACGGTTCGTGGGACAAGTACATCGACGACTTCGCGACGACCTCCATTGGCGAGGCCTTCGACGAGATGTTCTCGTTCTCAGAGGGATTCCCCGGTATGAAGGATCCCAACGTCAAGGAGTGGTTTGTCGCCCATCAGGTCCCGGCGACGATCTTCTTGAGCGCCTATCCCGACCTCACCACCCAACAAATCTGGAAGAACCAGCGCATCAACACGGCCTTCCAGGCTGTGCTGGATACCCCGGAGTTCCGGGAGATGATCGAGAATCCGGCCAATGCGGCCCTGCTGGCGACACCGGCCTTTCAGGCGCTGCTCGACGAGGCCTCGAGCTAGGCGCCCGGACGGCGCCGAACTGATCGGCGTCGAACTGAGTGCCGCCCAACCGGTGGACACGACCCATTCCCGGCCAAGGAAGGCGATCATGCAGTCACACGGTCAGTACCAGCGCGCTGACGCCCTGGTCACCGGAATCCATCAGGCCAACGGGTTCCACCCCGGCTACCGCGCCGTGCATGCGCTGGGCCGGATCTACCGCGGCGTTTTCACGGCTTCCGGTGACGGTGCCGCGCTGACCCGCGCCGCGCACCTGCAACCGGGGTCTGTCGTGCCGGCCACCATGCGATTTTCGTCGGCCGCGTCGGATCCGGAAGCGCCGCCCTCGCCGGTCACGGCGATGGCAACGAAGTTCTACCTCGACAACGGCACGGTCACCGATCTGATCGCACTCAACATCCCCGCCTTCCCCATGGCGACTCCCGACGATGTGCTCAGGGTGGTGACGGCGAACAAGGATCCCGAGACACGGCGCGCGTTCTTCGCCGGGAATCCCGGAATCGCGCGCGCCATCCAGGCTCTGGCCGCAGTTCCCGCGCCGCGGAGCCTGGCCGAGACCGCCTTCCATGCGATCCATACCTTCTGGTTCGAGAACGACGCCCGGGAACGCCGGGCGGTTCGCTATCACTGGGAGCCTGAAGCCGGGGTGAGCACACAACCCGCCGCCGAGCTTTCGGCGCAGCCGAACGACGTGCTGTTCGCTGAGCTTGAGAGCCGCTTGACCGACGGTCCGGTGATGTTCCGCCTCGTCGTGAGTCTGGCGCAGGAGGTCGATGACCTGCTCGATCCCAGCACCGCCTGGCCGCAGGACAGGGAGCGCGTGGTGCTGGGGCGGCTGGCCGTGCAGCGCCGGACCTCGCTGGAGGAGATCGGTGACCCGATCATGATGCACGACCCGACCCGCACCACCGATGGCATCGACACCAGCGACGATCCGATCCTGGCCGCCCGCCGCGGGATTTACGAAGCGTCGGCGGTCAACCGGGGTGCGGGCTGGAAGAGCCGGGCAGCCGAAGCCGCGAGGAAGGCAGGTGCCAGTTAGATGTCCGAGCCGGCCCCACCCACGTCGTCGTCGAGCGGCGGCGGCGAACTCGACCTCGACGACATTCAGAGCGGCGTGTTGCACCCGAGGCCGACGCCGTACGTCGGCCGGTTCCTGCTCGTGCGGATCGGCAGTCCGGCAGCGGGCAGCGCGATGGTGCGTGCGCTGCTCCCGGCGATCAGCATCGGCCTGCCGGCCGGCAATCAGGACAAGGACGCCTGGGTCAGCGTGGCCTTCACGTTTCAAGGTCTGCGTGCGCTTGGGGTCCCCGAGGACTCGTTGGCCAGTTTCCCCGTCCCGTTCCAGCAGGGGATGGCGGCGCGGGCCGAGGTTCTCGGCGATGTCGGGGAGAGTGACCCGGCCAACTGGGATGCGCCCTTCGGGACGCCGGACGTGCATGTGGCGATAGCGGCGATCGCGCCTGACATGCAGCGGCTGGAAGCTGCGTTGGGACGTGTCGGCACGGCGCTGAAGGATGCCCCGGGAATCACCGTGCTCATGCGCCAGGAGGTGCAGCAACTCCCCACCGGCCGAACATCTTTCGGATTTCGTGACGGCATCAGCTACCCCGCGATCGAGGGGACCGGCATTCCCAGCACCAACACCCGGGAAGTGCCTCTGAAAGCCGGTGAATTCGTCTTGGGATACCCCGACGAGACCGGCAATGTCCCACCGATGCCGCAACCGGATGTGCTCGGCCGCAACGGAACCTATGTCGCGATCCGGAAACTCCACACCAAGGTCGCGCTGTGGCGCCAGTACCTGCACGGCTCGGCGTCCTCCCCCGCTGACGAGGAACTGCTGGCGGCCAAGATGGTCGGCCGCTGGCCCAGCGGTGCGCCACTGGCCCTGTCGCCGGACCACGACGACGAAGCGCTCGGTGCCGACAACTCCCGCAACAACGACTTCCTCTACAACGACGACAAGGGCTTCAAGTGCCCCGCAGGTGCGCACGTTCGGCGCGCCAACCCCCGCGACGCCTCCATCATCGGGGTGGCGCGCATGCATCGCATCTTGCGGCGGGGGACAACCTACGGACCTCCGCTACCGGACGGCGTCCTCGACGATGACGGGGCCGACCGCGGGCTGTTCGGGATCTTCATCGGCGCGCATCTGGATCGGCAATTCGAGTTCATCAAGTCCGAGTGGATCAACGAAGGCAACTTCATCGGGTATCCCGGCGAGCAGGATCCGATGGCCGGACGGAACGACGGTTCAGGGATTGCGACCATCCCGGAGCGGCCCATCCGGCGGCGCCTGCATAACCTGCCGAGTTTCGTCGTGACCCGTGGTGGCGAGTACTGCTTCATGCCCGGGCTGACCGCACTGCGCTGGCTGGCCGATCTGAATCCGTAAGGCGCGCTGGGGCGTCAGCTTTGCCTACAGCGCCGCGGCCGAGGTCCGTGAACCCAGCGTCTCGTAGACGGCGCCGATGTTGTCGCGTGCCAATGTCGAACCAGCGGGCCAGAATTCCTGATACCAGTCGGCGGTCACCAGGTTCAGCGACTCCTTGAAGTTCACCCTCATCCACCGCTGCACCGGAGGGTGCACGTTGAACATGAACTGCTCGATGTTTCGGGTGCTTAGGGTCAGGGCGCCGGTGACGTAGTTGAGCGGGCTGGGGGTGGACTCGCCGAACATGCCCCAGATCGCTTCCGGCGGCCGGTTGGCCAGATTCGTCTCGTTGCCCGCCAGCAGATCCGGCACCGAGGCGACCTGGGGCCACGGTCGGTAGAGGGTGTCGTCGGGCCACAGCTCCGGGTCGGCGGCGACGACGGCGGAGTTGTTGTAGACGACGATGACGTTGCGGTCCGCCGCCCACAGGTCTTGTAGCGTCGCCGAGGTGCCCAGCGCCCGCGGCGCCATGCGGGTTCCGAATGCGGCGTCCATCTGCGCGATGACCGCGGCGTGGGTTTCGGCGGTGAAGTTCTTGATGCCCTGGACGTAGATGACCAGCACTTCGCGGGGATGCTCATTGGCGAAGGCCCCGATGTCGTCGACCACCTCGGTGAAGGGCACCGAGCGCAGTCCGTGTTCGAGGTAGACCTGCCCGTCGGGCTCGTTGGTCAGCCGCAGGTCAACGTAGCGGATACCGTCGCTGAACTGCTCGTAGAGATCCTTGGACTGGGTCTTGCCGTAGCCAGCGGCGATCGGTTTGACGATCAGGTCCTGGAGGAATTCGGGCAGTTCGGTGAGGATGCCGAACTGGTCCTTGCCGGTCAGCGCCCACGGAGACCGCGGTGTGATGCCGTAGCTGCCCGAGTCGTGGGTGCCGGGGATGGGGATCTCGGTCAGCGGCAGCGTCGACAGTGCGGGCAGGCTGGACATCCAGTCGGACAACTCGACGTTCATGGGTCCGATCGCGTCGACCGTGTAGCTGAAGTTCACCGACTGGGGTCGGCTGGCGGAAAGGTCGCGGCCGGCGCCGTCGAGGAAGTTGAGGCCTTCGTTGGTGTATTCCAACGCCTGCAGTCGCACGGGGCTGCTAGCCGGGTCGAGGGGGTCCAGCGGTGCCGCGTCGCGGAAGAAGATCTTGTCCGGCTGCTCGCAGCTGTCGGCGTAGGCGCAGCGCTGTGCGTCGGTGGGGGCGAGTCCGCCGAACTCGACCTGCACCCAGGCGTCGGTGAGGCCGTTGGCGGCGGCGAAGGCGCTCAGCGTCTGCCCCGGGTCGGAGTAGTACTGGCCGAAGTCACCGGTGACGATCACCGCCCGGCCGATCGAGTTCGTCCCGATGAACGCCGACAACTGGGCGATCTCATCATTCGTCATGGCCCCGCCGCTGGTGTCCACGTTGTAGACGTCGACCGACGAGCCCCCCGGGATGTGTTGGCGGGTGTAGGTGAACCCGCCCGGGTTGAGCAGGTTCGCCCGAGTGGACCAGGCCTGGCGCTGCAGGCTTTCCAGGTAGTACGACGACATCGAGTTCAGTCCGTCGGAAAACGGAACGCCGACCGGCCACGCCCAGGTGGGCACCGACGGGGCCGTCCGATCCGGAAAGTCTGTGCCGGCGATCAGGAACTGGTGGTAGGCGATGTCCTCCTGGACGTTGACGACATCGAAACCGTCTAGCCGCGGACCGATGTCGAGGGTGTTGGTGATCCTCGGCAGCGCCGCGCCGGAGAACGGGAACGGCATTCCGGAGACGTTGTAGGTGAGCACCGAGAAGTCGCCGACGATATCGGTGTAGACGGCCAGTGCAGGGTCGGGCCGGATGTCGACGTTGTTGAAGACCGTCACCGTCGCGGTGGTGCGATGCCCGCCGGCCAGTCCGGTGCCGAGCAGGCCGAACGCGGCGTTGAGCAAACCGGCCCAGGCGTGGAAGTGCAGTGAGGTGTCGTCGCTGGCGATGAAGGAGAAGGTGTCGGTGCCGGTGAAGTCCCCGTCCGGGGTGTAGGTGAAGGTGCCCGCGGCGTTGTCGACGTTGACCGTGCCGTGGCTGGGCCCGCCGGGCTGGCCCTGGTCGGGCACCGAGAAAACCAGCCGATGGCCGTCGGCGTCGGATGCGCTGAACGGGATGGCCCGGCTGGTGACGCCGGCGGCGAGGTCGAGTTCGACCTGCATGGGGTCGGCGACCGGGGTGGCGCTGAAGAAGAACTGTCGGATCGGGTCGGGCAGCAGGCTGCCGCTCCACCACGGGTAGAGGTTGGCGTAGGTGTCCACCCACACCCCGACATCGGTGAGGAAATCGGCGATCGGGTTGCCGGAAATCTGGGTAACGGAGTCGGCTACCGGTGCCGGGGCCAGCGTGCGCCGGGTCAGCAGCATCGCGCCGGCGACGATCTCGGCTCCCGGGGCGGGCGGTTCGCCGGTCCGGCGGGCACGGGCGAAGGCCGGGGCTGCGACGGTCTCCGCCGTCGTGATGCTTGGCTCCGGCACCCCCGGGGTTTCCTGTGCTGCCGGTGATGCCGCGGTCGCACCGGATCGAGGGGCGGTGACCGCGAAAGCCGCAGCGGGAACGGCGACCCCGCGTGCCGCGATGGAAGCCGCGGTAGCCGGAACCGACGGTGCCGGCGACGGTCCGCTCGACCGCTCGATTGGGGACTGGGGCGCGGGTGCCCGGAACGTCCGGACGGGCTTCGGGTTCCGGGTCGGGCGGGTGGTCTGGACCCGCTGCGGACCGGGGTTTTGACTGGTTCGCACCTTCTGCTGGTCGCCGCTGTCCGCGGTGGCGGTGCCCAATGCCTGCGGGCCGGCCAGAGAGAGTCCCAGCGCGGCGGCCGCCGCCCACACCCGCGCCGAGTTAACGCTCATGGTGGGCACGATAACGACGTTGCGGCCGACGTTTCGGGCGTTACTTAGCTATCAGCGGCAGCGTGTTTGTGCGGGCTGCACTGAACGAAGCGCCTCATCGGTCGTTGCGGTTGCGTGGTGGCAACCCCTGTGGGGACTATCGGCCCAATCCCTCGGTTACTTCGCGGGCGGCGCGCAGGCCGGATTCGATGGCGCCCTCGAAATAGCCGGCATGGTCAGCGGCAGTCTCGGTGCCCGCCCAGTGCAGATTGCCGGTCGGTGATGCTGCCGTCGGGGGGATGCCCTCAAACGTTCCCGGGATGGGGAGTGCCGAGTAGCCACCGCCGACGAATTCATCCAGATGCCAGAACTTTTCGTGCCAACCGACGGGTTCGAGGACATCGGCGCCGAGGTGGTGGCACAACGGGCCGAGCAGGATGTTCCGCCGTGCTGCGGGGCCCAACTCGGCCAGGCGACGGGCTCGCGGACCGGCGCTCAGCAGCGTCAGATGACCGGGGCCGCCTGGTGGGGTGCTGTCGAAGACGGCGAACCCGGGATCGTCGAGAACGATGAACTCACCACCGGCACCCTCTCGCCAGAAAGGGCGGGGGTAGACGGCGATCGCCTTGTAGGCCGACCCCATGACGGTGTTGCGCTGCAGTCCCCCGACCGCCGTCGGCAACGGCGGGTCGAAGGCGATCCTCGAGGCCATCGGCGGGGGAATCGCGATGATCGCCCGAGTGACACCCAAGCGGCCCGCAGTGGTCTCGAGCACGATCCCCCCGTCGCCGGCCGAGACGCGGTCAACGCTGTGGCCCAGTCGGATTCGCGATCCAAGACCCGCGGCCAGTCGATCGACCAGCGAGCCCATGCCCTCGACGAGAAGGGAATCCTGCGCGCCGCCGGCGGTGGCGAGCATGGTCCGCACACCACCCTGGTGGCGCACCATTCGAGCCATGGCATAGGGCGACAGCCGGTCCACATCGGCGGTCCAGGACACCAGGGCCAGCACTTCCAGGAGGCGTCGGGCGGTCCGGCCCGGAACTCTGTTCAACCAGGACTGCACGGTCTGGGAGTTCCAGCGCGTGGGCGCCCCCGCCTTGGCGAGTGCGGCAACGCCGGCCAGGGCTGCTGCGGCGGTCAGCACCGCCGGGGAGACGGGGGACAGTCGGCGGGGTCCGTCGATCAGGACCGGCATCGGCCCGGTGTGCATCGCATATCGGCTGGCGCCGAGGTCATCGATGAGGGCTTTCAGTCGGTGGTGGTCGTGACCGATCCATTGGCCGCCGAGGTCGACCGTCGAACCCAAAGCGGTCGGTTCACTCAGCGCTCGGCCGCCGACCCGGTCGGCGGCCTCCAGCACGACGACCTCGATGCCCTGCCGTGCGAGCTCGCGGGCCGCGACGAGACCGGATAGGCCTGCGCCGACAACGGCCACATCGACGATCTGATCGGAACCTGGCCGTTGGGATGAACTAATGAAGGACTCCTCGTCAGGGACGGCGACTGATCGCAGCGGTCCGGGTCCGCTGCCGTGAAATCGGCCGGGGCCTACTCGCCGGTGAAGTGGGGATCGCGTTTCTGCAGCATGGCCGTGATGCCCTCCTTGAGGTCCTTGGACGGCAGGAAGGCCGAGTTCCAGGCCGCGACGTAGCGCAGGCTGGCCGCGACGGCATCGGTCCGCCCCTCGTCGAGGACGTCCTTGGTGCCCCGCACCGCCAGCGGCGAGTTCGCCGCGATCTCGGCGGCGGTCGCGTGGGCCGCCCTCAGTGTGGCCTCCGCGTCCTCGAAGACGTCGTTGACCAGACCGATCCGCTCGGCCCGGGCCACGTCGATGTCCTTGCCGGTCAGCGCCAATTCGCGCAAGTGCCCGTCGTTGAGGATGTAGGGCAGCCTGGCCAGGCTGCCGACGTCGGCGACGATCGACAGCTTCACCTCCCGCACCGAGAACTTCGCGTCGGCGCTGGCGTAGCGGATGTCGACGGCGCTGATCAGATCGACCCCGCCGCCGATACACCAGCCGTGAATCGAGGCGATGGTCGGCGTCCGGCAGTCGGCCACCGCGGTGATGGACTGCTGCATGCGCTTGACGGTGGCGTGGAAATCCGTCCGCGGGCGCGCCGACACCTCCCCGGACATGGTCTCGCCCAGCGTGTTGCCCATGGCCAGCAGATCCAGCCCGTAACTGAAGTTCTTTCCCGATCCGGTCAGAACGATCGCCCGCACTTCGGGGTCGGCGTCGAGCTCGGCGAAGACCACCGGCAGCTCCGCCCAGAACGCCGGCCCCATCGCGTTGCCCTTGCCCGGCCCNNNNAGCAGGGTCACCTGGGCGACATGATCGGAGATCTCGACGGCGAGTGACTCATACGGCGCGCTCATACCAGTGAGGCTACGGCGGCCGGCCCTGGTGACGGCTTTCAGGGTCAGATGTACATCGCTGGGTCGATGTAGGTGGTGGGGTCGACCAGAGGTTCACGCTGGGCGTCGGCCCGCGGCCGGACCACCGCAGGGATTCCGGTGGCAATGGAATCCCTCGGAACGTCATGGGTGACAACGGCATTGGCGCCGACGGCGCTGTCCTCGCCGATGACGACCGGGCCCAGCACCTTGGCGCCGGCGCCGACGGTGACCCGATCTGCGAGGGTGGGATGGCGTTTGCCCCGCTCCAGAGAGCGTCCGCCCAGGGTCACCCCGTGGTAG
>JAGQTO010000432.1 GCA_020439025.1 Mycobacterium sp. | reverse complement strand
GGTGGATGCGTCGCCGACCTGCGGGTCACCCCACCTCAGCAGTAACCGGCCGGTGGCCGGGACCTGGGCCGGATCGGTCCCCAGATTGCAGGCGATCGCGATCCGTCCGCGGCGCAGCACGATCCAGCGCCGCCGCTCGTCGAACTCGACGCCCAGGTGGGGCAGCCACGGGTCGGCCATATCGGGTTCGGTGCGGCGCAGCCGGATCAGTTCGCGGTAGAACCCCAGAAGTGCCCGGGCGTCGTCGGTACCCGGTTGGATCTCCGACCAGTCCAGCTTGGAGCGCAGGAACGTCTCGGGATCCTGCGGGTCCGGGACGTCGTCGGCGTCCCAGCCGTGATCGGCGAACTCCGATTTACGGCCCTGCGCGGTGGCTGCGGCCAATTCCGGCTCGGGGTGGGAGCTGAAGAACTGGAACGGCCGGTTGGACCCCCATTCCTCGCCCATGAACAGCATCGCGGTGTAGGGGGAGCCGAGCACCAGCGCGGCCTTGATCGCCAGTTGGCCCGGGTCGAGGTTCTGTGACGGACGGTCACCCACGGCGCGGTTGCCGACCTGATCGTGGGTACAGGTGTAGGCCACCAGTCGAGTGGCCGGGATCAGGCTCGTGTCCAGGGGACGCCCGTGCCGGCGGCCCCGGAACGACGAGTAGGTGCCGGCGTGGAAAAAGCCGTTGCGCAGGGTGGTGGCGAGAGTGCTCATCGTGCCGAAGTCGGCGTAATACCCTTGCCGCTCCCCGGAGACCGCGGTGTGGACGGCGTGGTGAATGTCGTCGTCCCACTGCGCGGTCAGGCCGTAGCCGCCACGGTCACGTTGGGTGATCAGCCGCGGATCGTTGAGGTCGCTCTCGGCGATCAGCGCCAGCGGCCGCCCGAGAACCCCTGCCAGCGAGTCGGTTTCGGCTGCGAGTTCCTCCAGGATGTTGATAGCGGTGGTGTCGACCATGGCGTGAACGGCGTCCAGCCGCAGTCCGTCGGCGTGGAAGTCGCGCATCCAGCGCAGCGCGCAGTCGATGATCAGCCGGCGCACCTCGTCGGAACCGGGGCCGCTGAAGTTCACACCCTGGCCCCAGGGGTTCGTCGCCGACGACAGGTACGGCCCGAACCGGGGCAGGTAATTGCCCGACGGCCCGAGGTGGTTGAACACGGCGTCGATCAGCACACCAAGGCCGCGGGCGTGGCAGGCGTCGACCAGCCGGACCAGGCCGTCCGGGCCACCGTAGGGTTCGTGCACCGCGAACCACAACACCCCGTCGTAGCCCCAGCCGTGGGTGCCGTTGAACGCGTTGACCGGCATCAGCTCGACGAAGTCCACGCCCAGGTCCACCAGGTGGTCGAGCTTGCCGACGGCCGCCTCGAAGGTGCCTTCGGGCGTGAACGTCCCGGTGTGCAATTCGTAGATCACCGCGCCCGGCACCGGGCGGCCCGGCCACGCGGCGTCGGTCCACCGCGCCGAGCGCGGATCCCACAGCTGGGACCGGTCGTGCACACCGTCGGGCTGACGCGGCGATCTCGGGTCGGGCAGCACCGTCGGATTGTCGTCGAGGACAAAGCCGTATCGCGACTCCGGCGCGCAGTCCACCGACGCCCGCCACCATCCGTCCTCATCTCGAGCCATCGGATGCAGGCCGCCGTTGACGTCGAGCCGGACCCGCCGGGGCAGCGGGGCCCACACCGCGAAATCAGCCATCGTCCTTCTCCAGCAACATCACCGGAAGCTCGGCGAAGAGCGCGGAAACGTTTACCGCACCGGCGTGAACCGCCCCGGTGATCCGGTCGGTCCAGGTGCCGGGCGGTAG
>JAGQTO010000143.1 GCA_020439025.1 Mycobacterium sp. | reverse complement strand
GTTCACGGCCACGGCAAACAGGGATCCGGTTACGGCTACTCCGGGGTCCGTGGGCTCAACGCGCTGCTCGCCACGCTGACCTAAACCACCGTCTGAGCCAACCTGGCGGCAAGCAGCCCGGCAAACCTGGCCGGATCGTCCAGTGCCCCGCCTTCAGCCAGAAGCGCCGTTCCGTAGAGCAATTCTGCGGTCTCGCCGAGGGAACGCAACTGGGCGTCGTCTCCTCCTGCCTGGTGCGCCTGCCGCAGGCCGGCGATGAGCGGATGATTAGGGTTCACCTCGAGTGTCCGCTTGCCCACCGGAACGTCCTGTCCGGAGGCTCGGTACATTCGCGCCAGTGCCGGCGTGATTCCGAAGGTATCGGTGATCAGGCAGGCCGGCGAATCGGTAAGACGGTGCGACAACCGCACTTCCTTGACGTGATCACCCAGCGTTTCCTGGAGCCAGGCCAGCAGATCGGCGTATTCCCGTTCCTGTTCTTCGCGCTCGGCTCCGTGCGCTGTCTTCTCATCCTCGGAATCGAGGTCCACCTCACCGCGAGACACCGACTGCAGGGGCTTGCCGTCGAACTCGGTGACAGCCCCGACCCACACTTCGTCGACCGGATCGGTGAGAAGCAGCACCTCAAAGCCCTTGGCTTTGAACGCCTCCAGGTGCGGCGACTTCAGCAGTTGCTCACGGCTCTCACCGGTGGCGTAGTAGATCTGCTGCTGACCTTCTTTCATCCGCCCGACGTAGTCGGCCAGCGTGGTCGGCTCCTGCTCGCTGTGCGTCGAGGCGAAGGAGCAGACGCGCAGCAGCGTCTCCTGGTTGTCGAAATCCGACAGCAGGCCTTCCTTCAGCACCCTGCCGAACTGGGTCCAGAACGTGCGGTAGTCCTCCGGCCGCTGCGCCGCCATGTCCTTAATGGCCGACAGGACCTTCTTGGTGAGCCGACGACGGATCGCGTTGATCTGCCGATCCTGTTGCAGCATCTCTCGGGAAACGTTGAGCGACATGTCCTGCGCGTCAACGACCCCCTTGACGAATCGCAGGTACTCCGGCATCAAGTCGTCACAGTCGGCCATGATGAACACGCGCTTGACGTAGAGCTGGATACCGGCACCGCCGTCCCGGTTGAACAGGTCGAAGGGGGCGTGCGACGGGATGAACAGCAGCGCCTGGTATTCGAAGGTTCCCTCAGCCTTCAGCGGGATGATCTCTAGTGGGTCATCCCAGGCATGCGCGATGTGCTTGTAGAACTCCTTGTATTCCTCGTCGGAGACCTCATCCCTCGGCCGCGCCCACAACGCCTTCATCGAGTTGACGGTCTCGGTTTCGACGGTTACGACGTCCTCGCCGCCCTCTTCCGCGGCCGGCGTGCGCCTCTCGACCCCCATCCGGATGGGCCAGGCGATGAAGTCCGAGTACCGCTTGACCAGTTCGGTGATCTTCTGCGCCGAGGCGTAGTCGTGCAGCTGGTCCTCGGTGTCCACCGGCTTGAGATGCAGCGTCACCGACGTCCCCTGCGGAGCGTCATCGAGCGATTCGATCGTGTAGGTGCCCTCGCCGCTGGACTCCCACCGGGTGGCTTCACTCTCGCCGGCTTTGCGCGTAAGCAACTCGACCCGATCGGCGACCATGAAGGTCGAGTAGAAGCCGATGCCGAACTGGCCGATCAGCTCCTCCGAAGCAGCGGCGTTCTTGGCTTCGAGCAACTTCTTCCGCAGCTCGGCAGTACCCGATTTGGCGACGGTTCCGATCAGATCCACCACCTCCTGATGCGACATCCCGATGCCGTTGTCGCGCACGGTCAGCGTGCGGGCGTCGGTGTCCAGCTCGATCTCGATGTGCAGATCGGAGGTGTCGACGTCGAGTTCCTTGTTCCGGAAGGCCTCGAGCCGAAGCTTGTCCAGGGCGTCGGAGGCGTTGGAGATCAGCTCCCGCAGAAATGAGTCCTTGTTGGAGTAGATCGAGTGGACCATCAGATCCAGCAGTTGGCGGGTCTCCGCCTGGAACTCCAGCTGCTCAACTCGTCCGTTCATGCGACTCCGTTCGACGACGACATCGCGGTCGAATGTACCGCGCGGGATTTGCTGCGAGCGTCTCGGTCGACGCCCGTGCGCGCGCTCAGCGGACTAGCGTGCTGCTTAGGGACGGGCCAGACCCAACGAATCGCGGAGGAGAGTTGACCATGAGCGCCGCCGGCGGTCGCGTGCTGATCAAGAACGTCGATATCTTCGATGGGCTACGCGACCGGCTCACGTCGGGCCATGTCCTGCTGGAAGGCCGGACTATCGCCGCCGTCGAGGCCTCCCCGATCTCCGAATCCGGCGTTTCAACAGTGATCGACGGCGCCGGAAGGGTCCTCATGCCCGGCATGATCGACGCCCACGCCCACCTGGTCGGCATGGCCAACACCATGGTGGACCTGATGATGGCGACACAGACCCAACTCGCTGCGGCCACTCTGGCACGGGCCAAGGACACTCTGCTGCGCGGATTCACCACTGTCCGCGACATGGGCGGCGACACCGTCGGGATCAAAAAGGTCATCGACGCCGAACCGCCGCTCGGTCCCCGCATCTACCCCAGCCAGGCCGCGATCTCACAAACCGCCGGACACGGCGACTTCGGCTTCGTCTACGAACGTCCGACGGCCCTGGGCGGCCGTGAATCGCGCGCCGAGGCGATCGGATTCATGCGGGTGGCCGACGGCCCCGACCGGGTTCTGGCGGCCGTGCGCGAGCAACTGAAACTCGGAGCCTCCCAGATCAAACTGATGGCCGGCGGCGGCGCGGCCTCCCTCTACGACCCGCTGTCCACCGTTCAATTCACCTCCGCGGAACTGCGGGCCGCGGTGCAGGCCGCCTCGGACTACGGCACCTACGTGTCCACGCACGTCTACAACGTGACCGGCATCCGCCGCGCCGTGGAGGCGGGTGTGAAGTCCATCGAACACGGCCATCTGGCAGATGAGCCCACCATCGCGCTGCTCGCCGAGCGTGAGGTCTGGTTGTCGATGCAACCGTTCGCTGAGCACGACCACAGCTTTCTCAGCGCTGACAGCGCGGCCAAGAACCAGCAGATCTGCGCGGCGACAGCGCAGGTCTACCAGTGGGCCAAACAACACGGTGTGAAGTTGGGCTGGGGAACCGACCTGCTCTTCGCACCGGAACGTAACGGTCTGCAGAGCGAGATGGTCGCCCGGCTCGGTGAATACTTCAGCAACGTCGAGGCCTTGAAGATGGTGACGTCGGGCAACGCCGAGTTGCTGCGCATGGCCGGCGAGCGGGACCCGTACGGTTCCGCAAGGTTGGGTCAGATCACCGTCGGTGCATGGGCCGACGTGGTGCTGGTCAACGGCGATCCCATCGCGGATCTGGGAGTCCTCGCCGATGCCGGGACCGGAGTCGCCGCCGTCGTCAAGGACGGCGTGGTTGTCAAGAACGCCCTCGGCTGAGACCGGGACAACCCGCCCCGGCGTGGCGTTAAGATTTCGCCGTGACACTCAGGGTCGCCGAGATGCTGGCAATCGGGGTCATCGTCGTCCTCGTCGGGGCAGCACTGGTCTATCTGTTCGGATCCTTCCTGTTGATGGCCCGCTACGTCACGCCCCGGCCCGGCCAGCATGCCGTAGCGGCGATGTCGCGTGAGTTGTACTACGTGCTCATCACCCAGCCGCTGATCCCGATCTACTACGTCATCGGGCGACGCCTCGGGCGCGGCGATGGCATCCCGGTGATCTTCATCCACGGTTATTTCCAGAATCGGGCCGACTTCGTCTGGATGGCCAGACAGTTGCGCAAGTCCGCGAAGGGGCCGCTGTACGGCTTCAACTATCCGTGGTTCGACTCCGTCGATCGCAACGTGCCCCGGCTGGAGCGGTTCGTCGAGCGGGTCTGCGCCGAGACCGGTTGCGAGCGGGTGAGCCTCGTGGCGCACTCGCTGGGCGGACTGGTGTCGCTGGAGTACGCGCACTCCCCCACCGGCCAGGGCAAGGTTGCCCATTGCGTCACCATCGGCACGCCGCACGCCGGGGTGAAGTGGCGCGGCCCGATCCTGGGCAAGGTGGGCAAGGAATTGCGCGAAGGGCAGTTCCACGAGGAGCGCAAGGAGCGGGCCGTGATCTCTCCGACGCTGAGCGTCTACTCCACCCACGACAACATCGTGCACCCGCCGTCGACCTGTGAACTGGCCTCCCGTGGCGGCAGCGACGTGGCGATCGAGGGCCTCGGGCACCTGTCGCTGCTCTACTCCCGAGAGGTCACCCAGGTGCTCATCGAGTTCATCGACCGCGACGAGACGGCTTGCGGCTGAGCCGACGGGCCCGGTGCCCGGTTTGACGGGTTTGGCAAACTGGCAGGCGTGATGTCGCGTATCGCGGGTCTGTTCACCGCACTTGTCATCCTCGGGGGCTCTGCGAGCGCGCCCGCCTCGGCCGACGCGCCGGACCCGCCGGGAACCCTGACCTTCGGCGGCCTGCAGCGCAACTACGTGCTGCACGTCCCGCCCGGACCGCCGGCCGGCCTGGTGATCAACCTGCACGGGGCCGGGATGAGCGGACAGGATCAGGCAGCTGTGACCGGCTACGACGCCGTCGGCGATCGCTACGGCTTCGTCGTCGCCTACCCTAACGGTATCGACGCCAGCTGGGCCGACGGCCGCGGCGCCTCGGTGCCCGACCGGCAGGGTGTCGACGACGTGGGCTTCCTGGCCACGCTCATCGAACGCCTCGCCCGCGACTTCGCCATCCCGCCCGGGCGCGTATTCGTCACCGGCATGTCCGCGGGTGCCTTCATGGCCAATCGGCTGGTCTGCGAGCGTGCCGACCTGGTCTCGGCCCTGGCGCCGGTGGCCGGCACACTCGGCGCCGGCCTGGGGTGCGCCCCGTCCAAACCGGTGTCGGTGATGGCCGTGCACGGCACCGCCGACCCGGTGGTCCCCTACAACGGGGGTCCCATGGTCGGCCGCGGCGGCGCCAGCGAAATCCTCTCGGCGCCGGCCCTCGCGGAGCGCTGGCGCGAGGTGAACCGCTGCCCGGGACCGCTGCTCGACGATCCGCCGGCCGGTGAGATTCAGGAGATGACCGCGGCCGGATGCGCCGACGGCACCGAGGTGGTCCTGGTCCGGATCAACGGCGGCGGGCACACCTGGCCGGCCGGTCGCTTCTCGTTACCGGCCAACATCGTCGGGCCGACGACGTATGCCGTGGACGCCTCGCAGGCCAGCGGAGCGTTCTTCGCTGCCCAGCCGATCTGACCTCGGCGGCGCCCCGCGCCGAGTGAGGAACCACGCAGACCCGTATTCGAATTTCGTCTGCGTGACTCCTCGCTCACGGTGCGGGCGCGATGGCTCCGGTTGCCGGATCGAAGTGGATCGAGACGCTTTTCTCAACGGTGGGCGCATCGGACATCGGCTGACCGGGTCGGCGCTCCAGAAAGCGGTACACGAAATGGCCGTCGGCGAACGCGATCCCCCGCGGTTCGATGCGGTCACCGAGCAGCACGGCATTGGTTGCGCGGTACCCGCCACCGTCGGCTAGCGCCACGACCGCGTAGTAGAAGGTCCCGCTTCCGCCCGGATCATTGCTGATCAGGAGGGCCTCGTCAGGTTTCCCGTCTCCGTTGGCGTCCCCGGCGACCGGTTCGCCCACGATACGCACGGTGTTCTTGGTGGCCGATCCGGGTGCCGCCGCCACTTCGGCGGCACCGTCGGACAGCGCGAAGGTCTGGCCGTCGATGGTCAGCGTGAGGTTCTTGACCGCTGCGTCGGCCTGCGGTTCGTGGTTTCGCCCTCCGTCCTGCGCGGCGCGGATCGCGGCGAACAACAGGCCCAGGGACGCGATCGCCGCGATGAGCCCGATCAACATCGG
>JAGQTO010000142.1:2588-4876 GCA_020439025.1 Mycobacterium sp. | reverse complement strand
CCGCCGCCGCGGGCCGGGATGCCGTCTTTGCTGTAGGGGTGCGCACTGAGGATGACCGGTACCGGCTCATCGGTCTCCGGCCGAAAAACGTTGACCTGCAGAAGGGTTCCGTCGTGGACGGCAACCGGAACATCCCACTCGGCGATCAGCCCCGCAGGGGCCGGCGCGATGGTTACGTCGGGGTGTCGGGCGTTGCGCAGACGCCGAAGTGCCATGCGTGCGCGCCGGCTGACTCCGGCAGCCGCCGGTTCGGTCCGTGAAGGTCCCATCGACCGGCATCTTCGCACCGGGTCGGCCCGCCGCGCCATGCGAACACCTACGATGCGATGGTGTCCGACGACCCGAACGCAGCGGTGCCGGACGGGTCGGCGAACCCCGAACCCCCGGAATCGCCGTCCCTTGCCGGAGCGGAGGCCCACGACTCCATGCGCGGGGCGGTCCTGATCTGCGTGACCGCGACGGTGGCCGGGGTGATCATGGGATTCGTCGGCGGCGTCTTCCGCTGGCTGCTTCAGGCGTCCGACCGGTTGCGCCTGCAACTCGTCGAATGGGCCCATCAACTGCCGGGTCCGGGCTGGCTGGCCCCGGTTGCGGTGGCCGCTCTCGGAGCCTCCCTGGCCGCATTGGTGGTGCGTTGGGAACCGTTGGCCGCCGGCAGCGGTATCCAGCACGTCGAGGCGGTCTACCGGGGCCAGGCGCCACCGCCGAAGATCCGCCTGCTCCCGGCGAAGTTCCTCGGCGGGGTGCTGGCCATCGGATCGGGCCTGGTCCTGGGGCGGGAAGGTCCGACGGTGCATATGGGCGCGGCGATCGGCGCCCAGGCGGCCCGCAACGCCAAACTGCCCGACCACGAGGTCAGGATGATGCAGACCGCCCTGGGCGGGGCGGGACTGGCCGTCGCGTTCAACGCGCCGATCGGTGGCACCTTGTTCACCCTCGAGGAGGTGACCCGGTCGTTCCGGGTCAAGACCGTTCTGGCGACGGTGTTCGCCGCATCGGTGGCCGTCGGCTGCTCCCGCCTCGTCCTAGGCGACCATTCGGAGTTCCAACTCGAACCGGGCGTCGTGGAACCCGAACTCGTGTGGCTGCCCCTTTTCGTCGTGTTCGGCCTGCTAACCGGGGTGCTGGGCGCCGGGTACAACAAACTGGTCCTGTTCTTCCTCGATCACGTGGCCTCGGTGCACCGGATTCCCAGTGCCGCCAAGGCGGCACTGATCGGCGCCGTCATCGGCCTGGTGATGTACGTCTACCCGCGGGCGGTCGGCGGTGGAGAGGAGTTGACCGAAGCCATCCTGATCGGGGAGAAGTTCCTGCTGTCGGTGATCGTCGGCTACCTGCTGCTTCGCTTCGTGGCCGGTCCGCTGTCCTACTCCGCCCCGGTGGTGGGCGGTCTGTTCGCGCCGATGCTGGCCGTCGGCGCCCTGTGGGGGATCTTCTTCATCGAAGTGGTGGGACTGGTGTGGCCGGGGGACATCGGGTTCCTGGCGGTTCCGATGGCCGTGGTCGGCATGGCGTCGTTCTTCGGCGCCAGCGTGCGGGCCCCGATGACCGGCATGGTTCTGGTTCTGGAGATGACCGCCTCGACAGCGGCGATCGTCCCGATCCTCGCGGCCACCGCCTCGGCGGTGCTGGTCGCCTACTTGGTCGGCTCGCCGCCGATCTATGACAGCCTGCGCGAGCGCAGCCTGTCGAAGTACTGATCAACCAGCGGGGGCGGGATCCTCGCCGAGGGCCTCGGCCACCGCCGCTTGGAACACCGCCTCCTCGGGGACGACCCCGGTCCAGCGCTGGAAGATCTGCATCGCCAACTGCACCAGCATCTCCACCCCGTCGACAACGGGGCACCCGTGATCGCGGGCGGTGGCCAGGAACGGGGTGATGCGGGGATTGGTGATCACATCGACCACAACGCACGCCGGATCCACCGAATCCCATTGCACCGGAACCGGTTCGAGCTCCGGCGCGCACCCGAGATGGGTGGCGTTCATCAACAGCGTCGTACCCTCGGGCACCCGCACCGGATATTCCCACTGCTGCCATTGACAGGGGACTCCCGCGGCCTGGCCGACGCGGCGGGCCACCTCAGTTCCCTGCGACTCACGGCGCGTCACCAGTGTCAGATGTTCGGCGCCTGCCCAGGCGATCTCCATCGCCATGGCGCGGCCGGCCCCGCCGGCGCCGAGCATCACCACCCGCTGTCCGCGCAGGGGAGCCAGCTTCTCGATGGCTGCGACGACGCCCTTGCCGTCGTTGTTGTGTCCGATGAGGCGGCCCTGCTCGATGGTCAG
>JAGQTO010000142.1:0-2500 GCA_020439025.1 Mycobacterium sp. | reverse complement strand
CCGCGATAGCCCAGCGGGGCAAGCGCTGCTACCGCCAGAGCCAGATCTCGCTCGTCGGCGACGTCGGACTTCCAGAACTGCCACGGCAGACCGTAGTGCGCGTAGACCGCGTCGAACATTCGGTCAATCGGGTTCTCGGCCACCGGGTGGCCCAGCATTCCGGTCATCTGTTTCTGGGGCGGGATTATGGTGATGGGGCAATGTTAAGCCGGTGCGGCGGACCTGTCCTCGATACTCCGCACGCGGACCTTCCCGACTGCCGGCCGGGCTCCGGGCCGCACGGCGGCACGGAATTCTGATGAAAGGCAACGATGACTGACCACCACCAGTCCAGCGCGGGGTGTTGCGCGCCGCATCCGGCCAACGCTGCACGGATGTCGTTGGCCGGACTGGCCGCCGCGGAACCTACGGCCCACCCGCACCGGACCGCCGAAGGCTCCACCGCAGAACTTCTGGTGACCGGGTCGTTGATCACCATGGAACCCGGCGCGTCGGTCCGGCCCGAGGCGATGGCGATCGCCGGCGGGCGCATCCTGGCCGTCGGCTCGCGTGCGGAGCTGGAGAGCTTCATCGGCCCCGGCACGAAGATGCTTGACCACGGCTCCGGGACGATCCTGCCGGGCTTCGTCGAGCCGCATCTGCACCTGATGACCTCGGCCCTGGTCTTCGACGGTGTGGATTGCTCGCCGTATGCCAACAAGAGCCTGGATGAGGTGCTGGCCGTGCTGAAGGCGGCGGCGGCCAAGGCTCCCCGCGGGCAGGCGATCGTCGGACAGCTCTTCGATCCCAGCCTGTTGCCCGGCCAGCCCGAACTGACCGCCGACCTGCTCGACCAGGTCTCCACCGAGGTGCCGGTCGTGGTGATGAACGCCTCCCAGCACTTCTTCTACGTCAACTCCGCGGCCTACGCGGCGGCCGGGGTGACCGCGACGACACCGAATCCACCGGGAGGCGACTACGGCATCCGCGACGGCAAACTCACCGGTGTCATCTCCGAGGCTGGAGCGATGATCCCGTTCATGAAGGTGCTGCCGGCCCTGACACCCGAGGTGATCGCCAAGGCCGTCACCGGGATCGCCGCAATGGCCGCCAAGGCTGGGGTGACCTACGTCCACGAGGCTGCCACCGGCGCGGTGGCAGGAGTCAAAGAGGTCGATCTTCTGCACCACGCGTTCGCCCAGCGGGGCTTCGCGGTGCGCGGTTCGATGTCGCTGTGGGGGGAGAACCTGCAGGACTTCATCGCCGCGGGAATCGTGCCCGGCTCCGGCGACGACCGGCTGCGCTCCCAGACCGTCAAGTGGGTCTCCGACGGATCCAACCAGGGCTATACCGGCTACATGCGGGAGAACTACCTGGGTCGGGACTCCCGGGGCGTGGCCAATTTCACCCCCGAGCAGCTGGCGGAGAACTTCGCTAAAACCGTTGCAGCGCAATGGCCCATCATGTGCCATGCCAACGGCGACGCTGCCCTGGACCTGGTGATGGACGCCTTCGCGGCCACCGCGAAACTGCCGTCCTGGGATCCGGCAAAGCGGCACCGAATCGAGCACTGCTCGTTGTTGCACGACGAGCACATCGCTGCGATGGCCGCACTGGGGGTGACCCCGAGTTTCCTGATGAACCACGTGCGATTGTGGGGCAGGGTCATGCGTGATGAGATCCTCGGCGCCGATCGGGCCCAACTTCTCGACCGGTACGCCTCGGTGGTGAACGCCGGACTGCGGGCCAGCTTCCACTGCGACTTCTCGGTCTCGCCGATAGCCCCGCTCAATTACGTCGCGACCGCGGCAGCCCGCACGATGGCCGACGGCGGCGAGGTGCTCAATCCGGGCGAGCGGGTGCCGGTTGCCCAGGCATTGCGGGGCAGCACCATCGACGCGGCATGGATGTGCCACGCCGACGGACTCGTCGGCTCGCTGGCCGCGGGTAAGGCCGCGGACTTCGTCCTGCTCGGCGGGGATCCGCTGGCCCATCAGGACGATCCCGACGCCGTGCGCGACATCCCCGTCCTGGCAACGTATCTGGACGGTAACGAGGTGTACTCGGCCTGAGGTGACGATCGCCGGAGTTCTCGCCGACGCGGTGCTGGTGCTGCACGGTCTGTTCATCGTGTGGGCGGTGTTCGGCGGTTTCGCCGTGTGGCGACGGCCCCGGCTGGTCTGGCTGCACCTGCCCGCGCTGGCGTGGGGACTCTGGATCGAGATCTCCGGCGGGGTGTGCCCGCTGACGCCACTGGAGGTCTCGCTGCGCCGCGCCGCCGGCGGGCAGGGGTATACCGGCGGCTTCATCGAGCACTACCTGGGCGGGCTGATCTATCCGGCCGGACTGACCCATGGTGCCCAACTCGTCGCTGCCGGGGTGCTCGCGCTGATCAATGCGATCGCCTACGGCCTGCTCATCACCCGGGCCCTCCAAACCCGGCTGAGACACTGATGGCGCTGACACACTGATGCGACCGTGACCGCAACCCTGCTTATGCTGCTGGCGGGCAGTGCGCTGG
>JAGQTO010000431.1 GCA_020439025.1 Mycobacterium sp. | reverse complement strand
CGGCGGGGGTGTCGCCGATCTGCACGGGCAGCAGGGGCGTCGCCGACGTGCCGTACACCGCCTGGGGTGATCCGCTGATCTGGTAGACCGCGACGTTGTCGGTACCACCAAACTCGCTGCCGATCCCCTGATAGCCGGTGATGGTGGCCGGGGTGACCCCGGAGCCGGAAATCGTCGCGCCGACCAGGCCGGCGCACTGGTCACACCCCGCCGCGGTGACCCAGTCCGGGGACAGCTCCAGTTGCAACGCGGCGCCCGGGCCGTCCATGGCGGCATCGCCCACCACGCCCTGGAACACCGACTCGGTCACCGCTGAACCGGCCGGCGCGGTCAACGTCAACGACGTCGCCCTCACCATGTTCGAGGTGCTGACGGTGAAGACGGCGGTGGTCCCGTCCGACGACGCGAAGCCGGTGATCGTGGTTCCGGGCGCGACAGTCGCGCCGGGCAGGTCCTCGGTTCCGGTCACCGAGTAGCCCACCAGGCTGGTGAGGTCGGTGACTCCGTGCAGCGACGCCACGGGGATGCGCAGTTCATTGCCGGCCACCCCGGCCGTCAATGGGCCGGACGACAAGGTCTGCGACGGAGTCACCGCGTAGGCGCCTTCCAGGCCTTTGATGGGGCCGACGGCAGAGGTCTGTCCGGTGATGAGGGTGTTCTCCGCAACGGGGCGGACCAACCCGCCCTGCGGCGGGCCGCTGACCACCGAAGCACCCGCGACAATCCTGCCGCCACTGATCATCGAGGTGACCGTCATCGTGGTCCCACTGATCGCCCCGAAGAACGAGGCGGGCTCCACACCGGCGCTGATACTGCTGTTCTCGACCGCCAGGGTGGCGGGTGTCTGCACGGTGATGGGAACCGGCTGCGGCCCGGTACCCGAGCTGGTGAACGACTGCGAGACCGGTGGCGCGTACTGCGGGGAGGTGGTCGCGTCCGACAGCCCGGCCAGCCATGCCGACCCGGTACCGGTTTGGGTCGGCGAACCGTCCGCGGACCACCCGGTCTGCAGGTCGCTCACGTACGGATCGATCACGTCCTGAGCCATCGTGACCTTGTAGCCGATCACCTCAACACCCGGGTCGATACCCCACTGGGCCAGCGTGGCGTCGTCCAGTTCCGACAACGCCGGGGCGTCCCAAGTCACTTCGAACACCCCGGGTGCGGTGGTGGTCACCTTCATGTTGGTCACCATCGACGCGGTCTGCCAGGTCAGCGCTTCCGGGACCGCCCCGTCCAGCGCGTCGGCGTTGAGCGCGGCGGCGTTGAGCGCTTCCATCACCGAGGCCACCTCAGCACTGTCGAGGCCCAGGTCGTCGAGGGACCCCGCCGCCGTCGCCGCGGTGTCGGCCGCGGTGACCCCCAGGCTCTGCGATTCCTGCCCGGCCCAGCCCCGCCGGGCCAGCAGCAACGCGCCGGCCAGCATTTCCTGGAACCCACCACCTGGCAGCGTCGACACCCAGTTCGCCGCGGCATCGAACAGCCCGCCGATCACCATGTTGATCGACCGCCCGACCGGGTCGGCCTCCAACTGGGCGGCAAACGAACCCGGCGCATACGGCGTCGGCCCGACCAGAGCCGCGGAAACAGCCGCGCTCGCACCCGAGGCCGACACGGCAGGCAGCGCGGAGATCACTTCGGCGGTGCCAGAGGTGACCGTGGAGTCGGCAACGGCGGATGGGGCCGCCACCGGAACGGCCACCGCGGAGGCCGCCGGCAACGTCGAGGCACTGGCCGGGGGCGCCGGAAGCGGACCGGGGGCGGCATCGGAGCCCGAGGACGGCTCGACCGGCACCATCTGCACCGACAGGGAATCAACCTGCACGGACAGGGAATCAACGCCACGGACCTGGATTCGGGGCGCGGCCACCGCTGCCGCCGCGGGGCCGGCGGCACGAGATGACGTCGACGGGACGGTTTGCGCCGCCACTTGGCCCAGCCCGGCACGCTGGGACGGCTGCGGAGCGCCGGAGCGTGTGCGACCTCCCTCACCCGGGCGTGTCACCGCCGGCCGCTGCGCCGACGAGGAGGACACCGACCCCGACGATCCCCCGTTGCCGGAGCTGACCCGGGAGGAATCGTCGGCGGAGGCAACAAGCGGATTGCCGATCAACCAGCACCCGGCCGCAAGAGCCAATCCAGCGAATCGCAAGGGTCCAGGAGCCATCCGGCAATCCCTCTCGGTTGTCGAAGACCCGACAGTTCTCGCGGGCCAACGTGATATGCGTAACACACGATTCCGGCGGATCGCAAACAAATGCCCTGGTACAACCTGTTACACTGCCGCGGCTGGCAGTCAGATCGGGGCAGGCAACTCCGCGGGCGAGGCTGCGCTACCCTTCATCCAAAGCACTTGGGCCCCAACCACGGCCCAAGAGAATGACCAGCCGTGAGCTAGCAGACAGGAACGTTCGCGCCCCGCCGCCCATGAACACCAGCGAACCTCGAAGACCCCGGGCCGCCCGGCCGCACCCGCTGCGATGAGCGCCATCTCCATCGTGCTGAGCTTGCTCGGCTTCGTCTTGCTCACCCTGGGCACCGCGGTGTTCGTGGCTGCCGAGTTCTCCCTGACCGCCCTTGAGCGCAGCACCGTCGACGCCAACGCCCGCACCGGTGGCTCCCGCGATCGAATGGTCCAACGGGCCCACCGCACCTTGTCCTTCCAGCTCTCCGGTGCCCAGATCGGCATCTCCATCACCACGCTGATCACCGGCTACCTTGCCGAGCCGGTGATCGCGCGGCTGCTGGCCCCCGCGCTGGACGCGGCAGGACTGCCGGCCGGCTGGGTGGAGGGATCCGCCCTGGCCCTGGCCCTGTTGATCGCCACCTCGGTCTCGATGGTGTTCGGAGAACTGGTCGCCCAGTACCTGGCCGTTGCGGTGCCGCTGTCAACCGCGCGCGTCGTCGCGGGTCCCCAGGTGCTGTTCTCGGCGGCGTTCACCCCGCTCATCCGGCTGACCAACGGGGTGGCCAACTGGGTGCTCAAAAGGTTCGGTTTCGAACCCGCCGACGAACTCAGTTCGGCCCGCTCGCCCAAAGAGCTGATATCGCTGGTGCGCACGTCGGCCCAGCAGGGCTCCCTTGACCAGGCCACGGCGATCCTGGTGGACCGTTCCCTGCAGTTCGGCGGCCGCAACGCCGAGGAGTTCATGACGCCGCGCTCCAAAGTCGAATCGCTGGACGCCGACGCC
>JAGQTO010000430.1 GCA_020439025.1 Mycobacterium sp. | reverse complement strand
CGCACTCGGTGTCGCGATGGCCAAAACCGAAGGGAGAACCTGGCTGGTCACCGGCGACGGCTCGCACCAGCTGACCCTCAACGAGCTGGCCGTCATGGGACGCTACGGGGTCGCACCGGTGATTTTCGTGCTCAACAACGGCCTCTACGGTGTCGAGGACGTCATCAGCGAACGCGGCCACGGCTATGACGACCTGGCCCCGGTCCGCTACCACCTGCTCCCGGAGGCCATGGGCTGCAAGGACTGGCTGTCGCTGCGGGTGTCCACCGTCGCCGAACTCGATGCCGCGCTGGATGCGATCGACGCCCACGGCGGGGCGGCCTACGTCGAGGTGATGATCCCCGGCGAGGAGAGCCAACCGCTGCCCGAAGAGGTAATCGACCGCGGATACAAGGTGCAGACCCCCGGCGTCGGCTAACCCCGACCCAGCACGGCGACGCCGCGCCTGAGCCCCGGTGTCACGACCCGGGCAGGGTTGTCGTCGAGCCAACTCCGCAGGGCCGCCACCGGCGCGGCTCCGGCGCGGCGGTCCAGCACCTTTCCCGAACTGGTGATCATCAGGGTGGGGACGGCTTGGACCCCGAAACGCTGCGAGATGCCCGGAGCGTTGTCGACGTTGACCTTGACCAGTTTGAGTCGCCCGGCGCGCTCGGTCGCCAGCTGCTCCAGAGCCGGCGAGACCGTGCGGCACGGCCCGCACCAGGGCGCCCACAAATCCACCAGAACGGGGACCGGGGACTTCTCCACCACCTCGGCGAAGTCACCGTCACCGGCGTCGACGATCCAGGGCAGCCAGTGCCGGCACTGGGCACAGCGGGGCTTCCCGCTCGCCGCCGCGGGGACCCGGTTGCGCTTGTGGCACTGCGGGCATTCGACGATTGCACTCATTTCGGCCTTCCTTTTCTCGACTGCCGGCCGAACCGGAACTCCGCCGCACCCGCCACCCGTGCCCCCAACGGATCGGGCCCTATCGGCCGCATCGTGCAACTGGCCATCTTCGACCGCATCGATCACCACGATCCCTGGCACAACTGCCGAGACCACCGAGCGAGCCGGAGGAGTTGCCGCGCCAACGTCTACACCGTGTACCGGATATCAACCGGACTAACGACGGACGAAATTCAGCTTCATCGGCTGATCAGTGCTTGGACTGATCGGATGTCCACACTTTGCCTGGAAGCGGGCTCCACAACATCGCCGCCAGCGCCCAACCAGTCAGGGCGCCGCTTCCGGAATACCTCTCTCGTCTTCTGGCTCATACCCCCGGGCACAAACCGTTCGCCGCCGGCGGGACGATTGTGGCTGAGACAGCCTGCAGCACGCGGCCGGGGTCAAGTGAGCCTGAGGCGGACAGGCATGAGCCCTGCGTTATAGCTAGCGCGCTGACGCTTTCCTGCTTGAGATACGTGGTCTTCTGATCAACCGTAATGGCGGATGGTGCGTTTGCGACGGTGACGGAGTTGCCGTTAATTGCAGTGACTTGGCCTCTTAGGCGTTTGTCGGTCGAGGCTTCGGCACACTTGCCGTTTCCGCGTGCACTAACCGTGATTCTTTTGGCAGCCGCCGAGGGCGCAGTCCCCCGCTGCACGTCCACGCAGCTCCCAACGGTCACGTCGGGAAGCTCGGCGGGGCTGACCTTGAAAACCTT
>JAGQTO010000429.1:460-1556 GCA_020439025.1 Mycobacterium sp. | reverse complement strand
ATGGTCGAACTGGGCGGTCTGGCCCGCACCGACAATTCGGGGTGGGGCGGTGAGTTCGACAAGCTCAGTCGGGCACTGACGGAGGATTCATGAGCACCGACATCGATCTCGGTCTGTCCCGCTACTCGGACTGGGCGTTCACCGCATCGGTCGTCGTCCTCGTCCTGGCACTGCTGCTGCTGGCGGTCGAACTCGCCTCCAGCCGCGGCCGCCGGGTCGAGGAGCGTGAGCTCGTAGCGGCCGGGCCCGGCGGTGTGGTGGCCGACGCGGAAGGGCCGGGTGTGCTGGCCCAGGCCCCCATCGCGCCGCTGGGCGAACGCGTCGGCAAGGCCGGTCTGGGCCTGGTGTATCTCGGCATCGGGTTGCTGTTCGCCTGCATCGTGCTGCGCGGCCTGGCCACCTCGCGGGCGCCGTGGGGCAACATGTACGAGTTCATCAACCTGACCAGCTTCTGCGGGCTGGTCGCCGCCGCGGTGGTGCTGCGCAAACCGCAGTACCGGGCGCTGTGGGTGTTTGTCCTGGTCCCGGTGCTGATCCTGCTGACCGTCTCGGGCAAGTGGCTCTACACCCACGCCGCACCGGTGATGCCGGCGCTGCAGTCCTACTGGCTGCCCATCCACGTCTCGGTGGTCAGCCTCGGTTCCGGGGTGTTCCTGGTGGCCGGGGTGGCCAGCATCCTGTTCCTGCTGAAGACCTCGAAGTACGGCGAGCCCGCACCCGGGCAGACCGCCCCGCCGGGAATCCTGTCCCGCATCGTCTCCCGGCTGCCCGACGCCCAGACCCTCGACCGCATCGCCTACCGCACCACCATCTTCGGATTCCCGGTGTTCGGTTTCGGGGTGATTTTCGGCGCCATCTGGGCCGAGGAGGCCTGGGGCCGCTACTGGGGCTGGGATCCCAAAGAGACGGTGTCGTTCATCGCCTGGGTCATCTACGCCGCCTACCTGCATGCCCGCTCGACGGCGGGCTGGCGCGACCGGAAGGCGGCCTGGATCAACGTGGTCGGCTTCGTCGCGATGGTCTTCAACCTGTTCTTCATCAACCTGGTGACCGTCGGCCTGCACTCCTACGCGGGAGTCTGAGGCGCAGAGTCTGA
>JAGQTO010000429.1:0-451 GCA_020439025.1 Mycobacterium sp. | reverse complement strand
AGGGGCGCCAAGACCCCCGGGCGATGGGATCAGTGCGGGGTGTTGTCCCCGCGGCCGATCTTCCACAGGAATTCCGGGTCGTCGTCGGGGCCGATGACCCGCGTGGTGGGCCGCTGCGCGTTGGCTCGAACCGTCCGCACCACGACATAGGTCAGCCCGAGGACGATCAGGATGAGCAGCAGGTAGAGCACAGGCGAAAACCTCCTTAACCCGAATATACGCGCGTCGGTAGGCTCGGTGGCGTGACGGACAATCAGGCCGGCGGCTCGACCGGTCGTATGGTGGGCGACGTTGTGGTCTACACCCTTGCCCGACTGCTGCTGGTCGGCGTGCTGACCGCGGCCATCTTCTTCGGGGCGCACCTGATAGGAAACGATGAGTTCCCGCTCGTGGTCGCGCTGCTGTTCGGGATCGTGCTGGCCCTGCCGCTGGGGGTGTGGCTGCTCGACCC
>JAGQTO010000015.1 GCA_020439025.1 Mycobacterium sp. | reverse complement strand
CCCATTCCCGGCCCGGGTGTGCGCGGTCCCGCATGCGACGATCTGCCGGTGACGATTCCACCGCAGCAGCCCTCCGCCAGTGCCCCGATCTCCTCATGGCCGCAGGTCCTGGGCCGTTTGACGACCGGATCGGCGCTGGCGCCCGGGGAAGCGGCCTGGGCGATGGACCAGATCATGGCCGGGGCCGCGACGCCCGCGCAGATCGCCGCCTTCGGCGTGTCGATGAAGATGAAGCGTCCGACCGCCGCGGAAGTCCGGGAACTCGCCGACACGATGCTGGCCTATGCGCAGCGGGTCCCCACCGACGTCATCGGCAACGACACCGTCGATATCGTCGGCACCGGGGGAGATCGCTCCAACACCGTGAACCTCTCCACCATGGCGTCCGTGGTCGTCGCCGCGGCGGGCGTTCCGGTAGTGAAACACGGCAATCGCGCGGCGTCATCGCGCAGTGGCGGGGCCGACATGCTCGAGGCGTTGGGTCTACGGATCGACCTCGGCCCCGCGGAAGTGGCCCGCTGCGTGGCAGAGGTGGGAATCGGCTTCTGTTTCGCGCCGGTGTTCCATCCCTCATATAAGTATGCCGGGCCGCCGCGCCGGGAGATCGGTGTGCCGACGGTGTTCAACCTGCTGGGGCCACTCACCAATCCGGCGGCGCCGCGGGCCGGGCTTATCGGTTGCGCCTTCGGTGAGCTGGCCGAGGTGATGGCCGGGGTCTTCGCCGCTCGGGGGGCCAGCGTTCTGGTGGTGCACGGGGATGACGGGCTCGACGAACTGACCACGACCACGACCAGCACGATCTGGCGGGTGCAGGCCGGGACCGTCGACACGCTCACCTTCGATCCGATGGGCTTCGGGTTTCCCCGCGCCAGGATCGAGGAGCTTGTCGGCGGGGACGCCGAAACCAACGCCGCGGAGGCACGAGCGGTGTTCGCCGGCGCCAAGGGGGCCGTGCGCGACGCCGTGGTGCTCAATGCGGCGGGGGCGATGGTGGCCCGCACTGGACTATCCAGCCACGCCGAATGGCTGCCGTCCTGGGAGGATGGGTTGGCCCGCGCCACCGAGGCCATCGACTCCGGCGCCGCGGAGCGACTCCTGGAGCGCTGGGTCCGATTCACGCGAGAACTGTGAATCCGCGGGGCGGAGCAGCTCTGAGGCGGCGTAGCGGGCGGATCGCGCCGTAGCCGCCCAGCCGAGCCACGGACCGGCAGAATTCAGCGGCGATGCGAGGCCGCAGCTGGAGCGGACGATCCGCACGCCGGGGCCCTCGAGCCAGCGGGCTACCAGCGAGACCTCCTCGACCAGCGCTCCGCCCAGCGGGGCGGGGCGGGGCAGCACGACCTGGGCAGCGCTGCACAGGGCTTCGACCACCGGCATCGGCGGCACGCCCCGCCGAGCGCAGCCGGCCGACGCCAACTGTCCGTGCCGCAGCACCGCCAGGTGCCAGCCGCCGGCGCCGTCGGGGGCGGCGGCCACCACTTCCTCTACCGCGGCAAGGGAGCGCAGCCGCTGGCCCCGCCAGAGTGTTTCGACCGCGGCGGCGGTCTGGTCGCGCAACCGGCCTGCGCTTTCATAGCGCGCCCGCCCGGCCAGTTCGCTGATCCGCATCACCGCGGCGTTGAGGGCGGCGTTGTCCAGCCCGTCGATCAGGTCGGCAGCCCGTCTCGGTGCCGCGGCGTACTGCGACGCGGTCAGCCCGGGCGCCGCAGGGCAGGGGGAGACCTCGCGCGGCGGGCAGGCGGGTCCGTGCTCGCCGTTGCGGCCGATCCGCTTGGTACAGGTTCGCACTCCAGTGAACCGCGCGATCAACTCGGCGGTCTCCACGGCGTCCGCCCTGGACCGGAACGGGCCGACCGCCCGCTGCAGGGCCGGTTCACGCACGACGGAGAGCCGCGGGAAGGGTTCGTCGGTCAAGATCACCCACCACCACCGGTGCGGAAATCGCGAGCGGCGGTTGTAGGGCGGCGCATGCGCGGCGAGCAGGCGCAGTTCGCGCACGCCGGCCTCCAGTGGGTGGGCGCACTCGACATGATCTACGGCGGTGGCCAGGGCCACCATCTCCTTGATGCGCCCCCGGGGGTCGGCCCCGGTGAAGTACTGGCCGACCCGGCGGTGCAGGTCGCCGGCTGTGCCTATATAGAGGACTTCGGCTGACGGGCCGCGGAAGAGGTAGACACCTGGACGGTGCGGCAGCCGCTGTGCCAACGCACGCTTGCTTCGCTGGGCATTGCTGACGTTGGGCAGATACGCCCTCAGGTCGCCATAGGTGCGCACCCCCTGATTACCCACCCGCGCGATGAGGGCATGCAGCACGTCCACCGTGGCACGGGCGTCGTCCAGGGCGCGGTGGGTGGGCTCGGTGGCGGTTCCGACGAGCTTGGCCAGGGCGGAGAGTCGGACGCTGGGAGCCTCCTGGCGGCTGAGCACCCGGCGCGCCAGTCGCACCGTGCACAGCACCGGCGGCGCCGGCCACGGGATGGCGCACTGCTGGGCGGCGGCCCGCAGGAAGCCGATGTCGAATCCGGCGTTATGGGCGACCAGCACCGCCCCGTGGGCGAATTCCAGGAACATCGGCAGCACCGCCGAGATCGGTGGGGCGTCCCGCACCATGGCGCTGGTGATGCCGGTGAGTTCGACGACCTTCGGTGGGATGTCGCGACCCGGGTCTATCAGGGTGGCGAACTCCCCGAGGACCTCTCCGCCGCGGATCTTGACGGCCCCGATCTCGGTGATCGCATCGGCGGTACCGTCGGCTCCGGGTCTGGCTCTCCCGCCGGTGGTCTCGAGGTCGACGACGACGAAAGTGGTCTCGCGCAGCGATACTTCGACCGCGTCGGCCCCGGCTGGGCCGTCGGTGAAGGCGAAGCTCAATTGTGGGCTCAACTGCGGCTCGCTCAACCGTGGGTCTGTGCTGCGAGGCGTCACGATGACCGACGTTAGGCACCACCACCGACATCGTGGGGTCGCCACGCGCGGCGAAGTTGTCGGTGGCCTCTCCTATGGTTCGGCTCAGCCCCACGTCCCGACAGCGCAGTACTAAGGAGACCCGACATGCCACACCCCAATGGAGAGCCGGCCGAGCCGGTGGTCATCGACTGCGATGAGTGCGCCGTTCGTGGGCCGGGATGTCGAGATTGTGTCGTCAGCGTGCTGTTGGGAGTTCCCGAGACATTGCTGTGTGACGAGCGTGCGGCCCTCGAGGTGTTGGCTGAGGTGGGGCTGGCGCCCAGATTGAGACTCGTACCCATCCGCCGGAACGGCGAGACCGATCTGGCCGGGTAGGCTGTGCAAGCCCAAACCAGCGGGGCTGGTGGGATTGGAGTGGCATACGTTACTTTCACTCCGCGGAAGTAACGTTGGACAAAGCCGATGCCGTTTCGTAACCTATCCGAGACCTTGGGCATATCGAAAGCAGATCGACGGGTTGAGTCGGCAGCAGTCAGAAGGATGCGAAATCTTGAATTTTGACCGCACGTCTCGTTGTGGATTTATTGCTCGGAAGCCTCTGGTGGGCGTGCTCGCCGGCGTGATGATGATGACCGGGGTATTGACCACCGCAGCCTTCGCCGATCCGGCTGAGGACGCGCTGGCCCAGCTCAGCGAACTCTCCCGACAAGCTGAGCAGCTGACCGAGTCCATGCACTCCGCGCAACTCGACCTGGACGAGAAGCTGCGGCTGCAGGCCGAGGCCGATAACAGGCATGCCGCCGACATCGCCGCTTTGGATGCCGCCACCGCGCAGCTCTCCGGCTATCAGCTCGCCGTGGATAAACTCGCCGCGTCGGTCTACATGGGCGGTCGCACCGATGGCCTCAATGCGATCCTGACCGCGGCCTCCCCGCAGGGTCTGATCGACAAGATGGCCGTGCAACGGGTGATGGCGACCGAGATGTCTTTGCAGATGAAGGGTTTCCAGCGGGCCAGGGTGGAGGCTGTGGAGATCGAGGCGGCATCGGCTCAGTCCGCGGTGGAGGCAAAGACAGCCGCCGATGAGGCGGCCGCCGTGCGGGCCGACCTGCAGCGTCAGCAGTCGGAATTGCAGGTGCAGATCGCTGCGGTGAAGGCGCGCTACGCCATGCTCACGCCGATTCAGCAGGCCGTGCTCGCAGCCCCCGGCCCGGCGGCCCCCGCCGCGCCGGCGCCCGAAGCGGCGCCTTCCAGCGACATCGCGGCGCTGGCCGCTGTGCCGTTCCCCGGTGGCGGCGGCAGTGGCGCCGGTGCGGTCGCGGTGCAGGCGGCCCTGAGCCGATTGGGCGATCCCTATGTCTGGGGCGGCGGCGCACCGGGTGGTTTCGACTGCTCCGGGCTGGTGATGTGGTCGTTCCAGCGGGCGGGTGTTTTCCTACCGCACTCCAGCTATGCGCTGGCCGCGGGCGGCCAGCCGGTGTCCGTCGACCAGATGCAGCCCGGTGACGTCGTCACCCAGTACTCCGACGCCTCCCACGTCGGCATCTACATCGGGGACGGCCTGATGGTGCATGCCTCCACCTACGGCATCCCGGTCCGGGTGGAATCGGTCCACAGCGCGCCGATCTACAACGTGCGACGGTACTGAGACGTCTGACGGTACTGAGACGTCCGACGCTGGTCGGCGCAGCCGCCTGCCGAGGATTCTGCTGGCGGGGCTGCTTGTCGTGCAGTCGGTGCTCGCCTTGATCGTGATCGCGGCACTCTCTCCGACGGCATCTTCGCCGGGCTGGGAAGTCCGTGTGGTCAACCTCGCGGGGACCCGCGCCGACCCCCTGCTGAACCGGGTGCGCGCCGAGATGCCCGACGCAGTCGGTGCGGTTGAGCGTTTCTGGGGTACGGACTGGACGCGGGAGATCGTCGTCGTGGCCACCGGCGCACCGGAACAGTTCGTGGCAGAGGCGGGCCTGGATCCGAGCGGCGAATGGGCTGATATCGCGGCGGTGGCGGTGGCCGGAGGGGTCGACCCGGTTCACCGGCGGGTGTCGGGGCAGCGGATCGTGCTGGCCCCCGGGGCGGCCGCCATGAGCGATTCCGCGTTGCGGATCGTGTTGACCCACGAGCTTTTCCATCTGGCCGCCCGCGCCGACACCGCGGTGGACGCTCCGCGCTGGCTCACCGAGGGTGTCGCCGATTTCGTGGCCCGTGCGCCGAGCGCGCTCCCGCCGGACGCCGGTTCCTCGACCGCGCTGCCCTCGGACGCCGACCTGGACATCCCCGGGCCGGATCGCGCAGCCGGCTACGACCGCGCCTGGTGGTTCGCGCGTTTCGTCGCCGACACCTACGGGGACGATGGGCTGCGCCGGCTTTACGGGCAGGCCTGCGGGCCGGGCCACGGTGACCTACGGGAATCGGTCCATGACGCGCTGGGCGAGGATCTTGTCGAGGTGTCCGGCAGATGGGCGGCGTGGTTGGACGAAAAATCCTCCGCACCCACCGGTACCCTCAGGGGTCGATGACCCGGATTCTGCTGGTAACCAACGATTTTCCACCTCGCCGCGGTGGCATCCAGTCCTACCTCGAGCAGTTCGTCAATCGGCTTGCCCGCACCGGGGATCACCAGCTGACGGTCTACGCGCCGCGGTGGAAAGGGGCTGAGGATTACGATCGCCGCGCGGCCTTCGAGGTGGTGCGCCATCCCGGAACGCTGATGGTCCCCGAGCCCGCGGTCGACCGCCGGATGCGCCGGCTGATTCGCCAGCACGACATCGAGACGGTGTGGTTCGGCGCGGCCGCCCCGCTGGCACTGCTGGCCGCCCGGGCCCGGGGCGCCGGTGCCCGGCGGGTGCTGGCCAGCACCCACGGTCATGAGGTCGGCTGGTCGATGCTGCCCGGTGCCCGGTCGGCGCTGCGCCGCATCGGCGACAGCGCGGACGTCATCACCTATGTCAGTCGCTACACCCGCGGGCGGTTCGCCTCCGCGTTCGGTCCGCGCGCCCGGTTGGAACATCTGCCGCCGGGCGTGGACGTCGGCCGTTTCGCACCCGATCCGGCAGCCCGCGCTGAGTTGCGCACCCGCTACCAGCTGGGGGATAGGCCGGTGGTGGTCTGTATCTCACGACTGGTGCCCCGCAAAGGCCAGGACATGCTCATCCGGGCGCTGCCGGACATCCGGCGCCGGGTGGACGGCGCGGCGCTGGTCGTCGTCGGAGGCGGGCCTTATGCGGGAAAACTGCACCGGCTGGCCAAGGACCACGGAGTGGAGTCCGACGTGGTGTTCACCGGCGGGGTGCCCGCGGCCGAGCTGGCCGCCCACTACGCGATGGCCGACGTCTTCGCGATGCCGTGTCGGACCCGGGGCGCGGGGCTGGACGTCGAGGGGCTGGGCATCGTCTTCCTGGAAGCCTCCGCCACCGGGGTCGCGGTGGTCGCCGGAGACTCCGGTGGCGCGCCGGAGACGGTTCGCGACGGTGAGACCGGCCGGGTGGTCGACGGCCGCTCGCATGAGGAGATCGTCTCCGCGATCACCGGGCTGCTGGCCGACCCGGCGGCGGCCCGCGCGATGGGCGAGGCCGGCCGGCGGTGGATCCGCAGGGACTGGGACTGGGACACCCATACCGCGCGCCTGGCCGACCTCTTGAGGGTGCCTTCGGCCGGTATGTGAAGCTGATGGGCGTGAGCACTATTCAGGTCGCCGACGAGACCTTCGTCGCCGCCAGTCCCGCCGCGGTGGGGCGGGCCGTGGGGGACCGCGCCGGTTGGCGGCGATGGTTTCCCGACCTGCTGCTGGAGGTCGTGGAGGACCGGGCCGAGAAGGGCGTGCGCTGGACGGTCACCGGTCCGTTGACCGGCACCATGGAGATCTGGCTCGAACCGGTGCTCGACGGGGTGGTCCTGCACTACTACCTGCACGCCGAACCCGCCGGGGCGGCGGGCTGGCAGCTGGCGAAAATGGACGTGCCGGCGATGACCTACCGCCGCAGGGTGGCTGGCAAGCGGATGGCTTTCGAGGTCAAGAACACCTTGGAGTCCGCCCGGCCGGTGGGTGTTGCGCCCACGGCTTGATGCCGGGTTTCCCCCGCTGTGGGAAGGTACGGTTTATCTCCGGAAGTACCTGGGGGCGTGGAGTGATGGGCAATCGGTAACAGTGGCGGACAAGACGGCGCAGACCATCCATATCGGTGCGGATCCCCGCACCGTGATGGGTGTCATCGCCGATATCGGCTCCTATCCGGAGTGGGTGTCGGAGTACACCCAGGCCGAGGTCTTGGAGTCCGACGCCGAGGGCTACCCCACGGTTGCCCGGCTGGTGTTGGAGGCCGCGGTGCTGCGCGACACCATGGTGCTCAGATACGACTGGCCGCCCGATCGCGGGTCGGTCCGCTGGTCGCTGGTGTCGAGCAACTTGCTCAAGGCGCTCGAAGGGGCATACACCTTGAGGCCGAGCGGTTCCGGGACCGACGTCACCTACGAGCTGGCGGTCGACGTCGTGGTTCCGATGATCGGGCTGCTCAAGCGCAAAGCCGAACGCCGGCTGACCGAGACCGCGCTGGAGGATCTCAGGAGACGGGTCGAGGGTGGCCATGACGGTCGGTGACATCCCGGTCCAGGCGGCGCGGCTCGGTTTCTTCGTCGGCAAGGGCGGAGTCGGCAAGTCGACGCTGGCCGCCGCCACCGCGGTCCGGGCCGCGATGGACGGCCAGGCGGTGCTGGTGATTTCCACCGACCAGGCTCATTCAGTGGGTGACGTCCTCGGCGTGCCGGTCGAGCCCGGTGCGGGCGGTGAGCCGGTGCGCATCCTCACCGAGGAACGGGGCCCGGATACCGGCGGCGGGCATCTGGATGCCATGGCCCTGGACACCATGGCCCTGCTGGAGTCGGCCTGGCGCTCGGCCGGCCCGGTGCTGGCCGCGCGTTTCCCTGAATCCGACCTGGACTGCTTTGCGCCGGAGGAGCTCTCCGCCGTGCCGGGGCTCCAGGAGCTCCTCGGCCTCCGCGAGGTGGCCGACCTTGCGGAGTCCGGCCGGTGGGACTACGTGGTGGTCGATTGCGCCTCGACCGCGGACGCTCTGCGGATGCTCACCCTGCCGGCGGCGTTCGCGCTCTACGTCGAGCGCTCCTGGCCCCGGCACCGGCGACTGTCGGCGGGTGCGGACGACGCCCGGACGGCGGCCATGGTAGGGCTGGTGGAGGTGGCACACGCCACCGCGGAGCGACTGTCGGCTCTGCTCGCCGGTGCGGGAGTGGGGGCGCATCTGGTGCTGACCCCGGAACGGGTGGTGGCGGCCGAGACCGTCCGGGCGCTGGGGTCGCTGGCGGTGATGGGTGTGCGGGTCAACGAAGTGATCGTCAATCAGGTTCTTTTCCAGGACGATTCGTTCGAGTACCGCAATCTGCCGGAGCATCCGGCGTTCGACTGGTACTCGGCCCGGATCGCCGAACAGCAGTCGGTCCTCGAGGAGCTTGCCGCCGCCGCCGGGAGTCCGCAGTTGGTGCTGACGCCCCATCTGGCGGGTGAGCCCATCGGCCCCAAGGCCCTGGGGCAGCTTCTCGACGAGGCGCGCCGACGCGACGGCTCCGCTCCGCCCGGGCCGCTGCGGCCCGTCGTCGATCGCGAGTCGGGTTCCGGGGTGGACGCCGTCTACCGGATGCGCCTGGAGTTGCCCCCACTCGACATGGGCGCCCTGAGCCTCGGCCGGGCCGGCGACGACCTGATCATCAGTGTCGGAAGTCTGCGGCGGCGGGTTCGGCTCGCCTCGGTGCTGCGCCGATGCATCGTGACCGGTGCCGCGTTGCGCGGTAGCCAACTCACGGTCCGATTCCGGCCGGACCCGCAGGTGTGGCCGAAATGAGCGGCCATCCTGATATCGGCCCCGAGTTGCGCCAGCTGGCCCAGGCGATCCTCGATCGCCTCGACCCGGCGGTCCGGTCGGCAGCCACCATGGCCTCCGAGACGCTGCGCGGCCCGGGGCGGTGCCAGCAGGTGTGGTGTCCGGTCTGTGCGCTGGCGGCACTGATCAGCGGCGAGCAGCACCCGTTGCTGAACGTGGTTGCCGAACACAGCGTGGCGCTGATGAGCTTGTTGCGCGCCATGGCCGCCGACCCGCAGGCCGCCGCGCCGCCGCCCCCACCGGCCGACGGCGAGCAGGCCCCGCCGCCCCCTGGGGCGGCGCCGCCGACCGGTAACGGCCGCTACCACGACATCCCGATAGTCGTGGAACCCGAAACCGGCCCAGCTCAACCCTGACCGGGACCGACTCTGATCGCGCCTGAGGATTGACCGTGAACCGCACTGGTCATGTGGTTGGCGTAATCGGAGGCTGGGTACAGTTAGCCAGAGCGAACGCCCACGCGTGAGCCGGCGAGGGAGGGTCTATGTGGTACTGGTTGTTCAAGTACATCTTCATGGGCCCGCTGCTGTCCGTCCTTGGCCGGCCGAAAGTCGAAGGCCTGGAACATGTTCCGCAGTCCGGGCCGGCGATCCTGGCCAGTAACCACCTCGCGGTGGCGGACAGTTTCTTCCTCCCACTGGTGGTGCGTCGTCGCATCACCTTCCTGGCCAAGGCCGAGTACTTCAGTGGGACGGGCATCAAGGGGCGGATGACCAAGTGGTTCTACACGGTCGCCGGCCAGGTCCCGATCGACCGCACCAACGCGGACTCCGCCCAGGCCGCCCTCGACACCGCCCAGCGCATTCTCGGCGACGGCAAACTGCTCGGCATGTACCCGGAGGGGACGCGGTCCCCGGACGGCAGGCTCTACAAGGGCAAGAGCGGGCTGGCCCGTTTGGCGCTGGAGAGCGGCGTACCGGTGATCCCGGTGGCGATGATCGGAACCGACGTCGTCAACCCGCCGGGATCGAAGATGTGGCGGTTCGGCCGGGTGACGGTCCGGTTCGGCAAGCCGATGGACTTCTCCCGGTTCGAAGGCATGGCGGGCAACCGTTTCATCGAACGGGCCGTCATCGACGAGGTGATGTACGAGCTGATGGAACTGTCCGGTCAGGAGTACGTCGACATCTACGCGGCGACCCTCAAGAAGACCGGGCCGGATGGTGCGGAGGTCAAGCCGGGCGCACCAGGTCAGCCTGCGGCTCGGATGCCGGAGACCGCCGCGGGCTAGCCGTCGGCGCCGTTACGGTCAGCCCCGCGACCAGGATCACCGCCAGGGCCCACCACACATAGGACATCCCGAGCAGCTGACGCCACCATGATGCGTCGGCCTCACGGTGTTCGGGCAGTAAGGCGATCGGGGACCACCACACCATCAGCACGGTTCCGGCCGCGCTGACGGCCCCGAGCGCTGCCGATCGGCGCCGGTAAGCCAGAACGGCGGTCACCAGGATCGTCGGCAGGGCCCACACCCAGTGGTGTGACCACGACACCGGCGAGACGACCAGCCCGAACAACGCCACACACATCAGCCCCAGCACCGGCTCTCCGGCGGCCAGCACCCGGCGCACCGCCCACACCGTCAGCGTGAGAACGGCCAGACAGGCCGTAGTCCACAACACGAAGTGGGCCGTCTCGCCCAAGCTCAATCGGGCCAGCGCTCCGGCGGCGTTCTGGTTGGTGTTCAGGCTGGCGCTGCCGATCCGATCGGTGTCGCGCAGTGTTGTCGTCCAATATTCCCTGGAGTCCTGCCAGGCCAGCGCGAACCCGAGCAGGGTGGCGGCCGCGAAGGACACCAGGGCGGTCAGCACCGCGCGGAGGTCGCGGCGCAGCAGGAAGAACAGCAGGAATACCGCCGGGGTCAGCTTCAGTGCGATCGCCACGCCCAGCAGCAGACCGCGCGGCCATGGGGTGCGTCGCGGGACGCAGTCGGCGATCACCAGGGTCATCAGGACGACGTTGATCTGGCCGAAGGAAATGTTGGCGCGGACCGGCTCGAACCAGATCACCGACGCCGCGACGATGCCGGTGGCCAGCCAGCACCGCCGCAGCCACGGAGCTTCGCCGCCGACCCGCCAACTCTGGGCGACCTCAAGCCGGGCCAGCACGATCCAGATGGACACCACCAGCAGCACACAGGTGGTCGCGGTGATGGCCACACTGGCCACCGGCAGTGACACCAGTGCCAGCGGGCCGAACATGATGGCGGCCAGTGGGGGATAGGTGAAGGGCAGGTCCAGGCCGCCCCGGGTGGGGAAGACGGCCCCGTCGGCATACAGCGGTCTGCCGTCCAGCCAGGCCTCGCCGCCCATCCGGTAGACGTCGGCGTCGATGCGGTAGGGGATGTGACCGAACAGCCGCCAGCAGGCATGCGCCACGGCGAGGACGATGATCACCTGGGCCAGCCGCCAGAGGACGAGCCGCGAACGGTCCGATCCGCCGCGCCCGGAGAGACTGCCCCACCCGGGCGACCGCAACCTGCTCATTTCCCCACCAGAGTATCCGGCGGTAACGCCCGGATCGGGATGGGCGTAAGTTTTGCAGTCGTGCCAGCCCTCGCGCACCCGGCCGTCCGCTTCGACGTGAGCCTCGATTTCGTCGCTCCCGGGCGGGAGCCGCTGATGTGGTGCCTGATCGCGTTCATCCTGACCTTTTTCATCACCCGCACGATCACCCGCTACATCCGCGCGACCGCCGACCGGACCGGGCCGAGGAGGTGGTGGCAGCCGCACAACATCTCCGGAAGCGGTGGACTGCATATCCACCACGCCGTTTTCGGGGTGATTTTGGTGCTGATCTCGGGGGTGGCCATGGTCACCATGGCCACCGACGGCACCATTCACCAGTTCACCGCGGCAGCCGTCGTCTTCGGCATCGGCGCGGCACTGGTGCTCGACGAGTTCGCCCTCATCCTGCACCTACAGGACGTGTATTGGTCCGCCGACGGTCGCACCTCGGTCGATGCGGTCTTCGTCGCGGTGGCGGTGTCGGGCTTGATGGTGCTGGGCTTCAACCCGCTGTCGCTGTTCGAGGTCGGCATCTGGCGCGACGCCGACTCGACCGCCGCCCGCGCCACCGTGCTGCTGCTGGCCCTGCTCAACCTGGCCCTGGCAGTCCTGGTGCTGCTCAAGGGCAAGTTGTGGACCGGTCTGCTGGGCTTGTTCTTCACCCCATTGCTGTTTGTCGGGGCCATTCGGTTGGCGCGCCCGCATGCTCCGTGGGCCCGGTGGCACTACCAGGACAAACCCCGCAAGATGCGTCGCTCGCTTGAGCGTGAGCGCTACCTTCGCCGGCCCTTCGTGCAGGCCAACCTGTGGCTGCAGCATGTCGTCGCCGGCGAGCCGCGCTTTCCCAGTGACACCGAGGTCGACGCCGAACTCGACCGCCAGATCCACGCGGCGCCGGCGCCGGGGCAGCCTCCGGCCACCCCGGTGCCTGCAGGAACGGGAAGGTAGCGGCGGCAGTGCGGTACTTCTACGACACCGAGTTCATCGACAACGGACGCATCATCGACCTCATCTCCATCGGCGTGGTCAGCGAGGACGGCCGCGAGTTCTACGCGGTCTCCACCGAGTTCGACCCGGAGTCGGCCGGCCGGTGGGTACGCACCCATGTGCTGCCCAAACTGCCGCCACCGGCGTCTAAGCTGTGGCGGTCCCGCCGGGAGATCAGGGAGGGCCTGGAGGACTTCCTCGGTATCGACGGCGACGAGCCGATCGAACTCTGGGCCTGGGTGGGTGCGTACGACCACGTGGCCCTGTGCCAGCTGTGGGGGCCGATGACCGCGTTGCCGCCGCAGATTCCCCGTTTCACCCGGGAGCTTCGTCAACTGTGGGAGGACCACGGGTGTCCGCGGATGCCCCCGCGCCCACCCGACACCCATGACGCACTGGTCGACGCCCGGCACAACCGGCGCCGCTTTGAACTGATGGTGGGGGACCGCGATCGCGCGCCGGGAGCTTCGCCGCAGGTAGGCCACCTCTCCGGTGGTCATCCGGCTGGATAGACCCGGTTACCATGGTCGGGTGAACTGGACCGTCGACGTACCGATCGATCAGCTGCCGGCGCTGCCGCCGCTGCCGACCGACTTGCGAGACCGGCTGGACGCGGCGCTGGCCAAGCCGGCAGCCCAGCAGCCGAGCTGGGATCCCGCCCAGGCTAAGGCCATGCGGAAGGTGCTGGAAAGCGTCCCGCCGGTCACGGTCGCCTCGGAAATCGAGCGGCTTGCCGACCAACTCGCCGCGGTGGCCCGCGGGGAGGCCTTCATGCTCCAGGGCGGCGACTGCGCCGAGACCTTCGCCGACAACACCGAACCGCACATCCGTGCCAATATCCGCACGTTGCTGCAGATGGCGGTGGTGCTGACCTACGGCGCCAGCCTTCCGGTGGTCAAGGTCGCCCGCATCGCGGGTCAGTACGCCAAGCCGCGCTCCTCCGACACCGACGCGCTGGGCCTGAAGTCCTACCGCGGCGACATGGTCAACGGATTCGCCCCGCAGGAATCGGTGCGGGAACACGATCCGTCACGACTGGTCCGTGCCTATGCCAACGCCAGCGCGGCGATGAATCTGGTGCGCGCACTCACCGCCTCCGGGCTGGCCTCGCTGCATCTGGTGCACGACTGGAACCGCGAATTCGTGCGGACCTCACCGGCCGGGGCGCGCTACGAGGCGCTGGCCTCCGAGATCGACCGGGGCATGCGGTTCATGGCCGCCTGCGGGGTCAACGACCGGAATCTGGACACCGCGGAAATCTACGCCAGCCACGAGGCGCTGGTGCTCGACTACGAACGCGCGATGCTGCGGCTGTCCGAGGATTTCGGCGAGCCCCGACTCTATGACCTTTCCGCCCACTACATCTGGATCGGTGAGCGCACCCGCCAACTCGATGGCGCCCATATCGCCTTCGCCGAGGTCGTCGCCAACCCGATCGGGGTGAAGATCGGGCCGACGATGACGCCGGAACTGGCCGTCGAGTACGTCGAGCGCCTGGACCCGCACAACAAGCCGGGACGGCTGACGCTGGTCAGCCGGCTGGGCAACCACAAGGTGCGCGATCTGCTGCCCCCGATCATCGAGAAGGTGCAGGCCACCGGCCATCAGGTGATCTGGCAGTGCGACCCGATGCACGGCAACACCCACGAGTCCTCAACCGGATACAAGACGCGGCACTTCGACCGGATCGTGGACGAGGTGCAGGGCTTCTTCGAAGTACACCGGGCGCTGGGCACCCACCCGGGCGGAATCCACGTCGAGATCACCGGCGAGAACGTCACCGAGTGCCTCGGCGGCGCCCAGGACATCTCCGATACAGACCTGTCCGGTCGCTATGAGACCGCCTGCGACCCGCGGCTGAACACCCAGCAGAGCCTGGAATTGGCCTTCCTGGTCGCCGAGATGCTGCGCGACTGACCGCCCTTCCGCCGAGCAGACGCAAAGTTCCCCATTTCATCCGGCGTGTCGGGGTCGTTCACGTCTGCTCGCCGGTGGGGGGTGCCCTCCGTGGGGTCTTACCGCCCGATCAAGCCGGGCAGATTGAGTCCGAGGCTCCACGCCGCGCCGGCGACCGCCGCGGTGAGAACCAGCACCACCAGTGTCCACAACACCACCGCCCGTCGTGCGCGCTGCCTTGCCCAGCCGAACTCGTCGAGGTCGATACCGGCGAATTGCCGTGCCGGAGCCGGAAGGTCGTCCGAGGGCTTCTCCGGATCCTCCGGTGAGAGGTCGGCGGCTGGAGGGGGTTGGTTCGTCTGCATCCCGGGCGTGAACTGACGGGTCTTCGCGGGTGCGCCCGCCCCGGGCATCGCGGCACCGTGGTCCTTGCCCCGGGGATGTTGGGCGGTGGCGGCGGCGTGCTGGGCCGAGTTGTGCGGTGCCGGGACCCGGAACTGCGGCAGGCCGAGTTCCGAGGCGATCTCATCGAGTTCGGCGGCCATGGCCGAGGCATCCGGGAATCGGTTCTCCGGGTCGCGGGCCGTCGCGCGCGCGACGAAGGCGTCGAACTGCGGTGGCACCCCGTCGATCAGCGAGCCGGGTGGCGGAACGTCGAGGTCCAGGCGCTGATTTGCTACCGCCAGGGGGTTGTCCCCGGTGAACGGCGTTCGGCCGGTGAGAAGTTCGAATGTCATGACACCGGCGGAATAGACGTCGCTGCGGGGTCCGGTGGACCTGCCCAGCACCTGTTCTGGGGACAGGTAGGCGGCCGTGCCGAGGATGACGCTGGTGGAGGTGATCCCGGCGTCGGCGATGGCCCGGACCAAGCCGAAGTCGGCCAGTTTGACTTCTCCGTCATCGGAGATCAGCACGTTCTCCGGCTTGATGTCACGGTGTACCAGACCGGCCCGGTGGGCCACTCCCAGTCCGCCGAGCACTGGGCGCAGCACCGCCGCCACCGCGTGCGGCGGCATCGGACCGCGTTCCCGCAGCAGTTCTCGCAGCGTCCCGCCCTCGACGAGTTCCATCACCAGGAATGGGCGGGTCGCATCGTTCCCTTGGTCGTGGATGGCGACAAGGCCGGGGTGCCTCAGCCGGGCGATGGACCGCGCCTCGCGCTGGAATCGGGTGAGGAACTGCTGATCGCGGGCGTAGCGCGCATCCATCACCTTCAGCGCGACCGGACGGTCGAGCCGGGCATCGAGACCGCGGTACACCGTGGACATACCGCCGGTGGCGATCGGGGCCTCGACGCGGTACCGGCCGTCGAGCAACACGCCGACGAGGGGGTCCGACGTCACCGCCTCATCTTAGGGCGGTGGCGGCGCCCGCCCGGACTGCCGGTTCGCCGATGGCGGCGGCGTGTCCCGCAGTCAGTCCCCACGCTGCGCCTCCCGCACAGTCCCTACACTGGCGGTCGTGAGCACCATCCCGGCCGGTGAAGACGTCCTCGATGCGCAAGAACCGGTCTATGACCTGCCTGCTGTTGCGGAGTTGCTGGAGATTCCGGTGACCCGGGTGCACCAGCACCTGCGGGAGGGGCATCTGCTGGCAGTACGGCGCAAGGGCGTCCCGGTCATACCCCGGGCGTTCTTCACCGAATCCGGCCGGATGGTCAAGGCGCTGCCGGGCCTTCTGGCGGTGCTGCGGGACGGCGGTTACCGCGACAGCGAGATCCTGCGCTGGTTGTTCACCGCGGACCCGTCGCTCACCGTGGTTCGGGATGGGGTGCGCGAACCGATGCCCAACGCGCGCCCCGTCGACGCGCTGCAGACCCACCAGGCCCGCGAGGTGCTCCGACGGGCCCAGGCAATGGCCTACTGAGCGCTACCCGTCACCGCTACCCGTCACCGCGTCCCTTCACAGCGTCCCTTCACTGGGGCCCATTGAACGGGGCCCATTGACCGGGGCCCGGGTTGTCGGGGCCCGCCACGAGTCCGCACGCTGCAGCGAATACCAGGCGGCCAGCCCGCATGCCGTGGCCAGCAGAACGTGCACCCAGGAGTACATGCCGTGCGAGCCGTCCGGCTTGAAGATCACCATGATCCAGGTCGAGAAACCGGCGATCAGCGCGATCGCCCGCTGTGACTGGGCCAGCGCCGACACCACGGCCAACGGCCACGTGTAGTACCACGGCAACGCCGCCGGTACGAACAGCACCACCACCAGCATGGCCCACGCGATGCCCTGGAGGGCCTCCCGGTCGTCGTGGCGGAATCGCCACCACAGCAGGGGGAGTGACACCAGGATGATCGTTATGCCCGCCAGGCGGGTCACCTCGAGAATGGAATAGAAGTTCACCGGCATGAAAAGGCCGGCGACGGCGTTGGTGAGATTGGCCACCGCGGTCGGAACGGTCAGCCAGTTAATGATCTTCACCGAGCCGGCCAGCGCGGTCAGCCAGCCCAGGCCGACCCCGGCCAGGGCGGACAGCGCCGCGAAGACGGCGATGAGTGTGGCCAGCGAGCCTGCTGATGCGATGGCGAACGCCCGGAGGCGGTTTCCGGCAAGATGACGCATCCAGACCCAGACCATGAACGGCAGCGCGAGCACCGCGGTGGCCTTCACCGCTACCGCCACCGCGATGAGCGCGGCCCCGGCGACGTGGTGGCGGGCGAAGGTCAGCGCGATGCCAGTCATCATCATTCCGACCATCAGCATCTCGTTGTGGACCCCGCCCATCAGGTGGATGATCACCAACGGGTTGAGCACGCAGATCCACAGGGCCACCGCACCGTCGGCACCGACATGGCGGGCCACCCGCGGCGCCGCCCAGATCAACAGCGCCAGGCCGGGCAGCATGCACAGCCGCAACAACATGGTTCCCGCGACGATGTGGTCGCCGACGATCGCGGTGACGAATTTCGCGACCAGGATGAAGGCCGGGCCGTAGGGGGCGGTGGTCGTTGTCCAGATCGGACTGACGTCGTCGAGGATGATGTTCGGGTTCTCGATCGGACCCACCACGTACGGGTCGAAGCCGTCACGCAGCAGGGCGCCCTGAGCCAGATACGAATAGGTGTCGCGGCTGAACAGCGGAACGCTCACCAGTAGCGGCATGAGCCAGAAGCCGGTGGTCGCGATCATGACGTATTCGCTGATCGGTCTGCCGTCGACCACTCGCCGACCCAGCCAGAGCCACGCCGCGAGCATGACGGTCACCCCGGTCCAGAGCGCGATGTTGGAGACCACCATGCCGTGACCGAACCGCAGCCAGGACAGGTGCAGCGACTCCAGTACCGGGTCGTGCTGTCGGGTGCTGCCCGCGCCCAGGCCGCCGAGGGTGATCAAGGCCGCGCCGACGAAACCCAGCAGGGCAGGCCTGCCTTCGTCGCAACGGGCGAAAGTGATCAGGCGACTCAAGCCGGTCTGAGTGGGCGCCGCCGCGTTCGGTGTGGTCATCGGTGGTCAGGCCGACCGGTTGGCGGCCAATCCGGCGAGTTCGGTCAACCCGACTCTGGCCGGGGCGTTGATGGGCGCGTGTTCCAGAGCCTCCAGGCCCCGCCGGGTCAACAGGCCGATGTGCTGCTCGACTGCGGCGAGGGCCCCCACCGATTCGATGACCGAACACAGTTCGCGCACTTGACTATCGGTCAGGTCGGTGCCGACCGAGGATCGCAGCAACTCCGCGGCCGCGGGGTCGGAGCGCTCGGCGCGCTCGACGGCCTCGGCGAGCAGCACCGTGCGTTTTCCGGAGCGCAGATCGTCCCCCGAGGGCTTTCCGGTGACGGCGGGATCACCGAACACGCCGAGCACGTCGTCACGCAACTGAAAAGCCACCCCGAGATCGGTGCCCAGTTCGTGGAAGAGGCGCTGGACGTCTGGGCGGTCGGCCGCCGCGGCGGCCCCCAACTGCAGCGGCCGCGACACGGTGTAGGAGGCCGTCTTATAGGTGTTGACGTTCATCGCCGATTCGATCGAATGCGCACCGCTGGACTCGGCGACAATGTCGAGGTATTGACCGCCGAGCACCTCGGTGCGGATGTCCGACCACACCCGGCGGACCCGCCGTTGACCGTCGGCTGGCAAGGCCGCACCCGCGACGACGTCGTCGGCCCACACCAGCGACAGGTCTCCCAGCAGGATCGCCGCCGAGCGGCCGAACTGGTCGGCCGACCCGCGCCAGCCGCGGTCGCGGTGCAGATCGGCGAAGAACACATGGGCCGTCGGCATGCCGCGGCGGGTGGCGGAGTCGTCGATGACGTCGTCATGCACCAGAGCACACGCGTGCAGCAGTTCCAGTGCGGAGAACAGCCGCAGAACTTCGTCGCTGACCTCGTCCTCGGGCTCGGGGGTCACCGCCCGGTAGCCCCAGTAGGCGAATGCCGGCCGCAGGCGCTTGCCGCCGCGCAGCACGAAATCCTCAAGGGCGGCGATCAGTCCGTCGTAATCGGTGCCGATATAGGCCGCCTCTGAGCGCCGGTGGGCCAGGTACCCCCGGAGTTGGTCGGTCACGGCGCCGGCCAGTTCGGCGACTGTCGGCGCTGCTGCTCGCACGGTCAGTGCGGCGCCCCTTTCTCCCGTTGAATCTGCGGGTCCGCGTCCCGCGGACTCTCCTCCGATGCGACCTCTGTGAACCGCGGCGACGTTCGGTCGCGGTCACGATAGGCCAGTGCTGCGATGATTCCGGCGACCAGGCAGGCGGCCAGACCCAGCCACAGCGCGGCTGCGGTGAAGGATCGGGTGCTGGGGTCGGTGAAGCGTGACTGGGCGCTCATCGTTGTGACGGTTCCGGGCTTGAGTTGCCACACGACGTAGTCGGTGTTGATGCGCTCGCCGTTGGTTGAGGTCACCTCGCCTGGGAAGGAGGCACTGAACGTCACCTCGGCTTCCGGATCGGTGACATTGGTCAGATCGACCCGGCCCTCCAGGATCACCAGGTTGCCCGCCCTGCGCAGCGAGATGTCGACACCGGTGGCATCGCGGCTCAGGTTGGCCAGTTGGGGAAGTTCGGCGAAGGTCAGATCGGAGAACCGGGCCTGGGATCCCACGTAGCCGTCGGATTCGTATGGTGACACTGAGACCTTCTGGCTGAAGGCCAGGTTTTCGTCGAATTGCGGGCCCTTGTCGGCGTCGTTGCGGGGCTTCACCGCCGCGACGATCGAACCGGAGACCAGGTCGTCGGGGGAGACGGTGATCGAGGCATTCACGCGCAGACACCCGGTTAGTAGGGGCGCTGCGAAGAGCAGCAGCAACGCCAGCACCCGCAGTGGGGTGCGTCGAGACAGGTTCGGTGACGGCGCGAGGGTCACGAGGGTATGGTGCCAGATCGGACCCACGCGGGCCGCACCAGACGTGTCCCGACACCCGATCCCGCTCAGAGGGGCAGCGCGCGACCCAGGATGGCGAACTCCCGCGGATCGCCGGCGAAGCAGTAGCCGCGGATGATGTCGGTGAAGCCCAACCGGCGGTACAGGCGCCAGGCGCGGTTGTCCCCGGATTTCGTCTCGGGCGTCGACAGCAGCACGTTCCGCTCGTCGCGGCCGTTCAGTAGCCGACGGACAAGCGCCTCGCCGAGGCCTCGACCCTGCGCGCCGGGGTGGATGTGCAGTTCGGTGAGCTCAAAATAGTCGCCCATCAGGCGGGTGATCTCATCGCGGGGGAGTCCGCAGTGCCGCAGGCCGCGCATCACCTGCTGTTGCCACCACTGGTCCGGCGCGCCCCGGTAGCCGTAGGCCACACCCAGGATCGGGGCGGTGACCAGCGCGTCCCGGCTCAGCGGCGCGGTAGCGGCTTCCGCGGGGCCCGATCTTGGGGCGCCGATAATTGAGGGGCCGCTGCCCGGTGGGGTCGTGTCGACGACGGCCACCGCGCGCCACCCCGGCCGGCGGGTGTGCTCCAGCCACATCGGAGCCCGCTGATTCTCCGTGCCCCGCGGGTAGCGCATCGCGTCGACGTAGACGGTCAACGCGTCGCCGAGGCGTACCTGCATATCGCTGGGGGATAAGTCGATCAGGAACGCCGCCACGATCGCCCCCTCTGTTTCTTCCCGCGTCCGCGTACCGCGCGTCCGTCTGGATTGTCATCGGCTACATCGTCATTATGAAGCCGCTCCTCCCTGATCCCGGTCAGTCCTGACGGTGATCTGACATCAGTGCGTCCGGTATCGGCGCCGCGAGCGGCGGCGCTAGACTCATGTTGAACGCCAGATGGACAAACAGGTGGTCAAACCGGGTGGTACGCGGCATCTCGACCTCGTATCATGTGGGTAACCGCTCGGCTCGCGCCGTGGCGGAGGAACACTGTTCACCAGCATTAGTTCGGCCACGTCGGCAAGGAGGGACGAATGCCACTCTCCGATCATGAGCAGCGGATGCTCGATCAGATCGAGAGCGCTCTCTACGCCGAGGACCCCAAATTCGCATCCAGCGTGCGCGGCGGAACGCTGCGGGCACCGTCCACCCGCCGCCGACTTCAGGGCGTCGGGCTGTTCGTGCTCGGGCTGGCTCTGCTCGTGGCGGGTGTGGCCTTCAAGGCGACGATGATCGGGGGTTTCCCCGTTCTATCGGTCCTCGGATTTGTCGTGATGTTCGCCGGCGTGGTCTTCGCCGTGACCGGGCCGCCGGTCGCCGGCGGCAAGGACCGGGGCGGTTCCCCGGCCGGGCCGGTCCGGCAGCGCAAGGTCCGCGGGGCAGGATCGTTCACCAGTCGCATGGAGGACCGTTTCCGGCGTCGCTTCGACGAGTGAAAACCGTCTAGCAGCAGGGGCAGCCGATCGGCTGCCCCTTTCTAAATCCGCCACGTTCTCATCCGTCGCGTTCTAAACCAGCGCGTCCACACACCTCCCCATCCTCGATTCAGCGCGCCGGTTTTCGGGTCGCTTCCGGGTGGTTCGGGTGGCACCGCCCCCACCGCCCCCACTTTGCCCCACTGCCTCTCCAACTGCTGTTTTGCAGTCTTCGGCCAGCGTCACGACGGCTCTGTGGGATCTCCGGTGGAACGAGGTGGGGGGCATGGGCTACATTTCGGTAGCAGAGTGGAGCAAAGTGGGGGAATGTGGGGTATCGTGGCGGCAGCGGAGTGGTAGGCACTCCGGGGCGGTTTCGACAGGGAGGTGCCCGGGATGTTCCTCGGCACCTACACGCCCAAGCTGGACGACAAGGGCAGGCTGACGCTGCCCGCGAAGTTCCGTGATGCGCTGGCGGGAGGGCTGATGGTCACCAAGAG
>JAGQTO010000428.1:904-1788 GCA_020439025.1 Mycobacterium sp. | reverse complement strand
GAGCAGGCCCCGCAACCGCCGGCCTGGCAGGACGACTTCAGCACTAGCCCGGCCTGCTCGGCGGCGGCCAGGATGGTGGTCTGTTCATCGCAGACCACCGTCGACTCCTGACCGTCGCCGGTCACCAGGGTGATGTCGTACCCCACCGCCGTACCCGCCGGGGTTCCGACCGCCCCGGTCATCTAGGCACCCGCCATGGCTGCGGCCAGATCCTCGGCGGGGTCCCCGATCGGCTTGAGCGCGAATTTGTCCACCAGGATGTCCACCACCGCCGGGGTCAGGAAGGCCGGCAGCGTCGGGCCGAGACGGATGTTGCGGATACCCAGCGAGAGCAGGGTCAGCAGCACGGCGGCGGCCTTCTGCTCGAACCAGGACACGAACAGGCTCAGCGGCAGGTCGTTGACGCCGCACTCGAACGCGTCGGCCAGAGCCAGGGCGATCTGGATCGCCGAGTAGCTGTCGTTGCATTGGCCGACGTCCAGCAGCCGCGGGATACCGCCGATCTCGCCGAATTCGTGGCTGTTGAACCGATACTTGTTGCAGCCCAACGTCATCAGCACGGTGTCGGCCGGGGCGTGGTCGGCCACGTCGGTGTAGTAGTTGCGGCCCGGGGCCGCGCCGTCGCAGCCGCCGATGAGCAGGAAGCGCCTGATGTCGCCGGACTTGACCGCCTCGATCACTTTGTCGGCCACCGACATCACCGCGCCGTGGGCGAAACCGGTGGTGACGGTCTCCTCGCGTGCGTCAGCGGCGAAGCCGGGCAGCGACTGCGCGGCCTTGACCACCAGTGAGAGGTCCTCGGTGGCGACGTGCCGGATCCCCGGCCAGCCGACCGGGCCGGTGGTGAAGATCCGGTTGCGGTAGGCGGGCTGCGGCTCGATCAG
>JAGQTO010000428.1:0-788 GCA_020439025.1 Mycobacterium sp. | reverse complement strand
TGGGCCGGCAGCAGCTCGCCGTGGGTGTAGACGTTGATACCGGTGCCCGCGGTCGCTTCCAGAACCTTCGCCAGGTCGTACAGGTCATGGCCGGAGACCAGGACGGCCTTGCCCGCGATCGGGGTCACCCGCACCGCGGTCGGCACCGGGTCACCGAAGCTTCCGGCGTTGGCCGCATCGAGCATCTCCATCACCTTGAGGTTGATGGCACCCAGTTCCAGGGCATGGCCCAGCAGCGCTTCGGCATCGGCGGGCCCGGCGGCCAGGAAGTCCAGCCCGGCCTCGATGCCGGCGTCGGTTTCATCGCTGCGGTAGCCCAGCGCATGGGCGTGATGGGCGTAGGCGCAGACCCCTTTGAGACCGTAGAGGTTGAGGTTGCGCAGGCCGACGATATCCGGGCCCAGCGTGTCCAGATCGGCGTCCACTCCCACCTTCTCAGCTTGGGTGACGACTGTGGAGATGGTGTTAGCCGGAGCGAACTGCGCTGGACCGGTGAGGGTTTCGGGATCTACGCCGGCAGCCTTGGCTGCCTGTTCGTAGGCCGCCTTCGCGCGATCGCGCACGCTGACCGCGTCGGCGATCAGCGCCATGAAACGGGTGGCGTTGAAGTTCACGTTGGTCAACGTGGTGAACAGATCGAAGCAGGCGTGCGCGGCGTACTGCGGATCGGGCGCGCCGAGTTCCCGCAGTTTCTTGGCGTACTGCCCGATGCCCAGGTCGACCTCGACCAGAACGTCCTGCAGTGCCGCGGTGGTGGCGTCCTTTCCGCAGTTACCCTTGACGGCCGA
>JAGQTO010000427.1 GCA_020439025.1 Mycobacterium sp. | reverse complement strand
GACTGGGTGATATGCAGCGCCACGTCGGCGTGAGACGGCGAAATGACCTGCACGCGGCGCGACCCCGGGCCTGCGGTGATCCGCTCGACGGACCAGAGCCGGGGAATCCGCACCGCCACCCGCCCCTCCACCAGGCTGCTCGCTACCGGGCTCGCCGGCCGAGCCGCGGGCGGTGACGGGTGGGGCCACAGCAGGGCCGCCGCCGGGAGCAGGACGATCCCGGCGACCGCGATCGCCATGGGCCACCGGCGCCGGCGCCTGCCGACGGGCTCGAGTTGAGGATGTTCGGGTTCGGGACGTGACGGGACCCATTCCCCGGAGCGGACCGCGACGACCCGGTCGGCGACGGTGTTCGCCGCGGCCAGGACCCGCGCGATGCGCGGTTCGGGCCAGCCCGGCGGATGCACGACGACCACCGAATCGCGGTGCCGGCCGACCGCGGCCAGCAGTAGCTCCCGCCACAGGTCGGCCACGGCGACCGGCGAACCCTCGAACAACCCGACCGGATCGTCGATCCACTCGAGGGCGGCCGCCACCAGCGCGGGGGGCAGCCGGGCACCTGCGCCGCCGCTCACGACGCGGACGGTCCGCGGCCCGACCTCCAGCACGGTCTGGGCGCCGTCGTTCGGGTAGGGGCTGTCGTTCACGGCTCGAGGTTAGGGCCGGTTGGCCCCCGCCCGCCGTGGCCATCCACAGGGCTTTGAGGACCGTCAGGGCTGTCGGGGCTTGACGGAACGGCGCCGACGGTAAGCGGCGACATGCTGCCGGTTGCCGCAATTGCCGGTGTCGCAGAACATCCGCGAGCGGTTGCGGGACAGATCGACCAGCACCGCCTCGCAGTCGGGCGCCGCACAGGTTTTCAGACGGTTCAACTGCCCGCCGCGAATCAGATCGGCCAGCGCCATCGCCATCTCCGCCCCCATCCTCCGGGCCAGCGGATCGCGCGCGGACGCCAGATGCAGATGCCATTCGGGCATCTCCGGATGCCTGGTCAGCCACGGCGAGGCGCGGGTCTCGGCGAGCAGCGCGTTGACCTCCTCGACGGAGCTTTCCTCGTCATCGGCGACCGCCCAGATCCGGCCGAGCCGTTCTCGGAGCCCGTGGACCTCGGCCAGCTCCGCGGCATCACGGTCGCGGCGCCCCGTCCACCCGTACGTATCCAGATACTCGTCGAGTGCAGCCTGGTCAACGAGTTGCTCACCGTCGATCCGATTGCTGTTGACCAGGACGGCCGCGGCCCGGAGGGTCAGCTCGGTGTCAGGCGTGAAAAGCATTTGACCCATGACCTCCCGGGGACGTAGCGTCAGGACCGTCAACTATTTTACTCATGACCCGAGGGGGTGTCCGATGTCCACGACGCTCGATCAGAAGACGCTGGAGAAGAACCAGCCCCGGCCCGTGAACCAGTTCCAGCTGGGGCTGCTGCTGGCCGGCGGTTCGGCTTTCGCGTTCGGGATGTCCGGCCCGCTCGCAAAGTCGCTGATGGAGGCCGGCTGGTCGCCGACGGCCGCGGTCACCGCTCGACTCGCCGGCGGTGCACTTGTGCTCGCCGTCGTCGCCACCATCGCCCGACCAGGCTGGCTCCGCGAAGCCCGCGCACACGCCGGGACCGTGCTCGCCTACGGGCTGATCCCGGTCGCCGGCGCGCAGCTCTGCTACTACAACGCCGTCGCGCATCTGTCGGTGGGCGTCGCGTTGCTGCTGGAGTACACCTCCCCCGTGCTGGTCATCGGGTGGTTATGGGCCACCACCAGGCGTCGGCCACAGGTCCTGACGCTGGTCGGCGTCGCGCTGGCGGTGGTGGGCGTGACGCTGGTGCTCGACGTCTTCAACTCCGCCCGGGTCGACCCCGTGGGCGTCGCCTGGGGCCTGGGCGCGGCACTGTGCGCCGTCTGTTACTTCATGATGTCGGACAAGGTCAGCACCGACGGCTCGGGCCTGCAGGCGCTGACGCTCGCTGCGGGATCGCTGGTGGTGGCCACC
>JAGQTO010000141.1 GCA_020439025.1 Mycobacterium sp. | reverse complement strand
CCTGGACGTCGGGTCGCCCTTCGACCACGCCAAGTCCGGGATCCTCTACGTAGCCGCGCACCTGCCCCCGCCCGGTCGCGACGGAGCTGGGTCGGCCGAACAACTCGACGAGATCGCCGGGCTGATCGAGGCCGCCGGCGGACGAACCCTGGGGTTGTTCTCCTCGATGCGGGCGGCCCGGGCGGCGGCGGAGGCGATGCGGCAGCGGCTGGACACCCCGGTGCTGTGCCAGGGCGAGGACGGCACCGCCGCACTGATCGAGCGGTTCGCCGCCGACCCGCAGACCTCGCTGTTCGGCACCCTGTCGCTGTGGCAGGGCGTCGACGTCCCGGGGCCCTCGCTGTCGCTGGTGCTCATCGACCGCATCCCGTTCCCCCGCCCGGACGACCCGCTGCTGACCGCGCGGCAGCGCGCCGTGGCCGCCCGCGGCGGCAACGGGTTCATGGCGGTGGCCGCCAGTCACGCCGCGCTGCTGCTGGCCCAGGGCGCCGGACGGCTGCTGCGCCGTACCGACGACCGCGGCGTGGTGGCGGTCCTGGACTCCCGGATGGCGACCGCCCGGTACGGCGGCTACCTGCGGGCGTCGCTGCCGCCGTTCTGGACGACCACCGACCCCACCCTGGTCAGGGATGCGCTGCGGCGGCTGAGCGCGCCAGGCCCCGGGTGATCCCGGCAACTATGGTGGAGGCCATGCGTGCAGCCCGGATCCCCTGCTTGCTGGCCGCAGCGGCGCTGCTCGTCAGCGGCTGCGGAATCCCGATCGACGGCCGCCCGGTCGCCGAGTTCTCCGACCCGTTCAAGGTCGGCGGCCTGGAGGCCGTCGACGGCCCGACCGGCCTGCGCCCGGACGCCAAAGCGGAGTCACGCGAGGTGACCGACACCGACGGCGGCGAGATCGACCTGCTGGCCGGCCAGTCGGTCAGCGACCTCGAGGAGTTCTGGAAGTTCGCCTACCCGGACGCCTTCGGCGACGAGCTGGTCCCGATCAAGGAGCTGTTCTCCTGGGATTCGGAGGCCTATGACGGCACTTTCTGCGATGAGACCACCGAGGGTCTGGTCAATGCCGGCTACTGCGAGCTGGACGACACCATCGGCTGGGACCGCACGATACTGATGCCCTCGCTACGGGACGCCTACGGCGACATGGCGATCACGATGGTGCTCGCCCACGAGTACGGCCACACCATTCAGGAGCAGGTGCCGCTGAACCCCAGGGGCATACCGACCCTGGTCGCCGAACAGCAGGCCGATTGTCTGTCCGGGGTCTACCTGCGCTGGGTGGCCGAGGGCAAGTCGCCCCGCTTCACCCTCAATACCGGCGAGGGACTCAACAACCTCCTGGCGGCGATGATCTCGTTCCGCGATCCGCTGATGGGCGGGGACTACTACGACATGGGCGACGAGCACGGCTCGGCGTTCGAACGGATCTCGGCGTTCCAGTTCGGGTTCACCGAAGGGGCCGCGGCCTGCGCGAACATCACCATGCAGGAGATCAGGCAGCGCCGGGGCGAACTGCCGGTGGAGCTTTCCAGCGACCAGACCGGGGAATTGCCGGTCACCGAGGAGTCCGTGCGCGCTCTCGTCGACGCGCTCACCATCGTCTTCGCGCCGCGCAACCCTCCGGTGCTGAGCTTCGACGCGGCGTCGGCCTCGACGTGTCCCGACGCCCGGCCGAGTCCGCCGGCGTCGTACTGCCCGGCCCGCAACACCATCACCGTCGACCTGCCCGAACTGCAGGCGATGGGAACCCCCAGGGAGGGCTACGAGGGCCCGCCGCTACAGGGTGACAACACCGCGTACTCGGCGCTGACGTCGCGCTTCATGTTGGCGCTGCAGCACGAGCACGGCGGGGTGCGCCTGGACAACGCCGAAGCCGGCCTGCGCACCGCCTGCCTGACCGGGGTGGCCACCGCCCGGTTGTCCAAGGACATCAGTACGCCCGACGGCAACACCGTGGCGCTCACCGCCGGGGACATCGACGAGGCGGTCTCGGGTCTGCTCACCAACGGCCTGGCCGCCGGGGACGTCAACGGCGAGGCGGTGCCGGCCGGGTTCTCCCGCATCGACGCCTTCCGGGTCGGCGTGCTCGGCGACGAGGAGCGCTGCTACACGCGCTTCCCCTGAGCCGGCTCAGTCCGCTTCTCAGACCGCCTTGGTGACGCCGTACCAGGACAGGATGGCGTCGCCCTCGTCGGTGGACTTGGTCAGCGTGGCGTAGGAGCGGATGAACGACTCCCCCACGCACCCGTCGATCTTGACCCGGAAGTTGCTGATCGAGACCCACGGCGCCGAGCCCTTGTATTGCTTCTTGGTCACCGGGACGACGTTGATCAGACCGGGCTTGAGGCCCACGGTGATACCGCCGGCGAAGTTGCTGCCGATACCAGGGATCACGGCGTCGATCGGGAGGCTGGCGGCGTCGATCCCGATGAACTGAATCGACGGGTTCACACCGGCCGTGCCGGTGAGCGAGACGCCATTGGAGGTGGTCATGTCGATACCGCAGCCGATCTGATAGCCGACCTCGAAGATCCCCTCGGGGGTGCCGCCGCCCGGGCCCTCCAGCGATCCGTTGAACACCCCGCCGACGGCGTATTCCCTGGTCGAGATCGCGGTGGTCAACGGCGCCACCGCCACCTGCGTCTCATCCTCGGAGGAGATCTCCAAGGTCCATCCGTCCGGGGCCGTGGTGGTCTGCGGCGGGCTGGAGGCCACCTTGCCGTCGTCGACGGGTGCCGCCTCCGCGGCGTTGACACCCGGATCGGTGGCGGCGATGGGTGTGACCCTGGGACCACCCGCACCTCCGGAGGGTGCGGTGGCGGGAACGGCCGGCTCGGCGGTGGCCGGGGTTTCCGGGGTGTAGACGCTCGGGGGGTTCGGGGAAATGATGACCGGACCCGGCGGACCGGGATTGGGCTCAGCGACCGCCGGGGCCGCGGTCACCATCGCGACCAACCCCGCCATGATCGCCGTACCGCGCACCGCCCCTGGAACCATCACGACTTCCGCACACCTCCCAGAGGCAACCTACAGGTGCCCCCCACCGGCGGCCACGGAGTCCCCCGGACCGCCGTCCGCGGCCAATCTGACCAGCCCGAACTCGGCGGGTTCAGCCATCAGTCGGTGCCGCGGCAGCACCCGGACGGTGTAACCCATCGCCCCGGCCCGCGGCAGCGTGGTGGACACGGTGAAGATCTGCGCACCGCCCTCGGCCGAGCCGGTGTGGGCCATATCGATGTAGTCGGGGTCGCACAGCGTGTCGCCGGACTCGACCCGGCCCAGCACCACCTGCACGACCACCTCGTCGGGCTTCAGCCCATCGAGAACGACGGTCGCGGTGAAGGTCAGTTCGGTGCCCTGCAGGGGGACGTCGGTCAGACCGACACAGTCGACGTCGATGACGGCCACCCGGGCCCAGGCCTCTGTCACCCGCTGCCGGTAGGCCGCCAGTTCGCGGGCGGCACCGAAAGAAAGGTCCCCGACGGGTTCAAGGGTGCGGCGCAGCGCGGCGGCCGCCGGCGCGTAGTACTGCTCGGTGTAGTCCCGCACCATCCGGGAGGCCAGCACCTTGGGCCCCAGCGACTGCACGGTGTGGCGGACCATCTCCACCCATCGCACCGGAACTCCGTCGTCGTCGCGGTCGTAGAACTTCGGCGCCACCGCGGTGGCCAGGAGCTCGTAGAGTGCGCCGGCCTCCAGGTCGTCGCGGCGTTCCTCGCTGGTCAACTCGGCGGTTGGGATCTCCCAACCGTTCTCGCCGTCGAACCACTCGTCCCACCAGCCGTCGCGAATGGAGAGGTTGAGCCCACCGTTGAGAGCGCTCTTCATCCCCGAGGTACCGCACGCCTCCAACGGGCGCAGCGGGTTGTTCAGCCAGACGTCGCAGCCCCAGTACAGCAGTCGCGCCATCGACATGTCGTAGTCCGGCAGGAAGGCGATGCGATGGCGCACCTCCGGGCGGTCGGCGAAGCGAACGATCTGCTGGATCAGCGCCTTGCCGGCGTCGTCGGCCGGATGGGATTTGCCGGCAACGATGAGCTGGACGGGCCGGTGCTCGTCACACAGCAGCGCCTCCAGGCGCGCCGGGTCGCGCAGCATCAGCGTCAACCGCTTGTAGGTCGGTACCCGGCGGGCGAAGCCGACGGTCAGCACGCCGGGATCGAAAGCCTCTGGGATCCAACCCAGTTCGGTCTCGATCGCGCCGCGCTGCAACCAGGACTCCCTGAGCCGCCTGCGCACATCGGCCACCAGCTTGGCGCGCAGCAGGCACCGGATCGACCAGATGTGGCCGGCGTCGAGCTGGTTGATCCGCTGCCATTCCCACGGCTCGCGCCACGGCTCGGCCGAACCCGCCAGCTCGCGGCCGAGGTCCAGCCATTCCGGCGCGGCCCAGGTCGGTCCGTGCACCCCGTTGGTGATCGAACCGATGGGAACCTCCGCCGCCTCGAAACCCGGCCAAAGCTCCTCGAACATCGCGCGGCTGACCCGCCCGTGCAATTGGGACACCCCGTTGGAACGCTGCGCCAGCCGCAGTCCCATGTGGGCCATGTTGAACTTCCCGCTGTCGCCGCCCGGCCAGCCGGCGTCGGCCTCGGCTCCGAAAGCCAGCACCCGCCCCACCGGCACGCCGGGAATCAGGCCGGCGGAAGAGTCGTCGGCGAAGTAGCGGTGCACCAACTCCACCGGGAACCGGTCGATACCGGCCGGCACCGGGGTGTGGGTGGTGAAGACCGTGCTGGCCCGCACGACGGCCAGCGCAGTGTCGAAGTCCAGGCCGTCGCCGTGCATGTACTCACGGATGCGCTCGAGACCCAGGAACCCGGCGTGGCCCTCGTTCATGTGAAACACATCCGGCGCGGGCCGGCCCTCAATGGCGGTGAAAGCGCGGATCGCCCGCACCCCGCCGACACCGGCCAGCAGTTCCTGCCTGATCCGGTGCTCCTGGTCGCCGCCGTAGAGCCGGTCGGTGACGTTGCGCATGTCGTGGTCGTTCTCCGGGATGTCGGAGTCCAACAGCAGCAACGGAATTCGGCCGACCTGGGCGATCCACACCCGCGCCCGCAGCATGCGCGACTCGGGCATCGCCAGCTCGATCAGGACCGGCTCCCCACCGGGCCGGGTGAGCAGCCGAAGCGGCAGCGCGCGGGGGTCCAGCAGGGGGTAGTTCTCGTGCTGCCAGCCGTCGGCCGTCAGCGACTGGCGGAAGTAACCCGAGCGGTAGTTCAACCCGACGCCGATCAGCGGCAGGCCGAGATCCGAGGCCGCCTTGAGGTGGTCACCGGCCAGGATGCCCAGACCGCCGGAGTAGATCGGCAGCACCTCGGCGACACCGAACTCCATGGAGAAATAGCCGATGCCGGTGGGCAGCACGGCGTCGGTCTGGCCCTGTAGCTGCTGATACCAGCGGGGCTGGGTCAGATAGTCGTCGAGTTCGGCCGCGAGGCGATCGACGCGTTCGACGAATCCGTCGTCGGCGGCCAGGGAGTCCAGACGCGCCGGGGCGACCTCGGCGAGCAGTGCCACCGGGTCGCAGCCGATCCGGGCCCACAACTCGGGGTCGACGCTGGCGAACAGTTCCTGGGTGGCGGTGTCCCAAGACCACCGCAGGTTGGTCGAGAGCCGACCCAGCGCGGCGATCCGGTCCGGTAGGTAGGCGCGGACGGTGAACCTGCGGAGGGCTTTCACACGTGATGACCTTACTGAGGTCGGGGCTGTCCCGCCGTCCGCGCTTCAGCCTCACCGCGTGACTTCGGCCACTACGGTGGAAGGTGACGCCGCTGCGGCCACCGGAGTCAGAAAAGGGGTACCCGAGTTGCCTAGTCGTATCCAGATCGACGAGGTCGCACCCGTGGTGGCCGGGGGCACCTACCCGGCCAAAGCGGTTGTCGGCGAAGTCGTGCCGGTGTGCGCGACGGTGTGGCGGGAGGGCCACGAGGCGGTGGCCGCCACCCTGGTGGTGCGCTATCACGGGGAGGGCTACCCGCAACTCGGAACAGGCTCCCTGCGCCGCCCCAAAGCGCCCGTCGCCGCCGATGCCACGGCGGCGGCCTCACGGGTCAAACCGGCACAGTTCCGCATGGCGCCGGGCCGCACCCCCGACGTCTTCCACAGCCAGTTCACCCCCGACCGGGTCGGGCTGTGGACGTTCCGGATCGACGGCTGGGGCGACCCGGTCGCCGGATGGCATCACGCCGTCACCGCCAAACTCGAGGCCGGCCAGGGCGAGGAGGACCTGCACAACGATCTGCTGGTAGGCGCCGACCTGCTGGTGCGGGCCGCAGCCGGGATGCCGCGCGCCGACCGGGCTCCGCTGCTGCGGGCGGCCGAGGCGCTGCGCCTTCCGGGCGACCCGCTGACCCGGGCCGCACCGGCGCTGTCGCATCAGGTCACCGAGTTGCTTGATCGCTACCCGCTGCGCGAGCTGGTCACCCGCGGCCACCAGTACGGCGTGTGGGTCGACCGGCCGCTGGCCCGTTGCGGCGCGTGGTACGAGATGTTCCCGAGGTCCACCGGGGGACGCGACGCCGACGGCGAACCGGTGCACGGCACCTTCACGACCGCTACGGAGGCGCTGCCCCGCATCGCCTCCATGGGTTTCAACGTGGTCTACCTGCCGCCGATCCACCCGATCGGCAAAGTCCACCGCAAGGGCCGCAACAACGCG
>JAGQTO010000140.1 GCA_020439025.1 Mycobacterium sp. | reverse complement strand
TTTCGCGGCGCTGCGCGGCGATCCCAGCGACAACCTTCCCGGCATTCCCGGGGTGGGGGAGAAGACGGCGGCCAAGTGGATCCTCGAGTACGGCTCGCTGCAGAACCTGGTGGACAATGTCGAGGGGGTGCGCGGCAAGGTCGGGGAGTCGTTACGCGCCAACCTCTCCAGCGTGGTGCTCAACCGCGAGCTGACCCACCTGGTCCGCGACGTGCCCCTGGCCCAGACCCCGGACACCCTGCGGCTGCTGCCCTGGGACCGCGACCAGATCCACCGGATCTTCGATGATCTGGAGTTCCGGGTGCTGCGCGATCGGCTCTTCGACACCCTGGCCGCGGTGGAGCCCGAAGTGGACGCCGGTTTCGACGTGCGCGGCGGCGCACTGGAACCGGGAGCCGTGGCGGACTGGCTGGACCGGCACGCCCGGGACGGTTCCCGCTCGGGGGTGGCGGTGGTGGGCACCCACGCGGTCTACGACGGGGACGCCACGGCGCTGGCGATCGCCACCGCGGACGGTGAGGGCGCCTATATCGACACCACCGTGATGACCGCCGAGGACGAGTCCTCACTGGGTTCCTGGCTGGCCGACACCGCCGCCCCGAAGGCGTTGCACGAGGCCAAAGTGGCGATGCACGACCTGGCCGGGCGGGGCTGGAGCCTGGGTGGAGTCACCTCGGACACCGCACTGGCGGCCTACCTGGTCCGGCCCGGGCAGCGCAGTTTCGCCCTCGACGACCTCTCCCTGCGCTACCTGCGCCGGGAACTGCGCGCCGAAACACCCGAACAGCAACAACTTTCGCTGCTCGACGACAACGAAGGCATCGACGAGCAGGCGGTGCAGACCCTGATCCTGCGGGCCCGCGCCGTCGCCGACCTCGCCGACGCACTCGACGAGGAACTGACCCGGATCGACTCCTCCTCGCTGCTCGGCGAGATGGAGCTTCCGGTCCAGGCGGTGCTGGCCGGGATGGAGAGCATCGGTATCGCCGTCGACGTAGACAAACTCGAGGCGCTGCAACACGAATTCGGCGAACAGATCAGGGTCGCCGCCGAGTCCGCCTACGCGGTGATCGGCAAGCAGATCAACCTGGGCTCGCCCAAACAACTGCAGGTGGTGCTGTTCGACCAACTCGAGATGCCCAAGACCAAACGCACCAAGACCGGTTACACCACCGACGCCGATGCGCTGCAGTCGTTGTTCGAGAAGACCGGCCATCCGTTTCTCGAGCATCTGCTGGCCCATCGGGATGCCACCCGGCTGAAGGTCACCGTCGACGGGCTGCTCAAGTCCGTCGCCGCCGACGGGCGCATCCACACCACCTTCAACCAGACGATCGCGGCCACCGGTCGGCTGTCCTCCACCGAGCCCAACCTGCAGAACATCCCGATCCGCACCGATGCGGGACGGCGCATCCGTGATGCATTCTGCGTCGGTGACGGTTACGCGGAGTTGATGACCGCCGACTACAGCCAGATCGAGATGCGGATCATGGCCCACCTGTCCAAAGACGAGGGGCTCATCGAGGCGTTCCGCACCGGTGAGGATCTGCATTCGTTCGTGGGGGCCCGGGCCTTCGGCGTCCCGATCGACGAGGTCACCCCGGAACTGCGTCGCCGGGTCAAGGCGATGTCCTACGGCCTGGCCTACGGGTTGAGCGCCTACGGGCTGGCCCAGCAACTCAAGATCTCCACCGAAGAGGCCAAAGAACAGATGGACCAGTACTTCGCACGCTTCGGCGGCGTTCGGGACTATCTGCTCGAGGTGGTCGACCAGGCGCGCAAGGACGGTTACACCTCGACGGTCCTGGGGCGCCGGCGCTACCTGCCCGAACTGGACAGCAGCAACCGGCAGGTCCGGGAGGCCGCTGAGCGGGCCGCGCTCAACGCGCCCATCCAGGGCAGCGCCGCCGACATCATCAAGGTTGCGATGGTCGGTGTCGAGCGGGCCCTACACAAGGCCGGACTGGCCTCGCGACTACTGCTGCAGGTTCATGACGAATTGTTGCTGGAAGTGGCGCCAGGGGAGCGCGACACCGTTGAAGAACTGGTCCGCGACAGGATGGGTCACGCCTACCCGTTAGATGTGCCGTTAGAGGTCTCGCTGGGTTCCGGGCGCACCTGGGATGCTGCTGGGCACTAGTCGGCGGCACCGGGCTGGACGATTACGGTTAGTTGCTCTCCGCCCGCCGAATCACGGCTGATGATGTCCACCGACAATTCACATCTTTTTTCGCCGGTTGGTAACTGAAAGTGAAGTCGGGTGGCATAGTGGCGCCCGAGGCGGGCAGGGGCCCGCGATTCACGTGAGGTAATCCTTGATGCCATCTGTCAGGTCGGTTCAGCCCGTTGGTCGTCGTGTCCGTTCGATGAGGGGGAGCGAGGAGTCGGCCTACACCGGCTCGGCCCGCTACGTGGGCCGGGTTGGTGCGCTGGCGGTGGCGTTGGGCGTTGGCGCGGCGATCGCCGCGCCGGGGTTGGCTTTCGCCGACACACAGGGTTCGGCCGGTTCGACGGGCTCGAGTTCTGCCGACGGTGCGTCATCTAGCTCGGCGCGGTCGAGGGCATCCGGCACTCCGCGTCGCGCGACCATTGGCTCGGCTCGCGCATCGGGGGACACCGCCGCGCAGGAGGACTCCGCGCTAGGCGAGGTGGCTCCTGCTTCTGCGTCGCCCCGTCGGGGGCGTGGTTCGCGACC
>JAGQTO010000139.1 GCA_020439025.1 Mycobacterium sp. | reverse complement strand
AAGGAAGTGATGCGCCGGGCCGTCAGCGAGGCGCTCGCCAAGGCCGACAAGCTCTACGTCTCGGTCGATATCGACGTCCTGGACCCCGCCCATGCCCCGGGCACCGGAACGCCGGAGCCCGGTGGGATCACCAGCGCGGACCTGCTGAGGATGGTGCGCCAGCTCTGCTACGAACACGATGTCGCCGGTGTCGACGTGGTCGAGGTGGCACCCGCCTACGACCACGCCGAGCTGACCGTCAACGCCGCCCACCGCGTGGTGTTCGAGGCGCTTGCCGGGATGGCCGCACGCCGCCGCGACGCCGCGAACGGCAAACCAGGGCCGCCGTCCCCGCTGGCCGACTGAATGCGCAGGTTCGGGGCAGTTGCCGCCGCCCTGCTGCTGTGCGCTCCGCAGGCCGCCGCGGGCGCACCGCCGGCCGCGCCGGAGGAGTTCGTCGTGCTGCAGGACATTGCCCCGAGCGTCCTCGCCGACATCCGCTACATCACCCCGCACAACTTCACCGGTGAGCCGATAGACGGGTACTGGGAGCCCCTGTGCATCCTCACCCGCCCGGCCGCGGAGGCTCTGCTGCGAGCCCAGCAGGACTTCCTCGAAGACGGCTACACCCTGAAGGTCTACGATTGCTACCGGCCGCAGCGGGCGGTGAACGACTTCGTGGCCTGGGCGGAGAACCTGGCCGATCAACGGATGGAAGCGGAGTTCTACCCCCGCGTCGACAAGTCCGTGCTGTTCGACGACGGCTACATCGCCAAGCGGTCCGGCCACAGCCGCGGCAGCACGCTGGATGTGACCCTTGTTCCGCTGTCGGCAGCGGGCGGCGCGGCCGCTTCGTACATTCCCGGCCAACCGCTGGTGGACTGCGCGGCCCCGCAGGGCCTCCGGTTCCCGGACGACTCGATCGACATGGGCACCGGCTTCGACTGTTTCGACACCCTGGCCAACACCGCCGACCCGCGTATCGGCGGCGATCAGGCCAAGAACCGGCTACTGCTCCTCTTGGGCCTGCAACGGCAGGGATTCGTCAACTACGACAAAGAATGGTGGCACTTCACCTATGCCCCGGCCAGCGTCGGCGAGCCCTACCCGGACACCTACTTCGACTTCCCGGTCGAGCGGGCGGCCCTGGCCCCCGCCTGACGGCCGGAAGCTCTTCAAGGTGCGGCGCCGGTCAGCGCGCGGCGCAACATGTGCATCGCCACCGTGGTGGAGCGTTCCCTGACATCGGCGCGCCCTCCCGGCACCCGGACGCACCGGGTAAGCGTCTGTCCGTCGCGCAGCGCCACGCAGAACCACACCGTGCCCACCGGTTTGTCCTCAGTGCCGCCGCCGGGTCCGGCCACCCCGGTGATGGCGACCGCTGTGTCGGCGTCGAAGCGACGCAGCGCCCCGGCGGCCATCGCCTCGGCGACCTCGGCCGACACCGCGCCGTGCTCGGCGATCAACGCGGCGTCGACACCGAGCAATGCGACCTTCGCCTCGTTGGCGTAGGAGACCACCCCGCCGGTGAGGTAGGCGGACGAACCGGGCCGGTCGGCCAGCCGCGCTGCCAGCATCCCCGCGGTACACGACTCCGCGGTGGCGATCCGCCGGCCCGCCAGCAGCCCGGCCACCTGTTCGTCGATTCCCGAGCCGTCCTCCGAGAAGATCGCGGCGCCGTGTCGCTGCCTCAGGAGTTCCAGCAGCGAGCGGTAGGCCGGCTCCCCCGCGGGCTCGTAGCGGGTGACCACCTCCAGTTCGCCGCGCCGCAGACAGGTGGTGATCTCGAGCTGTTCGAAACCGGCCACCAGACGTTCGGCTTCGCGCAGCGTTTCGGCCAGGCCCGACTCCGCCACCCCGAACATCAGGACGGTCTCCTGCCGATACACCGTGCGTCCGGCCAGAGCCTGCCGTACCGCGTCGGTGGACACCGCTGCCGGCCACATCCCCTGCAACTCCTTGGGCGGACCCGGGAGCACCACCACCGTGGGTTGACCGGGCACGACAACACCCGGCGCGGTGCCGACAGGGTCGAGGATCTCAGCGCCGACGGGCACCATCGCCTGTTTGCGATTGGCGGCCCGGAGCGCCTCGGCGTCGACGTCCGGGAAACGAGCCATCCATCTGGCCACGATCTCGGCGATCCTGGCCTCCATCGCCTCGTCCAGCACGAGGTCGAGACCACAGAAGCGGGCGACCGCGGCGACGGTCATATCGTCGGCGGTCGGACCGAGGCCGCCGGTCGTCACGATCAGGTCCACACCCTCGGAGCGCAGAAACCCCAACTGGGCCTCGATATCGGCGAAGCGGTCTCCGCAGATGGTGATGTGGGCCAACTCGACGCCCAGCTCGAGCAGCCGATCGGCCACCCACGGACCGTTGCGGTCGGCGACCCTGCCGGTCAGCACCTCGGTTCCGGTCACCAGGATTCCTGCGCGCGCGCTCATCGGCTTGCAGACTATCGGCGCAACGGAACCGCCGCCTCGAACTCGGCGTCTTTCCCCCCGGACTGCCAGCGGTACCACCGCTCCCACCTCCGCAGGGCGAAGCGCTGCCAGCGCCGGTCCACACCGGGAATCACCCGGCGGGCGACTTCCACCCCCGCGATCAGCGGCGCCCGCAGTAGCAGCAGCGCCATCCCCGGTGCCGGCGAGGGCAGGGCATGGCGCTTGCGAGTCCACGGCAGCATGAACAAGCCGGAATAGCCGGCCGGCACCGGGGAGTGGGGGCCGGCGCGCAGCCGGTGCAG
>JAGQTO010000138.1 GCA_020439025.1 Mycobacterium sp. | reverse complement strand
CGTCGATGACGCGCTGGCGCGTGCGCACTACGCCGAACACGCCGAGAAGCCGTTCTTCGGCTCGCTGGTGGAATTCATCACCTCCGGCCCGGTGGTCGCCGCGATCGTCGAGGGCCCGCGTGCCATCGCGGCGTGGCGGCAGTTGGCCGGCGGAACCGATCCGGTCGAAAAGGCCACGCCCGGAACCATCCGCGGCGATTTCGGCCTGGAGACCCAGTTCAACCTCGTGCACGGCTCGGATTCGCCGGAGTCGGCGGCGCGCGAGATCGGACTCTGGTTCCCCGCTCTCTGACGCCTTAGCGGGGCGGCGGGTCCGCTCCCGTCGGCCGGTGTGGGATACTGGTGTCGGCCCCCCGGCAACGGGTGGCCCCGAATGAGACTTCGAGACGTGCGCGACCATCGCGGCCCGCGGTGTGGCGCGGACCGTCGACGGCCGTCATTCAGCCAGGCCCTGACCGGGATCTTCTCGAGCCCGTCGGAGCGAGACCATTGACAAGCCCGGGCTCCGGCCCGGGCATAACAGCGGAGGCCCTCGCGTGGCCGCGTCGTCCTGACGCGCCCGGGGGCTTGAGGAGATTACGTGGCCGATGATGACCGCAACCAGGATCTGCCCGAAACCTCGTCGCCGGGGCTCTCGTCACCGGTCGGTGAGGTGGAACTGCCCGAACGGCTGAGGGTTCACACCCTGGCCCGGGTGCTCGGCACCACCAGCAGGCGGGTGCTCGACGCGCTGAGCGAACTGGACGGCCGCACCCGCAGTGCGCAGTCCAGCGTCGACCAGGCCGACGCGCTGCGGGTGCGGGAGGTGCTGGCCGCCGAGGTCCTTGTGGCCGAGGTTCCGGTCGCAGAGGCCCCGTCCGTCGAAGCGCTGCCCGACGCCGAGCTGGCTGCTGAGCCCGATACGGAGCCGGATACTGGGGCCGAGCCGGAGTCCCGGCTGATTCTGGAGACCCCGGAAGCCGAGGCCCCGGCCTATATGCCGCTCTTCGTCGCGCCGCAGCCCGTCGCCGCGGCGACGCCCGCCACCGGCAAGAACGCAGAGGACAGCGACGAGAACGGGGATACCGAGGAGTCCGAGGACGAGTCCGACACCGAAGCCGGGGACCGGCCGTCCAGCCGCCGGCGCCGTCGCGGTCGCCGTGGCCGTGGCCGAGGGCGAGGCGAACAGGGCGGAACAGATGCCGAGGACGCCGGCGCCGAGGACGCTGCGGAGGACTCTGGCGCAGGGAACTCCGACGAGAAGGATGACCAATCCGAGGCCGATGCCGACGAAGACGGCGACGAGGAGTCGGCCGGCGCCAAGACCGGTACCCGGCGCCGGCGCCGGCGGCGGCGGCGGCCGGCCGGGGGCGGCGGGGCCGAGGACGCGGACTCGAGTTCACCGGACGACCCGCCGAACACCGTCGTTCACGAGCGTGCCCCGCGCGAGAAGAAGGCCCGCTCCGAGTCCAACGAGATCCAGGGCATCAGCGGCTCCACCCGTCTGGAAGCCAAGCGCCAGCGCCGCCGCGACGGCCGCGATGCCGGCCGGCGCCGCCCGCCGATACTGACCGAAGCCGAGTTCCTGGCCCGCAGGGAGGCGGTCGACCGGGTGATGGTGGTGCGCGACAAGATCCGCACCGAACCGCCGAACCAGGGTTCGCGCTACACCCAGATCGCGGTCCTCGAAGACGGCATTGTCGTCGAGCACTTCGTGACCTCGGCGGGTTCGGCGTCGCTGGTCGGCAACATCTACCTGGGCATCGTGCAGAACGTGCTGCCCTCGATGGAGGCGGCGTTCGTCGACATCGGCCGCGGCCGCAACGGCGTGCTCTACGCGGGCGAGGTCAACTGGGAGGCCGCCGGACTCGGCGGGTCCAACCGCAAGATCGAGCAGGCCCTCAAGCCGGGCGACTACGTCGTGGTTCAGGTCAGCAAGGACCCCGTCGGTCACAAGGGCGCCCGCCTGACCACACAGGTCTCGTTGGCCGGCCGTTACCTGGTCTACGTGCCGGGGGCGTCGTCGACCGGCATCAGCCGCAAACTCCCCGACAACGAACGGCAGCGGCTCAAGGAGATCCTGCGCGAGGTCGTGCCCGCCGAGGCCGGCGTTATCATCCGTACCGCATCGGAGGGCGTCAAGGAAGACGACATCCGCGCCGACGTCACCCGGCTGCAGGAACGCTGGGCCAAGATCGCCGAGGAGGCCGAACGGGTCAAGGGCAATAAGGCCGGGGCGGCGGTGGCCCTCTACGAGGAGCCCGACGTCCTGGTCAAGGTCATCCGCGATCTGTTCAACGAGGACTTCTCCGGGCTGATCGTCTCCGGCGACCACGCCTGGGAGACGATCACCGGCTACGTCGATTCCGTCGCCCCGGAACTGGTCTCCAAACTGACCAAGTACGACCCGCCCGGCGGTGACGGTCCGGACGTGTTCGCCGTGCACCGCATCGACGAGCAGTTGGCCAAGGCCATGGATCGGAAGGTCTGGCTGCCCTCGGGCGGCACGCTGGTGATCGACCGCACCGAGGCGATGACCGTCGTCGACGTCAACACCGGCAAGTTCACTGGAGCCGGCGGCAACCTCGAGCAGACCGTCACCAAGAACAACCTGGAAGCGGCTGAGGAGATCGTGCGCCAACTGCGGCTGCGCGATATCGGCGGCATCGTGGTCATCGACTTCATCGACATGGTCCTGGAGTCCAACCGCGACCTGGTGCTGCGCCGGCTGACCGAGGCCCTGGCCCGCGACCGCACTCGTCACCAGGTGTCCGAGGTCACATCGCTGGGCCTGGTGCAGCTGACCCGCAAACGTCTGGGCACCGGCCTGATCGAGGCGTTCTCGACCAACTGCCAGCAGTGCAGCGGACGCGGGATCCTGATGCACGCCGACCCGGTTGACCACGCTCCCGCCGCGGGGCGCGGCAAGTCCGAGTCCTCCGGCGGTCGCCGGAACAGGCGCGGTAAGAAGTCCCGGACCGAGGAGACGGCCGTTTCCCGTGTTCCCGCCCATGGTCCCGAGCACCCGATGTTCAAGGCGATGGCCGCGGCGAAGAACGAGGACGAGGACGGCGACGAGGACGGCGCGGAGGATTCCGAAAGCCCTGAGGAACTCGCCCCCGAGGAACTTCAGGGTAAGGGCAGGGACGAGGCCGTCGACGACGACGATGACGACGAGGACGCCATCGACGACGACGATGACGACGAGGACGCCATCGACGACGACCTCGACGACGAGGACAACGACGACGACCTCGACGACGAGGACGAGGACGAGGACGAGGACGACGACGAGGACGAGGACGACATCGAACTCGACGAAGTCGACGAGGACGCCATCGACGATGAAGCCATCGAAGAGGACGAAGCCCTCGAAATCGTCGACGGGGACAACAGCGACCTGGACGGCCCCGACGAGGAACAAGCCCTCGTGGTCGCCCCGCCGCCGCGCCGCGCGCGCCGCCGTTCCGCTGCCCGGCCGGCCGGACCACCCACCCTCGATCGGTAGCCGGTTTGACCCTCGAGATGCTGGTCACGTAACCTTGAACGGTTGCCGCCAGGCCCTGCCGGCGGCAGCGGGACCGCCCGGTAGCCCCGGGTGCGGCCCGCACCCCCAGACCCGCGTGCGCAACCACCGGTAGCGCGCGCCCACGACACAGCGACGCCTGTCGCCGACACGGGAAGAGGAAAGATGGCAGCCGATACAGCCACCTACGCGATCGTCAAGGCGGGCGGCAAGCAGTACAAGGTCGCCGTCGGGGACATCGTCAAGGTCGAGAAGATCGAGTCCGAGCCCGGCGCCTCGGTGTCCTTGCCGGTCGCGCTGGTCGTCAACGGAGCCACGGTCACCACCGACGCCAAGGAACTGGCCAAGGTCGCCGTCACCGGCGAGATCCTGGAGCACACCAAGGGCCCGAAGATCCGCATCCACAAGTTCAAGAACAAGACCGGCTACCACAAGCGGCAGGGACATCGTCAGCAGCTGACCGTCCTCAAGGTCACCGGAATCAAGTAGCAGGAGGCGAACAATGGCACACAAGAAGGGCGCTTCCAGCTCACGCAACGGCCGCGAGTCCAACGCCCAGCGGCTCGGCGTCAAGCGGTTCGGCGGGCAGGTCGTCAAGGCCGGCGAGATTCTCGTGCGGCAGCGCGGCACCCACTTCCACCCGGGCGTGAATGTCGGCCGCGGCGGTGACGACACCCTGTTCGCCACCGCCCCCGGTGCGGTGGAGTTCGGCGTCAAGCGCGGCCGCAAGACCGTCAACGTCGTCCGCGCCGCTCAGCCGGAGTAGGCCTCTTTTCGCGAGCGTGCGTCCACTGCGAAAATCGGGCTGATTTTCCGCAGCAGATACACACTCGGCGATTGAAAGGACGCTGGCGATGCCGCGCTTCGTCGACCGCGTGGTGATTCACACCCGCGCGGGTAACGGCGGTAACGGCTGCGCGTCGGTTCACCGCGAGAAGTTCAAGCCGCTCGGCGGCCCGGATGGCGGCAACGGAGGACGCGGCGGCAGCGTCGTGCTGGTGGTCGATCCGCAGGTGCACACCCTGCTCGACTTCCACTTCCACCCCAATGTAGTGGCCCCCTCCGGTAAGCAGGGGCAGGGCTCCAACCGCGACGGCGGCGCCGGCGGCGACCTGGAGGTCAGAGTTCCCGACGGCACCGTCGTGCTCGACGAGCACGGCCGTCTGCTGGCCGATCTGGTCGGTGCAGGCACCCGTTTCGTCGCCGCCGAGGGCGGCCGCGGGGGACTGGGCAACGCGGCGCTGGCCTCCCGGGCCCGCAAGGCACCCGGGTTCGCACTGCTGGGGGAGAAGGGTCAGGCCCGCGATCTCACGCTGGAACTGAAGACCGTCGCCGACGTCGGGCTGATCGGATTCCCCTCGGCGGGCAAGTCCTCGCTGGTGTCGACCATCTCCGCGGCCAAGCCCAAGATCGCCGACTACCCGTTCACCACGCTGGTGCCCAACCTCGGCGTGGTCTCCGCCGGGGAGCACACCTTCACCGTGGCCGACGTCCCCGGCCTCATACCGGGCGCCTCGGAGGGCCGTGGGCTGGGCCTGGATTTCCTGCGCCACATCGAACGGTGCGCGGTTCTCGTGCACGTCGTCGACTGCGCCACGCTGGAACCAAACCGCGACCCGATCTCCGACATCGACACCCTGGAAGCCGAACTCGCCGCCTATCGGCCCACCCTGCAGGCCGACTCGGTGCTGGGCGACCTGGCCGAACGTCCGCGCGCGGTGGTGCTGAACAAGATCGACGTCCCCGAGGCCCGCGAACTTGCCGACTTCGTGCGACCGGAGATCGAACAACGCGGCTGGCCGGTCTTCGAGGTGTCCACGGTCACCCGGGAGGGCCTGCGCGAGTTGACCTTCGCGCTGTGGGACCTGGTCGAGGCCTACCGGGCCGCCCAGCCCCCGGCGGTAGCCCGCCGTCCGGTGATACGGCCGGTTCCGGTGGACGCAAGCGGCTTCACCGTCGAACCCGATCCGTCCCATCGCGGCGGCTTCATCGTGCGCGGCACCCGGCCCGAGCGCTGGATCGCCCAAACCGACTTCGACAACGACGAGGCGGTCGGCTACCTCGGTGACCGGCTGGCCCGGCTCGGCGTCGAGGAGGAACTGCTCAAGCGGGGGGCGACCCCGGGCTGCGCGGTCACGATCGGCGAGATGACCTTCGACTGGGAGCCGCAGACCCCGGCCGGGGTCGACGTGGTCCCGACCGGCCGCGGCACCGACGCCCGGCTGGAGCGCAATGAGCGCATCGGCGCGACCGAGCGCAAGGAGGCCCGCCGACAGCGCCGTCAGCACGGGGACGACGACGAGTGAGTGCCTACCGCGACGCCGTGCGCGGCGCCCGCAGCATCGTCGTCAAGATCGGCACCACCGCGCTGACCGACTCCCGCGGGCTGTTCGACCCCGCCCGACTGGCCGCCCTGGCCGATGCCATCGAGACCCGGATGAAGGCGGGTACCGACGTGGTGATCGTCTCCTCGGGCGCCATCGCGGCCGGGATCGAGCCGCTGGGCCTGACCCGCCGCCCCGCCGACCTGGCCACCAAGCAGGCCGCGGCCAGCGTCGGCCAGGTCGCGCTGGTGAACTCCTGGAGCGCCGCATTCGGCCGCTACGACCGCACCGTCGGGCAGGTGCTGCTCACCGCCCACGACATCGCCCAGCGGGTCCAGCACACCAACGCCCAGCGCACCCTGGACCGGTTGCGGGCTTTGCACGCCGTGGCGATCGTCAACGAGAACGACACCGTGGCCACCAACGAGATCCGTTTCGGCGACAACGACCGGCTCTCGGCTCTGGTGGCCCACCTCGTCGGCGCGGACGCGCTGGTCCTGCTGTCCGATATCGACGGCCTGTACGACGGTGATCCCCGCAAGTCCGACGACGCGCGGTTCATCGCCGAGGTGGCCGGTCCGGACGACCTGCAGGGCGTGGTGGCCGGGCAGGGCAGCCGGCTGGGCACCGGCGGTATGGCATCGAAACTGTCCTCGGCGCTACTGGCCGCCGACGCCGGGGTGCCGGTGCTGTTGGCCGCCGCCTCCGACGCCGCCGCCGCGCTCACCGAAGCCTCGGTGGGCACCGTGTTCGCCCCGCGCCCGGCGAGGATGTCGGCGCGGAAGTTCTGGATGCGCTACGCGGCCGAAGCCGCCGGGGCACTGACCCTGGATCCCGGCGCGGTGCACGCGGTGATCACCCAGCGCCGTTCCCTGCTGCCAGCCGGGATCACCGCGGTGGCCGGGCGGTTCGTCGGTGGTGACGTCGTCGAACTGCACGGGTCGGACGGGGCGATGGTGGGCCGCGGTGTGGTGGCCTACGACGCCTCGGAACTGGCCACCATGATCGGCCGCTCGACCTCGGAACTGCCGGCCGAACTGCGCCGGCCCGCGGTTCACGCCGACGATCTGGTACCGACCTGACCGATCAGGGCGCCGAACACCTCCCGGATCGCCGTCGCTCGCCGTGTCGCCGCCTCCAGCGCGTCATCCTCGGCCGGTCGGACCGGGATGCCGTGGGCATGGGCGGTCGCTTCGACGCAATCCCGCACCGCCGGGTCGGTCAGCACCAGCGCCGCCGGGATGCCCGGGGACATCAGCTTGTCGCGCACCAGGCCCTTGTAGTGCACGTCGGCCGGTAGGTAGAGGGTGAACACGCCCTTGTCCAGGCGCAGGTCGGCGGCCAGCGCCGCCACCGTCAGTGCGGTGTGGGTCAGACCGTCGAGCAGCAGGTTGCGGCCGGGAAACCTCCAGATCGGCAGCCGGTCGACCTGCCGGGTGATGGCGTCGGTGAACAGGTAGCCGACCAGCCGGCGGGTACGGATCTCGGTCACCCGGTCCCAGGGCACCTCGCGGCCGTCGAACTCGATGAAGCCGGGGCTGAGCACCACCGCGCCGAACCGGTTGAGGTGACGGGCCAGCGGGCGGGCCAGGGTGGGTACCGCGGGCAGGCTCGCGGCGAAATCGCCGAAGCCCAGGCCCCAGCGGTGGGTCAGCGGCCCGGCGTCGGGCCGGACCGGTTTCATCACCGCGCTGCCGATGCCGACCGCCAGCGCGGTGGCTCCGTCCACCAGGGAGACCATGGACCCTCCACCTTCCGCGTCGCTGCTTGTCGCCGACCCTACGGCACCGTCGGCCGGGTGCCGGTCAACTCCTCGGCCAGCAGCGCCAGCATCGGCGAGCATCCGGCGTCCACCTTCACCGTGGCCAGGTCGTCGCCGCGGGTGGGGCCACGGTTGACGATGGCGACCGGGATGCCCAGCGCGGCGGCACGGCGGACGAACCGGTAGCCGGAGAACACCGTCAGCGAGGAGCCGGCCACCAACAGCGCCTCTGCGGAGTCCACCATCGAATACGCCTGATCCACAACGTCTTTGGCGACCGATTCGCCGAAGTAGACGATATCGGGTTTGAGCATTCCGCCGCATGCCGGGCAGTCCACGAACCGGAACGAGGCGGTGTCGGCGACCACCGCGTCGGCGTCCGGCGCCACCGCCAGCGCCCCCAGGCGTTCGGCCCGTTCGGTGAACCCGGGATTGGCCGCCTCGAGGCGTTCGGCGAGCGCGGCCCGGCTCATGGTGTGGCGGCAGTCAAGGCAGATCACCCGCGCGTAGGTCCCGTGCAGGTTGATCACCGCGTTGCTGCCCGCCTTGGTGTGCAGCAGGTCGACGTTCTGGGTGATCACACCCGTCACGACCCCGGAACGCTCGAGGTCGGCCAGGGCGCAGTGCCCGGCGTTGGGCTCTCTGGCAGCCATGTGCCGCCAGCCGAGGTGGTTGCGGGCCCAGTAGCGCCGGCGGAAATCGCTGCTGGAGGTGAACTGCCGGATGGTCATCGGGTTGGCCGGCGGGGAGTCCGGACCCCGGTAGTCAGGGATGCCGGAATCGGTGGAGATCCCGGCCCCGGTCAGCGCCGCGACCCGCCGCCCGGACAGCAGGGCGACGAGTTCGGGGGCGTCCACAACGACGAGGGTAGGGCTTTGGTTGAGCGGCCGGGGCTATGCGGCCCGGTTCGTCGATCGCCGGACTTCGCCCGGCGCCGCGAGCGCCGCGGCGATTCCCGACAGCAGGAGGGCAGCGGCGAGCGACAGTGTCGCGGCGATCCGCGTGCATGGTCTAGACATTCCCGCCAGAAACCTGAGAAAAACCTGGGTTGAAAATATCAGGAACCTGAGAGGCCTACTGGAGATTGGGATCGGTCATCCGCCGCAAAGAGGCTGCGACAATGGGGCGTGGACTTTTTCTCCGCCTATGCCCGCGGATTCGCCCGGGTGGCCGCCTGCACCCACCACACGGTGCTGGCCGACCCGTCCGCCAACGCCGAGTCGGTGCTCCGAATCGCCCGGGACTGCCACGAGGACGGCGTGGCGGTGGCGGTCTTTCCGGAGTTGACGCTGTCGGGCTACTCGATCGAGGACATCCTGCTGCAGGACACCCTGCTCGACGCCGTCGAAACGGCGCTTGCCGACGTGGTCGACGCCTCGGCCTATCTGCTGCCGGTGCTCGTCGTGGGCGCCCCGTTGCGCCATCTGCACCGGATCTACAACACCGCGGTGGTGATCCACCGCGGCACGGTGCTCGGCGTGGCGGTCAAGTCCTATCTGCCCACGTACCGGGAGTTCTATGAGCGGCGCCAGTTCGCGCCGGGGGACGATATGGCCGGGACCATCCGGCTGCTGGGGGCTGACGTCCCGTTCGGCCCGGACCTGCTCTTCGCCGCCGAGGACATCCCCGGTCTGGTGCTGCACGTGGAGATCTGCGAGGACATGTTCGTCCCGGTGCCTCCCAGTGCGCAGGCCGCACTGGCCGGCGCCACCGTGCTGGCCAACCTCTCCGGCAGCCCCATCACCATCGGACGGGCAGAGGACCGCAGCCTGCTGGCCCGCTCGGCCTCTTCGCGCTGCCTGGCCGCCTATATCTACGCCGCGGCCGGTGAGGGCGAGTCGAGCACCGATCTGGCCTGGGACGGCCAGACCATGATCTACGAGAACGGCCGGGCACTGGCCTCATCGGAGCGCTTCCCGAAGGGCGAGCGGCGCTCAGTGGCCGATGTGGACCTGGACCTGCTCCGCGCCGAGCGGCTGCGGATGGGCACCTTCGACGACAACCGCCGCCACCACCAGTCGGGCCGGGACTCGTTCCGCCGCATCGGGTTCCGGCTCGATCCGCCGGCCGGGGACATCGGGCTGCGCCGCGAGGTCCAGCGGTTCCCGTTCGTGCCGAACGACCCCGCCCGGCTCGAGCAGGACTGCTACGAGGGCTACAACATCCAGGTCTCCGGTCTCGAGCAACGGCTGCGCGCGCTGAACTACCCGAAGGTCGTCATCGGGGTCTCCGGCGGATTGGACTCCACCCACGCACTGATCGTCGCGGCGCGCGCGATGGACCGGGAGGGACGTCCCCGCAGCGACATCCTGGCCTTCAGCCTGCCCGGGTTCGCCACCGGTGAACACACCCGGAACAACGCCGCCCGGCTGTGCGCGGCACTCGGTGTCACCTTCGAAGAGATCGACATCCGCTCCACCGCCGAGGTGATGCTCACCGAGATGGGCCATCCCTATTCCCGCGGGGAGAAGGTCTACGACGTCACCTTCGAGAACGTTCAGGCCGGGCTGCGCACCGACTATCTGTTCCGCATCGCCAACCAGCGTGGCGGCATCGTGCTGGGTACCGGGGACCTCTCGGAGTTGGCGCTGGGCTGGTCGACCTACGGGGTCGGCGATCAGATGAGCCACTACAACGTCAACGGCGGGGTGCCGAAAACCCTGATCCAGCATCTGATCCGGTGGGTCATCGCCTCCGGGGAGTTCAACGAGGAGGTGGGCGAGATCCTGCAGTCGGTGCTCGACACCGAGATCACCCCCGAACTGGTGCCGGCCGGCGAGGACGGCCAGGTGCAGAGCAGCGAGGCCACGGTCGGTCCGTACCCGCTGCAGGACTTCTCGCTGTTCTGGGTGCTGCGCTACGGGTTCCGGCCGTCCAAGATCGCCTTCCTGGCCTGGCACGCCTGGGGTGATGCCGACCGCGGGGAGTGGCCCCCCGGTTTCCCGGCCGCCAAGCGGTACGCCTATTCGCTGGCCGAGATCCGGCGTTGGCTGGCGGTGTTCGCCAAGCGCTTCTACTCGTTCAGCCAGTTCAAGCGCTCGGCGCTGCCCAACGGACCCAAGGTGTCCCACGGCGGATCGCTGTCGCCGCGGGGAGACTGGCGGGCCCCCTCGGACATGGCGGCGACGGTGTGGCTCGAGGAGATCGAACGGGAGATCCCGGGACGCTGACCTCAGGCCGGGGGAGGCGGCGCCACGCCCAGGACGCGCTGCAGGTCGGGTTTCATCGCCTGTAATTGTTGGCCCCAGTAGCCCCAGCTGTGGGTTCCGGCGGGCGGGAAGTTGAACACCGCGTTGCGTCCGCCCGCGGCCAGGTACTTCTTCTGAAACTCCTTGTTGGTGTCCAGGGTGACGTTCTCCAGATAGCCGGCGGTGAACAGGTTGGCGAAGCTGGGGTCGGCGGTGTTGTCCAGGTCCGAGGGCGCCCCGGTGCCGCAGTAGATCCACACCGCGGTGCCGTTGGCCACCAGTCGGGGGATGTTGACCATCGGATCGTTGCGCTGCCAGGCGATGTCGTTCTTGGGACCCCACATGTCGGTGGCGCTGTAGCCGCCGGCGTCGCGCATCGCGACGTTCATCAGGATCGGCCACAGCCCCAGCGAGGGGTTGAGGAATCCCGACAGCGACGCCGCGAACAGGAACTGGGTCGGATGCCAGATCGCCAGATTCAGCGCCGAACCGCCTGACATCGACAGTCCCACAATGGCATTGCCGGTGGGCGAGACGCCCTTGTTGGCGGCCAGCCAGGCCGGCAGTTCCCGGGTGAGGAACGTCTCCCACTTGTAGGTGACGGTGCCATTGCGGCCCTTGGCCGGCCGGTACCAGTCGGTGTAAAAGCTGGACTGCCCGCCGACCGGCATCACGATGGACAGGCCCGAGTCGTGGTACCACTCGAAGGCGGCGGTGTTGATATCCCAGCCGTTGGTCTCGTCCTCGGCCCGCAGGCCGTCGAGAAGGTAGACCGCGTGCGGCCCGCCGTACTGGAACTCCATGCGGATGTTGCGACCCATCGACGGGGAGGGCACGTCGAAGATCTCGATCGGCAGGCCCTCGCGAGAGAAGGCGGCCGCGTTCGGGGTGGGCAGCAGTCCGGCGAGCATTAGTGCCGCGCCGATCGACGCGCCCAACCGGCGAAGTCCAGAGACGGTCACCGAAGCAAGGTAACCAGCGCTTGGGCGCGACAACGGCCGCGACGCCCCGGCGTGATCGCTTCGTTAAGCCTTAGCAACACGGATCAGCAACACGGGTCGCCGCGCCAGGCCTCCAGTCCCTCGTGCACCGCGAACCCAGCGATCACCAGTGCCGCCACGGAGTCGGCCCAACTCCAACCGAAGGCCGCGTTGAGCCCCAGGCCCACCAGAAGCACCGCGGAGAGATAGCTGCACAGCAGCGTTTGTTTGGCCTCGGCCACCACCGAGGTCGAACCGATCTCGCGGCCGGCGCGGATCTGCGCCCAGGCCAGCAGTGGCATCACCGCCAGACTCACCGCGGCCAGGGCGATGCCCAGCGGTGAGGGTCTGGCCTCGTCGACGCCGGCCAGTGCCAGCACCGACTCCACCGTGACGTAGGCGGCCAGGGCGAAGAAGGACACCGCGATGAAACGCAGCGCCGCTTTCTCCCGGCGCTCGGGGTCGGCGGCGGCGAACTGCCAGGCGACCGCGGCCGCTGCCGCGACCTCGATCACCGAGTCCAGCCCGAAGCCCACCAGGGCGGTCGAGGACGCCCGCACCCCGGCGCTCAGCGCGATCAGGGCCTCGATCACGTTGTAGCCGATGATCGCCCACACCAGCAGCCGGATCCGGCGCAGCAGTTCGGCGCGACGGGCCGTGCTCGGGCCGGCCGGTGTGGTCACGATGCCGAGGTTAGCCCCAACCTTCCGGTTGGTGGGGAACCGATACCCTGGGGAGATGAGTGTGCAGGCTCTCTCGACCGACGCCGATGCCGATCTGCGCGGGACGGTGCATGATGCCGCCCGGCGGGCCCGGGTCGCGATGCGCACACTGGGCACGCTGACCACCGCGGTCAAGGACCGCGCCCTGCACGCCGCCGCCGATGCCGTGCTGACCCACACCCATCAGATCCTGGCCGCCAACGCCGAAGACCTGCAGGCCGCCCGCGCCGGCGGCACCCCCGAGGCGATGCTCGACCGCCTGGCCCTGAACCCGCAGCGGGTCGACGGGATCGCCGCCGGGCTGCGCCAGGTGGCGGGCCTGCCCGACCCGATCGGCGAGGTGGTCCGCGGCCGCACACTGCCCAACGGCCTGCAACTGCGTCAGCAGCGGGTGCCCCTCGGCGTGGTCGGCATCGTCTACGAGGGCCGGCCCAATGTCACCGTGGACGCCTTCGGGCTGACCCTGAAGTCGGGCAATGCGGTGCTGCTGCGGGGCAGTTCCTCGGCCGCGCACTCCAACGCCGAACTGGTCACGGTGCTGCGCAGCGCGCTGTGCAGCGAGGGTCTGCCTGAGGATGCCGTGCAGTTGCTGCCGAGTGCGGACCGTTCCAGCGTCACCCACCTCATCCAGGCCCGCGGCCTGGTCGACGTGGTGATCCCGCGCGGCGGCGCGGGTCTGATCGACGCCGTGGTGCGCGACGCCACCGTCCCCACCATCGAGACCGGGGTGGGTAACTGCCACGTCTACGTACACGCCGAGGCCGACCTCGACATGGCCGAGCGAATCGTGTTGAACGCCAAGACCCGCCGGCCCAGCGTGTGCAATGCCGCCGAGACCCTGCTGATCGACTCGGCGATCGCCGATATCGCCGTGCCGCGGCTGCTCGGCGCGCTGCGCCAGGCGGGGGTGACCGTGCACGAGAACCCCACCGAGGACGAGCTGCGCGCGGAGTTCCTGTCGATGGACATCGCCGGGGCCGTCGTCGACGGGATCGACGCCGCCATCGAGCACATCAACACCTACGGCACCGGGCACACCGAGGCCATCGTCACCACCGATCTCGCTGCCGCGCAACGGTTCACAGAGCGGGTGGACGCCGCGGCGGTGATGGTGAACGCCTCGACCGCGTTCACCGACGGCGAGCAGTTCGGCTTCGGCGCCGAGATCGGCATCTCCACCCAGAAACTGCACGCCCGCGGCCCGATGGGGCTGCCCGAACTGACCTCGACCAAGTGGATCGTCTTCGGCGACGGCCATATTCGGCCCGCCTGATCCGCGACGACTGGAGATCCCCGTGACTGAGACCCCGGCACCCCCGGCTCCGATGTTCGCCGACATCGAGGACGTCAAACGACGGCTGGCCGCCACCGGATACCTGGCCGACACCGCCACCGCCACCGCGGTCTTCCTGGCCGACCGGCTGGGTAAGCCGCTGCTGGTGGAGGGTCCCGCCGGGGTGGGCAAGACCGAACTCGCCCGTGCGGTCGCGCAGGCCACCGATTCGGGGCTGGTTCGTCTGCAGTGCTACGAAGGCGTGGACGAGGCCCGCGCGCTCTACGAGTGGAATCACGCCAAACAGATCCTGCGCATCCAGTCCGGCTCGGCCGGCGGTGACTGGGACCGCACCAAGGACGACGTGTTCAGCGAGGAGTTCCTGCTCTCCCGTCCGCTGCTGACCGCCATCCGGCGCACCGAGCCCACGGTGCTGCTGATCGACGAGACCGACAAGGCCGACATCGAGATCGAGGGCCTGCTGCTGGAGGTCCTCAGCGACTTCGCGGTCACCGTCCCCGAACTCGGCACCATCAGCGCCTCCCGCAAGCCGTTCGTGGTGCTCACCTCGAATGCCACCCGGGAACTGTCCGAGGCGCTCAAGCGGCGCTGCCTGTTCCTGCACATCGACTTTCCCGACCCCGAACTGGAGCGGCGCATCCTGCTCTCCCGGGTGCCCGAACTGCCCGAGCGGCTGGCCGCCGAACTGGTCCGCATCATCGGGGTGCTGCGCGGCATGCAGCTGAAGAAACTGCCCTCGGTGGCCGAAACCATCGACTGGGGGCGCACCCTGCTGGCCCTGGGCATGGACACCATCGACGACGCGACCATGGCCGCGACGCTGGGGGTGGTGCTCAAACACCAGTCCGACCAGCAGCGCGCCGCCGGCGAGCTTCGGCTGAACTGACATGGCCGCCCGACGAAAACGTCCACCCCAGCCGCTGGCCCCCAACGGTCTTCCGGGCCATCTGGTCGGGTTCGTCGAAGCCCTTCGGGCCCAAGGAATCTCGGTCGGCCCCTCGGAGACCGTCGACGCCGGTGAGGTGCTGAGGGTGCTCGACCTCGGTGACCGGGAGATCGTGCGAGAGGGATTGGCCTGTGCGGTGCTGCGCCGGCCCGAGCACCGCGAAACCTATGACGCGCTGTTCGACCTTTGGTGGCCAGCTGCCCTGGGCGGACGCACGGTGCTGGCCGAGGCGGGGGCCGACCCCGACGCCCCGGATCCGCAGGACGTCGAGGCGATGCGGGCTATGTTGCTGGACCTGCTCATCGACAACCCCGACATCGGCGAGATGGACGACCGTCTGGTGGCACTGATCGCCCAGATCGTCGAGGCCTACGGCCGGTACACCTCCAGCCGCGGGCCGTCCTACTCGGCATATCAAGCGCTCAAGGCGATGGAACTGGGCCAATTGCAGGGACGCCTGCTTGCCGGCCTGCTGGCCCCGCACGGGGACGATCCGTCACCGACGAGTGAACAGATCGCCAAGTCGGTCGCCGCCCGCAAGATCGCCCAGCTGCGTCGCATGGTGGAGGGGGAGACCAAACGCCGCACCGCCGAACAACTCGGCCGTGAACATGTGCAGACCTACGGCATCCCGCAATTGGCCGAGAACGTCGAATTCCTGCGCGCCTCCGGTGACCAACTGCGCCAGATGCGCCGGGTGGTCGCCCCGTTGGCCCGGATGCTGGCCTCCCGGCTCGCGGCCAAGCGGCGCCGTCACCGCGCCGGGGCGATCGACCTGCGCAAGACGCTGCGCAAGTCAATGTCCACCGGCGGTGTTCCGATCGACGTGGTGTTGCGCAAGCCCCGCCCGGCCCGCCCGGAACTGGTGGTGCTCTGCGACATGTCCGGCTCGGTCGCCGGCTTCAGCCACTTCACGCTGCTGCTGGTGCACGCCCTGCGCCAGCAGTTCTCCCGGGTGCGGGTGTTCGCCTTCATCGACACCACCGATGAGGTCACCCACATGTTCGGACCCGATGCCGACCTGGCCGTGGTGATCCAGCGCGTCACCCGAGAGGCCGGTGTTTTCACCCGCGACGGGCACTCGGACTACGGCAACGCGTTCGTCTCGTTCACCGAGAACTTCCCCGGTGTGCTCTCCCCGCGCAGTTCGCTGCTGGTCCTCGGCGACGGACGCACCAACTACCGCAACCCCGCGGCCGATGTCCTCGCGCACATGGTGACCGCCAGCCGCCACGCGCACTGGCTCAACCCCGAGCCCCGGCATCTGTGGGGCAGCGGGGACTCCGCGGTCCCGCGCTACGAGGACATCATCACCATGCACGAGTGCCGGTCGGAAAAGCAGCTGGGGGAGGTCATCGAGCAGCTTCTGCGGGTTTGAGAAGTAAGCTTGCGCATCGTGGATTGCCGGCGCAGGCTCGGCGTGATGGGTGGGAGGTTA
>JAGQTO010000137.1 GCA_020439025.1 Mycobacterium sp. | reverse complement strand
GCCGCCGAGAAGTGGGGCAGCGACCGGGTGGCCCAGGTCATCACCTTCGGCACCATCAAGACCAAGGCCGCGCTGAAGGACTCCGCCCGGGTGCACTTCGGCCAGCCGGGATTCGCCATCGCCGACCGGATCACCAAGGCGCTGCCGCCGCCGATCATGGCCAAGGACATCCCGCTGTCCGGTATCACCGATCCCAACCACGAGCGGTTCAAGGAGGCCGCCGAGGTTCGGACCCTGATCGACACCGACCCCGACGTGCGCACCATCTACGAGACCGCGCGCGGGCTGGAGGGCCTGGTTCGCAATGCCGGTGTGCACGCGTGTGCGGTGATCATGAGCTCGGAGCCGCTGATCGAGGCGATCCCGCTGTGGCGCCGTCCGCAGGACGGCGCGATCATCACCGGCTGGGACTACCCGTCGTGTGAGGCCATCGGTCTGCTGAAGATGGACTTCCTGGGCCTGCGGAACCTGACCATCATCGGCGACTGCATCGAGAACATCAAAGCCAACCGCGGCGTGGACCTCGACCTGGAGTCGCTGCCTCTGGACGACCCCAAGGCATACGAACTGCTGGGGCGCGGTGACACCCTGGGGGTGTTCCAGCTCGACGGCGGGCCGATGCGGGATCTGCTCCGCCGCATGCAGCCCACCGAGTTCAACGACATCGTCGCGGTGCTGGCGCTGTACCGGCCCGGCCCGATGGGCATGAACGCGCACAACGACTACGCCGATCGCAAGAACGGCCGACAGGCCATCAAGCCGATCCATCCCGAATTGGAGGAGCCACTCCGGGAGATCCTCGCCGAGACCTACGGTCTGATCGTCTACCAAGAGCAGATCATGTTCATCGCCCAGAAGGTCGCCTCTTACACCATGGGAAAGGCCGACGCGCTGCGAAAAGCCATGGGTAAGAAGAAACTCGAGGTGCTCGAGGCCGAGTACAAGGGTTTCTACGAGGGAATGACCGCAAACGGGTTCTCCGAGCGCGCGGTCAAGGCGCTGTGGGACACCATCCTTCCGTTCGCCGGGTATGCGTTCAACAAGTCCCACGCCGCCGGCTACGGGCTGGTGTCCTACTGGACCGCCTACCTCAAGGCTAACTATCCAGCCGAGTACATGGCCGGTCTGCTCACCTCGGTGGGCGATGACAAGGACAAGGCCGCGATCTACCTGGCCGACTGCCGCCGGCTGGGGATCACCGTACTTCCGCCCGACGTCAACGAGTCGGTGCAGAATTTCGCCTCGGTGGGTGCCGACATCCGGTTCGGGCTCGGCGCGGTGCGCAATGTCGGCGCCAACGTGGTGGGGTCGCTGATCGCCACCCGCACCGCCAAGGGGAAGTTCACCGACTTCTCCGACTACCTCAACAAGATCGACATCGGGGCTTGCAATAAGAAGGTCACCGAGTCGCTGGTCAAGGCCGGGGCGTTCGACTCGATGGGTCATCCGCGCAAGGGGCTTTTCCTCGTCCACAGCGACGCGGTCGAGTCGGTGCTGGGCACCAAGAAGGCCGAAGCCATGGGCCAGTTCGACCTGTTCGGTGGGGGAAGCGACGGCACCGACGCCGGCGATTCGGCGTTCACCATCAAGGTTCCCGACGAGGAGTGGGAGGACAAGCACAAACTCGCCCTCGAACGGGAGATGTTGGGCCTCTATGTCTCCGGGCATCCGCTTAACGGGATCGCGCATCTGCTGGCGGCGCAGATCGACACCCCGATTCCGGCCATCCTCGCCGGCGAGGTGGCCAACGACGCACAAGTGCGTATCGGCGGGATCCTGGCCTCGGTCAACCGCCGGGTCAACAAGAGCGGGCTGCCATGGGCCTCGGCGCAACTGGAAGACCTCACCGGTGGCATCGAGGTGATGTTCTTCCCGCAGACCTACTCGTTGTTCGGCGCCGAGATCGCCGACGACGCGGTGGTGCTCGTGGGAGCCAAGGTCCGTATCCAGGATGACCGGATCTCACTGATCGCCAACGACCTTGTGGTGCCCGATTTCTCGGCAGCCCAGACCGACCGCCCGGTGGCGGTGAGCCTGCCCACCCGGCAGTGCACCTTGGACAAGGTGGCCGCGCTCAAGCAGGTGCTGTCCCGGCACCCGGGAACTTCCCAGGTGCATCTGCGGCTGATCAGCGGGGATCGGATCACCACGCTGGAGCTCGACCAGTCGCTGCGGGTGACGCCGTCCTCAGCGCTGATGGGCGATTTGAAGGCCCTACTGGGACCCGGCTGCCTGGGCGGCTGACGAACGAACCTCCGGACTAGTTGACCGACCCGGATTCACCAGGGTTGGCCTCCTGCAGCAGCGCCGATTCCTCCTGGCCCTCCCGTGCCCCCTCCTGGGACTCCTGGCTCTCCTGCGGGGCCTGCTGCTGCTCGTTCTGCGAGGCCACCGACAAGCTGCAGTCGAGGTCGAGAACGATCTCGCTGCCGCCGGTCATTCCGCTCGAGCCAACGATCTCCACGGTTCGCGACCCGGAGACGATGCACTTCTCCGTCGGGAGATCGCCGCCGACCGTGGTGCCGATCCTGCTGGTCAGGCCCGCTTTGCTGATCGCTTGCTGAGCTTCGGCGTAGGTCTCGCCGACGAACTCATCGTCGGCGGCGGCGACACCCGAGCCGCCCAGGGCGAGGGCTGCGACGGCGACGACGCTGATACCGAATCCATAGTACTTGCGCACTTCTGACCGACCTCCAGATCGACTGAAACACCGATTCGCCTTGGCTATCGCACCGGGGCACTTCGACGTTACCGGCCCAACACCTGGCTCGCCTAGGCTGGGGTGATGCCGCTGAATGGAGACTATGAGCCGAGCACGTTGGACTGGGCCCGGGAGAACGCCGAGTTGTACATGTCATCCGGGGGGACCGAAGGCACCTCCCTTCAGGGCAAACCGGTGGTGTTGCTGAGCACCGTCGGGGCCAAGACCGGCAAGCTCCGCAAAACGCCGCTGATGCGGGTCGAGCACGCCGGCGAGTACGCCGTCGTGGCGTCGCTGGGCGGTGCTCCCAAGAACCCGGTCTGGTACTACAACGTCAAGAAGAACCCCCGGGTGGAGTTGCAGGACGGCACCCGCACCGCCGATTACGACGCCCGCGAGGTCTTCGGCGAGGAGAAGGCGACCTGGTGGCGCCGCGCTGTCGAGGTCTGGCCCGACTACGCCGACTACCAGCGGAAAACCGACCGCGAAATCCCGGTGTTCGTGCTCACCCCGATTCAGTGATTCCGGGTCGGCGGTGGCACCATTAATCGGTGTCCGCCGACCTGAGTCAGCCTCGCCTGTCATCGCCGCTGTCCGCGGCCGACATCGACGAGGCCGCCCGGCGGATCGCGGGCGTGGTGGCCCGCACCCCGCTGCAACACAGTGATCGGCTCTCTGCGGTCACCGGCGCGGAGGTCTACCTCAAACGCGAGGATCTCCAGAGCGTGCGGTCCTACAAGCTTCGCGGCGCCTACAACCTGATCATGCAGCTGAGCCCGGAGGAACTGCGGGAGGGTGTGGTCTGCTCGTCGGCGGGCAACCACGCCCAGGGTTTCGCGGTGGCCTGCCGGTCCATGCAGGTGCACGGGCGCGTCTACGTACCGGCCAAGACGCCCAAACAGAAGCGTGACCGGATCCGCTACCACGGCGGGGAGTACATCCAGGTCATCGTGGGCGGTGCGGGCTACGACGATGCCGCCGCGGCCGCCCTCGAGGATGTCGGGCGCACCGGGGCGACCCTGGTGCCGCCCTATGACGATCCCCGCACTATGGCGGGGCAGGGCACCATCGCCGCGGAGTTGCTCGACCAACTGGGCACCGAGCCGGATCTGGTGATTATCCCGGTCGGCGGCGGCGGCTGCATCGCCGGAGTCACCACCTACCTGGCCGAGCGGACGTCGGCCACCTCGGTGCTCGGCGTCGAACCGGCCGGCGCGCCGTCGATGATGGCCGCACTCTCGGCCGGCGGGCCGGTCACGCTCGACCACGTCGATCAGTTCGTCGACGGCGCGGCGGTGAAGAGGGCCGGGGCGTTGACCTACCAGGCGCTCGCGGCCGCGGGGGACATGGTGTCGGTCACCACCGTCGACGAGGGTGCGGTCTGTACGGCGATGCTCGATCTCTACCAGAACGAAGGCATCATCGCCGAGCCAGCCGGGGCGCTATCGGTCGCGGGCCTGCTGGAGGCGGACCTGACACCGGGATCGACCGTGGTATGCCTGATCTCCGGTGGGAACAACGACGTGTCTCGCTACGGCGAAGTTCTCGAGCGCTCCCTGGTGCACAAGGGGCTCAAGCACTACTTCCTGGTGGACTTCCCCCAGGAGCCCGGTGCGCTGCGCCGATTCCTCGACGAGATTCTGGGCCCCAACGACGACATCACGATCTTCGAGTACGTCAAGCGCAACAACCGGGAAACCGGCGAGGCGCTGGTCGGCATCGAACTCGGGTCGGCGGCCGACCTCGACGGGCTGCACGCCCGGATGAACGCCTCCGGTCTGCACGTCGAGGCGCTCGAGCCGGGCTCGCCGGCCTACCGCTACCTGACCTAGACGGCTCTGAGCACCGCGACGGAGTGGCCCGGCAATGTGGTGGATGCGTCGCCGACCTGCGG
>JAGQTO010000136.1 GCA_020439025.1 Mycobacterium sp. | reverse complement strand
CGGCTACGGAGTCGGAACCCCGGATATCGGCGATCCACCCGTGGATTGGGCCGGAACCGACACCCTCATCCAGGCAACGGGTATCGACCGGGACTTCGGGGTCTTCGATGATCCCGACGCCTTCTACCGCGCACACGGCGTGAACGCCCGGGGGATCAAGGGCTGGCTGTACGACAACGTCATGCGCAGGGCGATGAACAAGCGGGTCGCGGCGATTCGCACGACCCGGGTACCCGCAGGTGCACTGGAGAACTGACACTGATCAGCCCGCCGCTTCGAGGATTCGGCCGTCCTCCAGATGAACCACCCGGTCGGCGATATCGTCTAGACGCGAATCGTGGGTGACGATCAGCACCGCCGCGTCGTGGGCGCGTGCCGCCGACGCGAGTTGCTCGCTGACCTTGTGGCCGGTAACCGAGTCGAGGTTGGCGGTGGGTTCGTCGGCAAGAATCAGGTCGGGACCCATTGCCAGCGCGCGCGCCGTGGCGACCCGTTGCTTTTCCCCTCCGGAGAGTTCCGTCGGCCGGTGGCCGGCCCGGTGCGCCAGGCCGAGGGAGTCCAGCAGTTCGGTAGCCCGGGCCAGCGCAGCCGACTTGCGGACCCCCGCGTACCGCAGCGGAACGGCCACGTTCTCGGCGCTGGTCAGTGAGTTGAGCAGGTTGTAGTCCTGGAAGAGAAAGCCCAGCCGCAGCAGGCGCATGCCGGCGCGCTCCCGTTCGGCCAGGGTGCCGACGTCAGCACCGCCGATCCGCACCGTGCCGGAATCCGGGGTCAAAAGCAGGCCCATCACCAGCAGCGCGGTGGTCTTGCCTCCTCCGGAAGGACCCACCATCAGCACCACCTCACCGCGATCGACCGACAGGCTGATGCCCTGCAGTGCTTGCACCGCGGCCTCGCCGGTCCCGTAGTGGTGGGTCACACCGGCCAGTTCCAGCACCGGGTCGGGCGCCTCGTCCAGTAGTGGCCGGTTGCAGTTGGCGCATCGCGGCGCTGATGCGTCGTGATGACAGATCGGGCAACGCATGGCATTCCTCTCAGGGTTTCAGCGCCGGAACGCGATCGCAGGGTCGATCTTCGACACGCGTCGTGCGGGCAAAATGGATCCGAGGGCGGCCATGAGCGCGGTGCCCACGGCCACGACGGCCAGCATGCTGGGCGTGATCGCGATGGTGACATCACCCATCCGGTCGCCGAGCAGAAGTTGGGCGGAGTAAGCGATGGCTGCCCCGATCAGATAACCGACTGCCGCGATGATCGCGGCCTGGCCGAGCACCGTGCGCCACAACTGATTCGGGTGCACCCCCAGCGCGCGCAGTACCCCGAAATCCGCCATCTGCTCGGAGGTCAACGCCCAGACCGTCAGACCCACCAAGACGACCCCCACCAGGGCCGCGATGGCGATCATCGTCTTGAGCGGCCGCCCGATCATCTTCACGATGATGTCGCGGCTGTTCTCGGCGAACCTCGGCGAGGTCAGGGCGTCCATGCCGGGCACGCCGGCCTGGATCGCCCCGGCCAGTTGCTCGTCGCTGTAGCCCGGCTTGGGCTGAACCAGGAAGTAGGACACGCGGTTGTCCGCCCGCAGCAGGCGGGCCGCATCCGGCAGCGAGATGAATGTGTAGTAGTTCGTCGCGGCCGCGGTCTGATCGGACAGGCCGACGACGGTGAAATCTTCATCCACGATCTCGACGGTGTCCCCGAGGCGAATCCCGTTCTTCTTGGCCAGGATGCGGTCGAGCACCACTTCCCCGCTCTGGCCGACCTTGCGCCCCTCGGATAGCGACCACGGTCCCCCGACCCCGCTGGCCAGGTCGTAGCCGACGACGAAGTAAGCAGTGTGCGACCCGTTGTGGACGAAATCCGACGGCAGTCCGAGGATCGGCTCAGCGGAGGCCACCTCGGGAAGCCTTAGTAGCCGCTCCCGGTCGGCCGCAGGCAGCCACGACACTGCCTTGAACATCTGGGAGACCCCGGGCTGCATGGCCCAGACAGCGTTGCGGGAATGGTCGATGTAGGTGGTGACCTGGCGTGTCGTCCCCACGAACAGTCCTGCCATCACCAGCATCAGCAGAACGGCGAGAGCCACTCCGAGCACCGAGAGCACCAGGCGCGTCTTCTCGGCCAGCAGATTCTTGACCGCGATCAACGACCCGCCCCCACGGCACCGGCCATGCGGCGCAGCCTGCCGACGGCCGAGGCGGTCACCGCGACCACCCGATCGACGTCTGCGGAACTGACCCCGGGACCCAGCGAGAAGCGCACCGCGGACCGGGCTTCGTGCTCGCTCAGGCCCTGGGCGCTCAGCACGTGGGAGACCGTCTCGTCCCCGGCGTGGCAGGCCGAACCGGTGGAGACGTAAATTCCGTGCAGATCGAGGGTGTCGGCGAGGGTGTCGCCGCGAACGCCCCGGAATCGGAGGCTGACCGTCTCGTCCACGACCGGCCCGGTGACGTTGGCCTCGACTCCGCCCACCTCGAGCAGGCCAGAGACCAGCCTCTCGCGCAGTAATCGCATACCCCGCCGGTAGTCGGGGCTGATCCGCTCCAGACACGCCTCGGCGGCGGTGGCCATCCCCATCGCTGCGGGCAGGTTCTCGGTTCCGGCCCGCAATCCCCTTTCCTGCGAGCCGCCGCGGATGAGCGGCGCGATCCGGTGCCCGGCACGCACCGCGAGCGCCCCGATCCCCCGCGGGCCGCCGAACTTGTGCGCCGATACCGAGATCATCGTCGCCCCCACCCCGGCGAGATCGAGTTTCCCCGCCGTGTGCACCGCGTCGGTGTGAAAGGCCACCCCGGCACGATCGGTGATCTCGGCGATCTCCTCGACCGGCTGGATCGCGCCGGTCTCGTTATTGGCGTGCATGACCGAGACCAGCACGGTCTGTGGACGCATCGCCGCGGCGATATCGGATGCGGCGACGTGGCCGTAGGGCCCCGGATCGACGACGGTCAGCTCGACGCCGAGTTCGGCAAGCGCACGAGCGTTCTCCAGGACCGCGGAATGCTCGATGGCGGTGGTGACCAGATGCCCGGAGAACCCGCGGGCGGCGAAGGTTCCCCACAGCGCAGCGGTGTCGGATTCGCTGCCACCCGAGGTCAGCACGACTTCATCCGGGGTGACGCCAAGCAGACGGGCGATGGATCCGCGGGCGGCCCCGAGAGCGTCGGCGGCCACCCGGCCCGCCTCGTGATCGCTGGAGGGGTTGCCGACCATACCCTGGCCGACCGTCATCGCCGCGGCAGCGGCCGGGAGCAGCGGGGCGGTCGCCGCGTAATCCAGATACACCGGTTGCGGAGACATCTCAGCCGGCGCTCACCGGGGAATCGTCGATGACGCCGTCGCGGTAATTCTGCGCGAGCCGATGGACGACGTCGGCCCCCAGGGTGGCAACGTGGCGCTGGTCGGGAGCCAGTCCACCGGACCAGTCGACGACACGGTCCTGATCCAGGGCGGCGAGATCGGCCAACGACATACCCGACAACCGCTCGGTCAGTATCGAGGCGACCGCCAGCGATGCCGAACAGCCAAACGCCTCGAAGGCGACCTCGTCGACCGCACCGTCACGGACCCGGGCGGTGAGCAGAATCTGGTCGCCGCACACCGGATTTCCGACGAAAGCCGCGACATCGGGGGCATCGAGCCGACCACAGTTTCGCGGGTTGGTGAAGTGGTCGATCACCTCTGCACTGAACCGCGGCACCTTCAGGACCTTCCGGCCGCGTCGACGAGCTCGCACTCGGCAACGAGCTGATTCTCATCCAGGTATTTCTCGATACTGACGGCGCAACAACCTAATTCGGCACCCTGCCGGCGCCGCCGGAACCGCACGGTCTGCCCGGTGCGCCCACACGGGCAGTCGCTCTCGTCGACCTCCCCGACGTCATCGGAGAGCAGGAAACCGGGATAAGCGGTGTTCAGGGCGTCCAGGATGGCGATACCGCCGGTCTTGCCCGGAGCGAGTTCCACCGCCGGGTCGGTGATATCGCGGATCGACACGTAGCACCACGGCGGCACATGCTTGCGGTGGTGCTCGCATTCGATCGCGAGCATGTTGGACTCGATCATCCCGTACATGTCCCGGATTCTCGAAGGGTCCACACCGAGCAGCCGCTGCGCCTTGGCGTTGAACTCGTCACGGCTGATCGAACGCCCGGTGTACTGCTTCCAGCCACCCAGCATGATGATCATCGAGTCCGGGTCGAGCGTCAGCGGAATCGACTCGAGTTCGAGGAACCGCATGAACCGGGCCACGATGAACGGCGGCCCGATGATGTGGCGGGTCATCCGACCCTGCCAGCCCCGCAGGTAGTCGAGGGCCTCCTGAGGGTCAAACGAGTAGCCCCGCACCAGATATCGGTGGTCGTCGAGCATGGCGGTCATCAGGTTGAACACCTTGACCATGCCCATCTCGGGAACCTCGGCCGTCGACGGGCACAGGAACATTCCGGCGCCTTTAGAGATCCCGAAGAAGTCCCGGTAGCCACCCAGGATGCCGACCGAAGCCCGCGTTGTCGTCAGCGGGTCGCGTCGGGCCACCGACGGCACTCCACCGGTACCGGTCGAGCGGATCTCGGTCTCGATGTCCGCCAGGCCGGCGGTCAACAGCACATGCGCGCCGGCCTGCTTGAACATCCCGACCGGCAGCAACGGAATCTTGTGCAGGTCTTCGTAACCGGTGATGTCGGAAGGCGACACGTCTTCGCACTGCGCCCGATAGAAGTCGTTGTTGTCATAGTGGTGACGAAACGCCTCGCACACCGCGCCGATCAACGACTGGCGCCACTGTGACCGTGGTACGCGCAGCGCCTCGCCGGGCATACCTACCATCGCCGCGATATTCATAACCTACTCCCGTCCCTGCACTGCTGAAATGCCGAACCCGCGAACGGCACCGTGATGTCGTGCGTTCGCGGGGTCGGCCTGCGTCGGTTCATGGCTGGGATGCCGCCATACCGTGCATTCCTCCGCCCATCATGCCGCCGCCGCAACTCGGGGATCCGCTGGTGCCCATCTCGCTGAACAACATCCCGCCCATTCCGCCGGTACCACCGCAACCACCGACACCGGCTCCGTTGCCGCCGTTACCGCCGTTGCCCACGATCGGGGTGGCGTTGCCTCCGTTCCCGCCGTCGGCGGGCCCAACCCCTTCGCCGGCGTTGCCGCCGTTCCCGGCGTTGCCGATGAAGATCGAATCCCCGCCGTCGCCGCCGATGCCGCCGGAACCGAATTCGGAGTTCCCGCCGGCGCCGCCGTCTCCACCGTTGCCCATCACGCCGCCGACACCGCCGCGCCCACCGGCACCGCCGATGGCGCTCATGCTGCCGGCCTCTCCGCCGTTGCCGCCCGCACCGCCGCTGGTCATGCCGACGCCGTTGCCGCCCCGGCCGCCGTCACCGCCGTTGCCCATCCTTAGGCCGGCACCGCCGTTCCCCCCGGCGCCTCCCGAGCCGCCGAACAGCCATGCTCCGGTGCCCCCGTTACCGCCGTTCCCGCCGGTGACCGAGCCGACCGTGACGCCCTCACCGAAGCTACCGCCGTCGCCGCCGTTGCCGCCGGGGCTGAACAGCAGCATCCCCATAGCGCCGTTGCCGCCGTTGCCGGCCGTGCCGCCGTTGACCCCGTTGACATTTCCGCCGTCGCCGCCGTCACCGCCGTCGCCGGTCAGCCAGCCGGCCATGCCGCCACGTCCGCCGTTGCCGGCGGTGCCGCCACCCATTCCGGTGATGTCGCCGCCGTTCCCACCGGTGCCCCCGGCGCCGATGATCGCGGCCATTCCACCGCTGCCGCCGGCACCCGCGGTGCCCATGACGGAGTTGCCACCTGCACCCCCGTTCCCACCGTTGCCGTAGAGACTGGTGGGAAGCCGCATACTGCCCAGGTTGACCAACATTCCCGCCATGCCGCCGCGGCCGCCGGCTCCCCCGCTTGCCATCCCCAGGGCCGCCGCGCCGTCGCCGCCGTCGCCACCGTTACCGAACAGGATGCCGCCGCGCCCGCCGTTGCCGCCGGCACCGCCGGCAGTGATCGCGTTGCCGCCGCCACCGCCGTTGCCGAACCAGCCGGCCGCACCGCCGGCGCCGCCGTTAAAGCCGTTGCCGCCGTTGCCGATCAGACCGCCATTGCCGCCGTTACAGGCCGCCGCCGCGGTGCAGTAGGTGTCGTCGAAAGCCGTGTAGCTGTAGCCGTTGCCGAACAGGATCCCGGCGTTCGGGTTGTCGGCGGTGCCGTCCCCGATGAACGTCCGGATCAGGTCGGCGATCGGGTTGGCACCAACGGCCGCGGCGCTGGGACTGCTGAGGATCGCCGCCGCGCTCGGAGTGTTCGCGATCGGGACGGCACCGGCCGCGGTGCCGGTGCCGACGGGCATAGACGCGGCTGCGGACGCCGTGTCGCTTGAGGGTCCCGCGATGTCCCGTGAGGGTCCCGCGATCACGGCCGCCACCCGGGACGGGCCGGAGGAGTGAACGCCGGCGGCCTCCTCGACCGGGGCTTTGACAGGGACAGAGATCGTCTCGTCACGATCGAGAGCCGCGGCCGCGGCGGAACCTCGGGCCTGCGGCGAGGCGGCCTCGGCTGCCGCCCGTGATTTACTGCCCCGCTGTGACCGGTTCGCGCTTCCGGACGCCCCGGTACGGGCGTCGCGTGATCCCGCCGAGGACTGCCGTGGCGAAGAGGACGTGGAGTCGTCGGCATCGGCCAGGGCGATAGGAGCCGCGTAACCCAGTCCGACGCCCAGCGCGACGGCCAGGGCACCGACCCTGCCGATCAGAACTCCAGCGGTCACAACGTGTCTCCCATCCTTGGCCCGTCACATGCTTCTCATGCACACGGTTCGTCAGGGTGTTAGTCGCGGCCCGGCGGAAAAAGTTCCGCTCCCCACGAAATACCGACGCCGAAGTTCAATCACTTGTTCTGGCAGCAGGCCGGAACCTCACCGCGCAACCGCGAAACCACCATGTAGGGCCCGCGGCCGAGGCAAATGCCGAATGCGGCCCGCATGAGAGCGGCAAACAGGGCAAATCCGGCCGCAATGAGGCCCACCAGTGGTGCGCCCAGCGCGAAACCGATCGCGCCGATGACACAGAAGCAGACGCCGAGCAGCATGGAGAACCGCAACTGGGCGACGTAGTCCCGTTTCGTGACCGGACCGAGGCGCGGGGCGATCACGGCGCTGAAGAACGCGCCGTAGGGATGGCGCTGAGGTCCCCCCACAGCTCCGACGGCGAAGACAACCGCCTGCGCGGCCAGAATCAGCGCCGCCGCGACGGGGCTGACGGTCGACACCGCCAGTGCGGTGGCGACCACGGCCGCGGTGATGGTCGCGGTGAAACGCGGGATCCGCGCGTCGATTTCGGCGGGCGCGGTTGTCGGCGTGGTGCTGGTAGTCATCGGTGTTTTCTCCTTCCGCGGTCCGGGTCAATCCACCCGAGACGAACCGCACGATGATTGGTCGTCCCGCGGCGGCGTCTGGTTCCCGCGCGCCGATAGTCCGATCACGGGAACCAACCGGCCGTCGTGCGCGACTATGGACGTATGGATTGCGACACAGCTCGGGAGGCGCTGTCGGCCCGCATCGACGGGGAGCGCGAACCCATCCCCGCCGCGCGGGTCGATGAGCACCTCGCCGACTGTGACGGGTGCCGGCAGTGGCAGGCCGAGGCGGTCGAACAAACCCAGCTGTTGCGCCGGCTGGCAGGGCGGTCGCAGGTCGCAGCCGTGCGGCCGCTGGAGCCGGAGCGGCCGGCGCGGTCGGGACCATCCGGCCAACGCTGGTCGCGGTGGGCGCTCGGCGCGGTCGGAGTGGTGCAGTTGATCCTGGCGACAGCGCAGGGGCTAGGCGCCCACCTGGGAGTTCCACACGCGGCGATGGGCGGTCATGTCCTCAACGAGTCAACCGCGTGGTCGGCGGCCTTGGGAGTGGCGATGCTTGCCGCGGCGATCCGGCCCGTTTTCGCAGCAGGGCTGACGGCAGTGCTCGTCGCCTTCGTCGCGGTCCTGTCGGTCTACGTGGTCGGCGACGCCATCACCGGGCGGGTCACCGCGGCCCGCGCTCTGACGCACCTGCCGGTGGCCGCCGCGGCGGTACTCGGATGGCTGGTCTGGCGGTGCCACCGCCCGCAGGGAAGCCATCCGGATCACAGCGCCCTCGCCGAGCCCGGCGAGATCGTGCTGCCGCAGAACGCGACCCGCGGGCGCCGGCGCGGACACCTGCGGCCCAGCGACGGCTCGGCGGCTTGAGCCTCAGAGCATCACGCTGAACATGATGGCCATTCCGGTCGCCATGGCGAACTGGCACAGCACACCCAGGCCGCGGTCCTCAGAGCCGGGACGTCCGGCGAAGAAGCGGTAGAGCCAGAACACCGCGGCCACCGCGAAGCCGATGGTCATCGCCCAGTTCAGCACCCCCGGCCAGACGGCGGTGTCGGCCGTGCCATGGCCGGTGGAATGTGCGCCGTGCCCGGTATGCCCTGCGTGCCCGGAATGCGCCGGGGCGGCGTCCATCGACGGCATGGCGGGCATCGACGGCATGGCGGGCATCTCATGGTCGGCCGCCTTTGGCAGCGGCAGGCCGCCCATAGCCGCGTACATCCACGCCATCGCCAGCATCATGAACGTGTGGTAACCATTGGCCACGCGGTGTCCACCGGTTCTGAAGGTGATCACCGCGAACCAGAGCGCAGCCAGCGCGAAGAAGATCATCGGCGCCCGCGTCGGCAGTTCGGCACCGCGAGGCCAGGCCATCACCGCCATCGCGATCGCCATCAGAGCGTGCAGAAGGTGGCTGAGCAGGTTCGTCGCCGAATGGCGGCAGGTCACGATGGCCCGAACACACACCGCGGCACTGAAGACGAACAGCGCGGTGACGAGCCAGCGTAGCGCGAGGTCGTGAATCATCTCGTCACTCCTGGGCGGGTAGCTGAGCGAACAGGTCGGTACCGGCATTGGTCACCAGCATTGGTCGCGTGCGTGGCCGGGGAAGTTCCCGGTACCGCACGGCAGAGTAGACGGTTCTACACTCGGCGATGACGCAGTCAGAGATGACGCGGTCAGAATGGAATCAATGACGTCGACGCATCCTGACCCCGCCCCACCGGCGGAGGCTCCGAAACAACAGCCCGGGACGGCGCAGGCCCGGCCCCGGGCGGTGGGCCGGCTTCTGCTAATCGGCTACGCGGCCGCGGTCGGTATCGCCGCGGTCTATGCGCTCACCGTCCTGTCCCCCGCGGTCCCGACCCCCGCGACCGCGACCGTCGTCGCGCAGTTGGTCGGCTATTTCACGGCCGCGCTGGCCGGCTCGGCCTGTCTGGGCGCACTGGTGATGGTGATCATCACCGCGCAGCCCGACGATCGCGGGGTCGTCGACCCCACCGCCTTCCGCGCCCACCTCGTGATCGAACGGCTCTCGCCGCTCTGGCTGGTAGCGGCGCTGACGATGGTGGTCGTCCAGGCTGCGGTGGATTCCGGTGTCGCGGCGGCCCGGTTGTTGGTCAGCGGGCGGCTCCCCGATGCGCTGGGCGCATCGGAAAGCGCACGCGCCTGGGTGGTCGTCACGGTCTGCGCCACCGTTCTGGCGATCACTTCGCGGTTGGTGCTGCGGTGGGAATGGCACCTCCCGCTGATGATTCCGGCCGTCGTGGGAATCGTGGCGGTTCCGGTCTCCGGAGATGCCGGCCAGGGACCTGATCACGACTACGCGACGAGTTCGGTCATCGTCTTCGCCCTGGCGATCGCGGTCTGGGCCGGAATCAAGATCGCGGGGGCCGCTGCTCCTCCCGAGTCCGCGGTACGCCGTCGCGTCCTGATCGTCGAGGTCGCCGCCGGGGCGACCGCACTGGTTTACGGGGCCCTACTGCTGTTGCTGCGGGCCGGTATCGGCGGCCTCATCGGATCCGACTACGGAATCCTCGGTCTGCTGGCCGCCGCTGTGCTGCTGGCCGCAACAGTGAACAGCGCATATGCGCTGCGCGCGGACCGTACCTCGAGCGGGCCGGGTGGTGCCATCGCGGCGATGGCGACGCTGGTGGCACTGTCGGCGATGACGATCCAGACCTCCCCCCGGCTGCTCGACGGCAAGCCGACCATCTGGGATGTCCTCCTCGGCTACGAGCTGCCCGGTGCGCCCACGGCGCTGCGGTTGTCGACCCTCTGGCGATTCGACACCTTCCTCGGTGTTGCAGCGGTGCTACTGGCCGGCCTTTACGTGTTCGGGGTGCTGCGCCTGCGCCGCCGGGATGTGCACTGGCCGCTAGGCCGCACGATCGCCTGGGTCGCCGGGTGCTCGGCGCTGCTGCTCGCGACCGGGTCGGGCGTCCGCTCCTACGGGTCGGCGATGTTCAGCGTGCACATGGTCGAGCACATGACCCTGAACATGTTCGCCCCCGTTCTGC
>JAGQTO010000426.1 GCA_020439025.1 Mycobacterium sp. | reverse complement strand
GCCTTCTTCGCGGCGTTGCCGCCGACCGTGCTGCTGCTGGGCAGCGGTCTGCTCTACACCCCGTGGAGCTGGTTGCCGCGGATCGTCGCGCAGTTCACCGCCGGAGCACTGGCGTGTGCGGCGGTCCGGCGGCTGCGGCTCGGTGACGGCGGCCGGCGCCTGGCCGGGTGGGCCTCGATCCTGCTGTTCGCGGCCATCGTCGGCGGTCTGTACTACTACGACGCGCATCCGGTCGCCGGGATGGTCGATCCGGGCGGGGTGATGGCGGTGCTGTTCATGCCGCTGGTCGTCACGCTGGCGATCGGGTCCGGAATGCTGCCGGCGCTGTTGTCCACCCGGCTGCTGGTCTATGGAGGCCAGATCTCTTTCGGCCTTTACATGATTCATGAACCGGTGCACACGGTGTGGAACTGGATGGTGCAGCAGTACACGATCACGATGCCGAAATCGACTGCGAAAATCGTGGTGGTCGGCCTGATCGCCGCCTCGATCGCCGCGGCGATGCTGCTGTATCACCTCGTCGAGGAACCCGCGCGACGCTGGATGCGCAGGATGGTGGACACCCGTGACGTCCACGGGGATGACGGGGCGGCGGCGACGGGCAGGTTGCAGGCGATCAGCGCCTCCCGGAACCGCCCCCCGATGCCGCCTTCAGAGCGCGCCGGCTGATCGCGGTCTAGCCTTGAGGATCTGATGGGATCGCCGATGACGATGAGGCCAAGGGCATTTCGCGGCGCCGCGATGGCCGTCGTGGTACTTCTGGCGGCGGTCTGGACGATGTGCGCCGCTGCTCCGGGCAGCGCCGCGTCCCCGACCCCTATCGCGGTCATCGGCGACTCCTACACGACCGGGTCCAGCGAGGGCGGCAACGGCCCGCGGTCCTGGCCCGAACTGGCCTGGGGGTTGTTGGCGCAGCGCGGTGTGGAGATCCGCGCTGACGTCGCGGCAGAGGGCGGCGCCGGATACGGCCAGCCCGGCAACCGGGGCAGCATCTTCGAGGATCTGACGGCGCGGGCGGTCCGTGGCAACGACGTCCTCGTGGTCTTCTTCGGCTCGCGTAACGACCAGCCGGTGGATCCCGCGGCATACCCGAATCTGGCGGCCGGGACGTTTCAACTCGCGCGCCTGATGGCGCCGTCGGCGAAGTTCCTCGTGATCGGCCCACCCTGGCCGACCGCCGACCCCCCGCCGGCGGTGTTGACGATCCGCGACAGCCTGCGCCGGCAGGCCCTGGCCGCCGGCGCGGTGTTCATCGATCCCATCGCCGAGGGATGGTTCGTCGGCCGCCCCGATCTGATCGGCGGCGACGGCGTGCACCCCACCGACGCCGGGCATGCCTACATGGCGGAGCGGATCGCACCGCTGATCTACGACCAGCTCTTCATTCAGGTCTGATTACCCTTGCCCGCCGACAGATGCCGGGTCGATGCTGTCGGAATGGCAGCACGGCGTCATCCGGCGATTCCGGTCGCGGCGCTGCTCGCCATCGTCGCCGTCGGCCTCGCCCTGCTGACGGCCGACCGACCGGCCCTCCGGCCTGCCGGCAAGCTCATCGGCGGCCCCTACGCGCGGCTGCTGGCCGAGTCCGCCGATCTCGGTCCGGCCCGCACCGAGCGGGTGCAACTCACCGCGGCGCTGAACCAGCCGTCCGAACCGGTGCGGCTGATCTCCTGGGCGGACGCGCACGGTCTGGCGGTTCGGTGGCGCGACGGTGACTCCTGGGCCGTTCTCGAGGGCCGCCCCCAGGCGGTCGCCAAGGCCTTCGACGTGGTGGTGCACGAGTACCGGGCCCGCCGCGGCGATGTGTTCTACGCCTCGCCGCAGCAGCCCGAGGTCCCCGAACCCGCCCAGGACGAGGTCGCCGAATTGGGCCGAATCCTGAGCTACACGCCCCACCGCGAAGGGCTGCCACCCACCCCGCCCCTGGACGTGCCCGACGGCGGGCTGCTGCCCAACCAGCTGGGCCGCGCCTACAACGTGAGTCCGCTGACCGACAACGGCTATACCGGTCAGGGAAGCACCGTCGTCGTGTTCAGCTTCGACGGGTTCGATCAGGCCGATATGGACAGCTTCGCCGACTGGTTTTCCCTGCCGAGGTTCACTCCGCAGGTCATCGGCGGCATGCCGCAACACCGCAGCGGGGAATCCACGATGGATCTGCAGATGATCCACGCGGTCGCGCCGCAGGCGAAGCTGGTGATGGTCAACGCCCGTCCGACCGTCGAAGGCGGCGCGCCCTACGTGAAGCTGGGCAAGCTGATGGAGTCGGTCGACCGGCAGTTCCCGGGGGCGGTGTGGAGCTTCTCCATCGGCTGGGGCTGTGACCGCATGCTCACCGCGGCGGACCTGGCCCCGGTGCGGTCGGCGCTGGCCGCCGCACAACGGCGCGGGACGACGGCCTTCGACGCCACCGGCGATATGGCCGGCCTGGAATGCCGCGGCGGCAAACGCTGGTCGGACCCGCCGAGCCCGGACGATGTCGGTGTGGACGCGGTGGGCTCGTTGCCGGAGATGACCGCCGTCGGCGGAACCACGTTGTCCACCGACGCCCAGGGCCGCTGGCTCGCCGAGCAGGCCTGGTACGACGTCCCGCTGACCCAGGGCACCGCCGGCGGGGCGTCGGTGCTCTTCGGCCGACCGTCCTGGCAGAGCGTCACGTCCAACGCCGGCCCCTCCGACAGACGACTGGTGCCCGATGTCGCCGCGGTCGCCGACCCGTTCACCGGCGTCAAATTCGTCTTCCGCCAGGAGGTCGTCGTTGGCGGGGGCACTTCGCAGGCCGCGCCGATATGGGCCGGGATCGCCGCTATCGTCAACCAGGTTCTGCGGGAACAGAACATGGATCCGCTGGGTGACTTCAATCCGCTGCTCTACCAGGTCTCCCGGGGCTCGGCGACGCCCGGTTTCCGTGATATCGACCTGGGCGGTAACGCGATAAGTCCCGGCGGCATCGGATACGACATGGTGACCGGGCTGGGCAGCCCCAATGTCGACAACCTGGTCAAGAACATCCTGCTCACCCGCTCGGTGGCGCGATGACCCGTCCCGCCCGGGGCGCGCCGGAATCCTTCGAGGGTTACGCCGTCCCGCCGGGTCGCTACCTCACTCAACGGGTCAGGGGGCCCAGATACCTTCTGACGCTGGGCCTGTGGCTGGTGATCCTGGTCGTCGGCATGATGTTGCTTGCCCTGGTGGACAGCCGGGTCAGCGACGTCCCCAACCGCTACGTCTGCCCACCGGACTGTGGAAGGCCACCGACGGGCCTGCCGGTGGCGGTCAACCCGCGGTTCACCGCCCCCGACGGGGAGTTCTCGGTGTCCTATCCGTCGCCCGGGGCCGCCTATGACGTCGATATCGAAGACGACGGGGTGACCGCCAAGTGGACTGCCGGAGACGGCGGCACCCTGCGGCTGTTCAGCCAACCCGCGGGCGGCCGCGACGCCGAACAGATCGTCGACGATCTGATGGCGGACGGCTTCCCGGACGCCCAGGTGGCCTACGAACTGCCGAACGCGACCGTCGGTTATCACCTCGGCTACGGCGTGGTCGCCGACTTCCAACCGATCGGCGTGGCGAACAGAACCGACCAGCTACGGATCATCATGATCGCCGCGGTGAAGAACGATCTCGCCCTGATCGCCGCCGCGGACGGCCCGTTCCGGGAATTCACCCCCGAGTTCGGCCCCGGCCCGCCCTCCCCGGCGAACCTGCCGATCGACCAGGATATGTGCAAATACGTCAACAGCTTCAGCTGGAGGAGTGACTCCCC
>JAGQTO010000135.1:11088-14987 GCA_020439025.1 Mycobacterium sp. | reverse complement strand
TTGGTGACCTGTTTGGTCCACTTGCGGTAGCCCCAGCCCTTGCGCTCCCGCACCGAGGCGGCGGCACGGTGCTCGGCCTCCTTGCCCTCGACCTCGATGTGCCCGAACTCGGTGTTGGGCAGCAACATTCCGTTGTGGATCACCGCTGAGCCGATGCCGGTGCCGAAGGTGAGCAGCACCACCACACCGTCGCGGTTGCGGCCGGCGCCGTACCGCTGTTCGGCCAGGCCGGCGGCATCGGCGTCGTTGAGGACCGTGACCTGCTGTCCGTCGAGAGCCGTGCTCATCAACTCGGCGACGCGGGTGCCGATCCAGGAACTGTCGACGTTGGCGGCGGTCTGGACCACGCCGTCGACGACCACGCCCGGGTAGGTCACGCCAAGCGGTCCGGTCCAGCCGAAATGCCGGACCACCTCGGCGACGGTTGTGGTGACCGCCTCAGGGGTGGCCGGTTGCGGGGTGTCGAGGCGGAAACGCTCGCCGATGATCTGGCCGGTGTCCAGGTCGACCACGGCGCCCTTGACGCCGCTGCCGCCGACGTCGATACCAAAACCCTGACGTCCGGCGGTGGGCTCGTTCGAGGTCATTGCGGTACTCCCTGTCGTGAGCGCGGCGGGGCGGTCGGCATCAACCAAACATAGTTGGTGAGTCGGACCCTGAAGGTGGGATTATCGGGCCGATTGTGCTGCGATGACGCGGTGGTTGACGACGACGCGGGGGCTGACGACGACGTGGTGCTGCACGACGACACGGTCGTCGACGACCGGCCGGAACGGCTGCGTGAGGTGGCAGAGCAACTGGTGGCCGGGGCCGCGGATTTCGTGCGCCGCCGGCGTTCGGAGATTTTCGGGGCGGGGGAAGGCGATACCGCGGCGGGACAGGCAGCAGCCGTGCAGGCACCGGCTGTTCGGACCAAGAGCAGTCCCACCGATCCGGTGACCGTGGCTGATACCGAAACCGAGCAGTTGATTCGGGATCGGCTCGCTCAGTGCAGGCCGGGCGAGTCGGTCCTCGGTGAGGAGGGTGGCGGAACCGCCGACCCCGATGGGATCCGGTGGGTTGTGGATCCCATCGACGGCACCGTCAACTTCCTCTACGGGCTTCCCGCCTATGCGGTGTCGGTGGCCGCCCAGATCAACGGTGTCTCGGTGGCGGGGGCGGTTGCCGATGTCGCGGGGGGCCGGGTGTACTCGGCCGCGGCGGGACTGGGCGCGCAGGTGATCGCCGACGGAGAGCGCCGGCGGATCGCCTGCAACCACGTCACCGACCTGTCCATGGCTTTGCTGGGCACGGGTTTCGGTTATGCGCCGGCCCGGCGCGCCGCCCAGGCGGCCCTGCTGGCGCGCATGCTGCCGGAGGTGCGCGACGTCCGACGGATCGGGTCGGCGGCGCTCGATCTGTGCATGGTGGCCGCGGGGAGGCTCGATGTCTATTACGAGCACGGGCTACAGGTGTGGGACTGGGCCGCGGGAGCACTGATCGCCGCCGAGGCCGGCGCGCTGGTGGTGCTGCCCGAGAAGGGCGGATCCGGTGGCGGGGGAGGGCTGCTGGTGGCGGCCGCGCCCGGGGTCGCCACCCAGCTCATCGAGACGCTGGACAGATTCTCCGGTCTGCGCCCCATCGAATAGGGCTGGATACCCCGCGGGCGCTTGTGTGGAATCCCTCAGCAGGCGCTGTTGTGAATACGGGCTACCAGTGCCGAATCCACCGGTTCGGTGGCGCCGGGGCGCAGTCCCGACAACACCGTGGCGATGTCGTCGCTGCTGGCCAGCGAGGTGAACTCGGTTCCGATCACCAGATCCACCGAGTCGTCCTCGCGGTCGTCCTGGTATAGCTCTACGCAGGGGGCGACCAGCCATGTCGACGCCGCGCCTGACCGGCCCGCCGCCCCGAAACGGATCTGGCCCTGGCAGTTCAGCCGGATGCCCGCATAGATCGGATCATTGGCCGCGGTCGGCGCGGCGAAACCCAGATCGCGCAGCGCGCCGGCTACCTCGCCGGCCTGGCCGCCCTGCCCGCTGGCGTTGAGCACCCGGACTTTGGTGTCGGCGAGTTTCGCCGGCGCAACGTCCACCATCGACGAACCGGACAACCGCTGGCCGAGCGTGGGTGCGTCGGAGTCGGCTGGCGTCGGCGGCGCGTTGCACGCCGCAGCCTCGCTCACTTGGACCGGACGGGTCAGGACGAACAGCCAGGACAGTGCCGTCAGAACGGCGAGGACGGCCACCGCGATGATCCCCGGGCGGTAATTGCGGCGGCGGAACGGCTGCCCGTCGGCGTCGCGCAGTGAACCTTGGGTGATGTGAGCGACCACGTGAGCACTCTAAAGGCACCCGACGGTGCAGCGGCCGGCCGGAGTCCCCGTGGACCCCGACGCGAAAGCGAATGTGATGCAAAACACACCCCAACTCTCGGCGAACAGGGCACGAATCGTTTTGCGCAGGCGTTCGTCGCTGATACAAAGCTCTGCTGAGGTTGGGCTCGGCTGAGTTGGACGAGGGGATTGGACGGATGGCTACTGATTACGACGCCCCGCGGCGCACAGAGACCGACGAGGTATCCGAGGACTCGCTGGAAGAACTCACCACGCGCCGCAACGAGGCGCAGTCGGCAGCTGTCGACGTCGACGAATCGGAGTCGGCGGAATCCTTCGAGCTGCCCGGCGCGGATCTGTCCGGCGAGGAACTGTCGGTGCGGGTCGTGCCCAAGCAGGCTGACGAGTTCACCTGCTCGAGCTGTTTTCTGGTCCACCACCGCAGCCGGCTGGCGAGCGAGAAGAACGGCGAGATGCTCTGCACGGACTGCGCGGTCTGAGCGGAACCTCTCGACAGTCCCGATCCGTTCGAAACGCCCCGCACCTCCAGCGGGTCCGCTGACTGCGTAACGCCCGCTTAACTGCGAAGGGCCGCCAAAACCCGCTCCGGGTTCCGGCAACTGACCAGCCAGTACGGCGTCGGGTCATCGGGGTCGTCGAGAACGACCAGTGCCATGGGGCCCACCCAGTTGCGGTGCAGCACATGGGCGGCCGGGTCAAGCTGTCGGCCCAGCGCCGCAGATTTGGCGCTGCGCGGGATGGCCGCTGACCGGGTGATCACCGAAGCGGGCAGATGAGCCTCACCGGCCCACAGTTCGACCTCCGCGCCGTCGTCGACAACCCGTATCTCGATGCGGCTGAGCCACAGCAGAACGCCGACGGCCACCACGGCCAGCACCGCGTACGGCAGCCAATCGGGCAGATTGCGGATACCCATGTTGACCTCGAAGGCCAGCACCGCCGACAAACCCACCCCGATGGGCCACCACCACCACGGCACCCAGAGGCGCTCGCGATACCGCACCGTTTGCGTGGCGACGCGCGAAGCAGACACCCGGCCAAGGGTAGTCTTGCCCATCGTGTCCACCAGCCTCGCGGTCGTTCGACTTGACCGCGATCTCCCGATGCCGGCCCGCGCCCACGACGGTGATGCCGGTGTCGATCTCCGCAGCGCCGAGGACGTAGAACTTTCACCCGGCCAGCGGGTGCTGGTTCCCACCGGAATCGCGGTGGCGATCCCGCACGGCATGGTGGGCCTGGTTCACCCGCGCTCGGGCCTGGCGACGCGGCTGGGGCTGTCGATCGTCAATAGCCCCGGCACCATCGACGCGGGTTACCGTGGGGAGATAAAGGTGGCGCTGATCAATCTCGATCCCGCGACGCCGATAGCGATCCGGCGCGGTGACCGGATCGCGCAACTGGTGGTTCAGCGGGTGGAACTGCCAGAGTTGGTCGAAGTGGCCTCGTTCGACGAGGTCGGACTGGCTGACACCACCCGTGGCCAGGGCGGCCACGGTTCATCTGGCGGACATGCGAGTTTGTGATGGCATTCGGAAGACGTAAACGACAGCGTGACAACGGTGCG
>JAGQTO010000135.1:10837-11054 GCA_020439025.1 Mycobacterium sp. | reverse complement strand
GGCCGTCGGTTCCGAAGATGTGGTCGAGTCCGCGGTGAGTGAGCCCTCGGTGAGTGAGCAGGACCCGCCGCCGGCCCTCGGCGACGACCTGGAGGCCGGTCCGTTCGATATCGATGATTTCGACAAGCCGGAGGAAGCCGAGCAGGCCAGGCTCGATCTGGGTTCGGTGCTGATCCCGATGCCGGGGGGCTCCCAGCTCCAGGTGGAGTTCAACCAG
>JAGQTO010000135.1:0-10796 GCA_020439025.1 Mycobacterium sp. | reverse complement strand
GTCGCCGCCTACGCCGCGCCCAAATCCCCCGGACTGTGGCGCGAAGTCGCCGCCGAGCTGGCCGAGGCGTTACGCAACGACAACGCAGCGGTGTCGATCGAGGACGGCCCATGGGGGCGAGAGGTGATCGGCGTCGGTGCCGGTGCGGTCCGCTTCATCGGCGTCGACGGCCCCCGTTGGATGATCCGCTGCGTTGTCAACGGCACCCCCCAGTCGATGCCCGCCCTGCTGGCCCAGGCCCGCGAGGCTCTGGCCGACACCGTTGTGCGCCGGGGCGACACACCGCTGCCGGTTCGCACGCCGCTGCCGGTCCAGCTGCCCGAACAGTTGGCCGAACAGCTTCGCGCCGCGCAGGCCCAGCAGGCCAAGCAGATGCAGGCTCAGCAGGCGATGCTCGCCGCGCAGCAGTCGATGCTGGCCCAGCAGCAGCGCCAGCAGCCCCAACCTCAACCGCAACCCCAGCCCCAACCCCAACCCCAACCTCAGCCGCAACCTCTGCCGCTGCAGCAGGGCGACCTTGAAGCGGAACGCCGCAACCCGTCCGGTTCGGCGATGCAGCAGTTGCGCGGCACCAGTTCCAGCACCGGCGGCTGACCGGCCGGAGGCCTCCGGCCGATCACTGCCCAGTTGATCGCTGCCCGGTCGATCGCGGCTCAGTCGATCCCCGCCAGGGCGGCGAGGCACGCGGCGCCGAGAGTCGCGGGCCGCGGTCCGAACTCCGCGAGGCTGACTGCTCTCAGCGCGGCTCGCGGAGCTGCGGAAACCCATTCCGCAGCGACGCCGGTGGGATGGATCGGGTCGTCGGTTGCGGCCACGACGGCCATCGGGGTGTGAATCTGGCCGAGTTCGGCCCTCGTCGGGGCCACGTAGGCGGCGGCCTCCTCCATCGCGTCGGGGAGTGCCGGCCATTGCCGCCGCCAGGACCTGGCCAGTTCGTCGCCCAGCCAGGCAGGACTCGAGGTCCGCATGGCCGCGGTCGTGGTGGCCAGGCCGTCGCGGCGCAGCGCAGCTGCGGTGTGCAGGGCCGAAGCGGCCGCGGGGGCGTCGCCGGGGGGGCCGGTCCATGCGGGCAGCGCGGCCAGGACCGCCACGGTGTCGCGGGGATGGGCCAACGCCCAGCGAGCGGCCACCGCCGCCCCCAGCGATACGCCTCCCACCGCGATGGGCCCGTCCCGGGCTGCGGCGTGCAGCGCGCGAAGATACCCGGCGACCAGACCGTCCGGCTCGGGGGCCACTGCGTGCAGGATGCCGCCGGCCTCCCCGATCGGCCCGCCGAAGGCCCGCTCCAGGTAGCCCTCGTCGGAGCCGGTCCCGGGCAACAGGACGGTGAGGACGCCCCGGATGCTGATCGTCACCGGATGATCGTGCCTGTTGCCGTGCTCGGGTCCGGCCAGGGGTAGGCCCGTATGGCGTAGCCTGAGTGGTAGGTCTACCGTGACTGGGGCGCTCTCCGGCGCCGAGGTTGTCGATTTGTCGGTGCTGACAAAGCGTCAGTGCTGATATTGCGTCGGTGCTGATAGAACGTCAGGGAACGAACTCTGGGAGAAGGGCATGGCTACGGCCGAGAGTTTTGTACGACGTCTGACCCGCCGGCTGACGGAGAATCCCGAACAGCGAGACGCCCAGCAGCTCACGGGTCAGGCCGCCGACACCGGCGCACAGCGTGCCATCGACTGCCGGCGTGGCCAGGAGGTCACCATGGTGGGCACGTTGCGCAGCGTCGAGACCAATGCCAAGGACTGCACGGGCGGCGTTCGCGCGGAGCTCTTCGACGGCACCGACACCGTTACGCTGGTCTGGCTCGGTCAGCGGCGGATTCCCGGGATCGAGTGCGGGCGGAACCTGCGGGTGCATGGCCGGGTGGGCATGCTCGACAACGGGAGCAAGGCGATCTACAACCCGCACTACGAGATTCAGCGTTGATACCTTTCGGGTTGATACCTTTCGGGTTGTTGCCCCTCGGCCCGGCCGCCAGGTCCGCGCGATGACGGAAGCCAAGCGCACCCCCGGGCAAGCCCTACTGGGTCAGCTGGGAGGGGTCAGCGGCCTGATCTATTCGGCTCTGCCGGTGGCCGTGTTCGTACCGGTGTCCACCGCGTTCGGGCTGCTGCCGGCCATTCTTTCCGCCCTCGGTGTCGCCGCGGCGATCCTGCTCTGGAGGCTGTTCCGGCGGGATTCGGTCCAGCCGGCGGTCGCAGGGTTCTTCGGCGTCGGGATCAGCGCGCTGATCGCCTGGGTGGTGGGCGCCTCCAAAGGCTACTTCCTGCTGGGTATCTGGACCTCGCTGATCTGGGCGACGGTCTTCGCGCTGTCGGTTCTCTTCCGCCGCCCGGTGGTGGGCTACGTCTGGAGTTGGGTCAACGGACACGACCGGTCCTGGCGGGCCTCGCGCCGCGCGGTGCTGGCCTTCGACGCCGCCACTGTGACGTGGGTGCTGGTGTTCGGCGCGAGGTTCGCCGTGCAGCAGCATCTCTACGAGTCCGATCAGACCGGCTGGCTCGGCGTCGCGCGCATCGCGATGGGCTGGCCGCTGACTGCGATCGCCGCATTGGTCACCTATCTGGCGATCCGGACCGCCCAGCGGGCGCTGCACGCCGAGCACGCCGCCGGCCATCCGTCGGCACCGCCGGCGACCGCCGCCGAGCACTCCGCCGCAACGGACTGATGCCGCAACGGACTGATCCGGTCCGCCGCGGCGGCGACCTGCGGGCTCAGCTCCGGGCCAGCAGGTTGCGCAACTCGTCCTCGACCTCCGGCGCGGCGACGAAGAGCAGTTCGTCGCCGCCTTCCAGCGGCTGGTCGGGTTCGGGCACGATCACCCGCTGACCGCGCAGGATTGTCACCAGCGCGGTGTCCCGGGGCAGGGACAGTTTGCGCACCGGCCGACCGCCCCACGGGGTGGTGTCGGGAAGGGTGATCTCGACCAGATTGGCGTTGCCCTGCCGGAACTGCATCAACCGCACGATGTCGCCGACTGCGAAGGCCTCCTCGACCAGTGAGGCCAGCATGCGCGGGGTCGAGACGGCCACGTCGACCCCCCAGGCCTGGTCGAACAGCCATTCGTTGCGGGGATCGTTGACGCGGGCGACGACGCGCGGCGAGGCGAACTCGGTCTTGGCCAGTAGGGAGAGCACCACGTTGGCCTTGTCGTCCCCGGTCGCGGCGATCACCACGTCGAACTCCTCGAGGTGCACCTCCTCGAGCAGGCTCAACTCGCACGCGTCGCCGAACCGCCAATCGGCGGCCGGTATCGCATCGACGTCGAAATGCCCGGGGTTGCGCTCGATGAGCAGCACCTCGTGCTGGTTGTCCACCAACTCGCGGGCGATGGAGCGGCCGACGGCACCCGCCCCGGCGATCGCGACTTTCATTCTCCGATTCCTTCCCCGGGAGGCCGCGCGGCGATCGCGAGCGCTTCGGCGCACTGGCCGGACACCGCCGCCAGGTAGACCTGATCGCCGGCCTGGACAACGGTCTTGTGGTCGGGCAGCACCCCGGAGCCGAATCGGATCAGAAACGCCACCCTCGCCCCGGTGGCGGTCTCCAGGTCGGTCGCCGGGCGACCAACCCAACCCTCGTGCAGGACAGCCTCGGCGACGGCGACGGTCCCGGTCGGGTCGCGCCAGCGAGTGGTCGCGTCCCCGTGGGTGAGGACGTTGAGCAACCGGTCGGTGGTCCACGGCACGGTGGCCACGGTCGGGATGCCAAGCCGCTCGTAGACGGCGGCCCGTTTGGCGTCGTAGATCCGCGCGACCACCCGTTGCACGCCGAACATCTCCCGCGCCACCCGCGCCGAGATGATGTTGGAGTTGTCCCCGGAGGACACCGCGGCGAAGGCGTCGCAGCGCTCGATCCCGGCCCGCAGCAGCACCTCCCGGTCGAAGCCCATGCCCAGGATCCGCTCGCCGGGGAACCCCGGGTTCAGCCGGTGGAAAGCGGTCTCGTCGCGGTCGATGACCGCCACCTCGTGCCCGAGTCGGGCCAATGCCTCGGCCAGCGAGGCACCGACGCGACCGCAGCCCATCACCACTACCCGCACCTGACGTCCTCTCGGCAACTCCTGCGTCGGCCCGCGGCCGGGCCGTGCGGTACCGGGAACGCTACCGCCCCGGCGCCCAAGGCTTACCCTTGGCTCTCGTGTCCAACCTTTCGAAGGGTGTGCGCCGACTGCTCATCGGGCAGCCCTTCCGCAGCGACCGGCTCAGCCACACGCTGCTTCCCAAGCGCATCGCCCTGCCGGTGTTCGCCTCCGACGCTATGTCGTCGGTGGCCTACGCGCCCGAGGAGATCTTTCTGGTTCTCTCGGTGGCCGGCCTGTCCGCCTATGCAATGGCGCCGTGGACGGGTGTGGCGGTCGCCTTCGTGTTGCTCGTGGTGGTCGCCTCCTACCGGCAGAACGTCCGGGCCTACCCGTCCGGCGGCGGCGACTACGAGGTGGTCACCACCAATCTGGGACCCACCGCGGGCCTGACGGTGGCCAGCGCCCTGCTCGTCGACTACGTCTTGACCGTGGCGGTGTCGATGGCATCGGCGATGTCGAACATCGGATCGGCCCTGCCGTTCGTCGCCCACCACAAAGTGGCCTTCGCCGTCACCGCGATAGTGCTGCTCACCGCGGTTAATCTCCGCGGTATCCGGGAGTCCGGATCCGCTTTCGCCATCCCCACCTACGCGTTCATGGCCGGCATGCTGGTGATGCTGTCCTGGGGCTTCGTCCAGATCCACGTGCTGGGGCGCCCACTGCAGGCCGAGTCGGCCGGGTTCGATCTGCACGCCGAGCACGGTGACATCACGGGTTTGGCGCTGGTCTTCCTGGTGGCGCGGGCGTTCTCGTCCGGGTGCGCGGCACTGACCGGTGTGGAGGCCATCAGCAACGGCGTTCCGGCGTTCCGCAAGCCGAAGTCGCGCAACGCCGCCACCACGCTGGCGATGCTCGGCGGTATCGCGATCACGCTCTTCATGGGCATGATCCTGCTGGCCATCGACACCGGCGCGAAGGTGGCCGAGCGTCCGGCCGAGCAGCTGGTCGGGGCGCCGCCCGGATATCACCAGAAGACCCTGGTCGCCCAGCTGGCGGATGCGGTCTTTCACGACTTCGCCCCGGGTCTCTACCTGATCACCGGGGTCACCGCCCTGATCCTGGTCCTGGCTGCCAACACGGCCTTCAACGGTTTTCCGGTGCTGGGGTCCATCCTGGCCCAGGACCGGTACCTGCCGCGGCAGCTGCACACCCGCGGCGACCGGCTGGCGTTTTCCAACGGCATCGTTTTCCTGGCACTGGCCGCCATCGCCTTCGTCGTCGTCTTCCGAGCGGAGGTGACCGCGCTGATCCAGCTCTACATCGTCGGCGTGTTCATCTCGTTCACGCTGAGCCAGATCGGAATGGTGCGGCACTGGACGCGGCTGCTGGGCACCGAGGACGACCCGTCCGAGCGGCGCCGGATGATGCGCTCGCGGGCGATCAACACCATCGGTTTCATCGCCACCGGCACGGTGCTCATCATCGTGTTGGTGACCAAGTTCCTGGCCGGTGCCTGGATCGCCATCCTGGCAATGGGTGGTTTGTTCGTCCTGATGAAGGCCATCGACCGGCACTACGAGCGTGTGTCGCGTGAGCTCACCCCCAGCGAGGAGGAGCGCGGCGAGATCGTCCTCCCCAGCCGCAATCACGCCGTCGTCCTGGTGTCCAATCTGCAGCTGCCCACGCTGCGGGCGCTGGCCTACGCGCGGGCGACCCGGCCCGACGTGCTGGAGGCGCTGACGGTCAACGTCGACGACGGGGAGACCCGGAGGCTGACGGCGGCCTGGGAGGACAGCGATGTCAGCGTCCCGCTCAAGGTCGTCGCCTCGCCGTACCGGGAGGTGACCCGTCCGGTGCTCGACTACATCAAACGGATCAGCAAGGAAGCGCCCCGAACGGTGGTGACGGTGTTCATCCCCGAGTACGTCGTCGGGCACTGGTGGGAGGGGCTGCTGCACAACCAGAGCGCACTACGGCTCAAGGCCAGGTTGCTGTTCATCCCCAACGTCATGATGACGTCCGTTCCCTGGCAACTCGATTCCTCCGCGCGGGTGCAGCAGGTCGAGGATCAGAGCGCGCCCGGCGCCGTCCGTCGCGGCTTCCCGGATTGAGCGCGAGCGAGCCCGCAGGGCTGGTGCTGTCCACCGGTCCGGCGGCCAACGGGGGAAGTTGCGTGGCCCGCCACGAGGGTCGCGTGGTGTTCGTGCGGTACGCGCTGCCCGGGGAACTGGTGCGGGTTCGGGTGACCTCCGAGCGCGGGTCCTACTGGCATGCCGACGCCGTCGAGGTGCTCGAGGCCTCCGCGGACCGGATCGAGCCGCTGTGTCCGATCGCCGGTCCGGACGGGGCGGGCTGCTGCGACCTGTCCTTCGCCGAGCCCGCCGCCCTGCGCCGGATCAAGGGACAGGTGGTGGGCAATCAGCTTGCCCGGCTTGGCGGTTTCACCTGGGAAGCGCCCGCCGAACCGGTCGGGCCGGGCGCAGCCGTCGGCTGGCGAACCCGTGCCCGGCTGGACGTCGCCGGTGACGGCCGGGCCGGGCTGCACCGCTACCACAGCCCCGAGTTGGTCGCCGATCTGCGCTGCGCGCAATGGCCCGACGCTTTGATAGCCGGCCTGGACGGGCCACGGTGGCGTCCCGGGGACCACCTCCACATCGTCCTCGACGACACCGGGCGCCGGCATGTGACCGCCGTGGGCCCGGACCGGCGGGAGGTGGTCCAGGGCGCACGGGATTCTGTGCAGCGGGTCGGAGGGCGGGAGTGGCGGATTCCGGTGACTGGGTTCTGGCAGTCGCACCGTGACGCGGCGCAGACCTACAGCGACCTGGTGCGGCAGTGGGCAGAGGGCTCGGGGGCGCGCCGTGTCTGGGATCTCTACGGCGGGGCCGGATTGTTCGCGGCCGCACTGGCCGAGTCGATGGGGGAGCGCGGCCGGGTGTACACCGTTGACACCGTGCGCTCGGCCTCGGCGTCGGCCCGTGCCGCGCTGGCCGACCTGCCCGGGGTCAAGGTCGTCTCCGGATCGGTGCGGGGGTTCCTGGCCGGTCAGTCCCGCGGAGCCGACATCGCGGTGCTCGACCCGCCCCGGGCGGGGGCCGGGCGTGCGGTCATCGACCAGGTGGCCGGTGCCGGGGTGCCGCGGGTGATCCACATCGGTTGCGAGGCTGCGGCATTCGCCCGCGATATCGGCCTGTACCGGGCGCACGGTTACCGGGTGGAGCGGATCACCGCCTTCGACGCCTTCCCGTTGACCCATCACGTGGAATGCGTCGCCCTGCTCATGCGGTGATCCCCGCGGACCCCTAGACTGCTGGCACATGGTGTGCCGGGAAGTCTGGTCGGCAGTGACCGTCCTACCCGCGAGGTGAACCGTGGCTGAACCCGATACCCGGCGTCCTGGCATCCTCAGCCGTGGCTCCTGGTCGGAAACCCGCCGCGTCATCGAGATCTTCCACAAGGAGACCGTCGGCGGCGCGGTGCTGCTGGCCGCGGCGGCCGCCGCGTTGATCTGGGCCAACTCACCGTGGTCGGCCTCCTACCACTCCCTGACGGCCACGCGGCTGGGCACCGACGAATTCGGCCTGCACCTGAACCTGAGCCTGGGAAGCTGGGCGGCCGACGGCTTGCTGGCGATCTTCTTCTTCGTCGTCGGCCTCGAACTCAAGCGTGAGTTCGTCGCCGGGGACCTGCGCGACCCGCGACGGGCCGCGCTGCCGATCGCGGCCGCGGTGGGCGGAATGGTCGTCCCCGCGCTGATCTTCGTCGCGTGGACGGCGAGCGCGGGCGACGGCGCGCTGCGCGGATGGGCCGTTCCGACCGCCACCGACATCGCCTTCGCGGTCGCGGTGCTGGCCGTCGTCTCCACCCATCTGCCCTCGGCGCTGCGCACCTTCCTGCTCACCCTGGCCGTCGTCGACGACCTGCTCGCGATCACGGTGATCGCGGTCTTCTACACCGCCAAGATCAACGTCGGCGCCCTGCTGCTGGCGCTGATTCCGCTGACCCTGTTCGCCGTCCTGGTCCAGCGACGCGTGCGCAGCGGGTGGCTGCTCATCCCGTTGGCGCTGTTGACGTGGGCCTTAGTCCACGAGTCCGGGGTGCATGCCACCGTCGCCGGCGTGCTGCTGGGGTTCACGGTGCCGGTGCTGCGCAGCAAGCGGGACTCGCACGGACCCGCGACCGAAACCGACCCGACAGACCCGGCCGACCCGACCGACGGCCCGGGTCTGGCCGAGCATTTCGAACATGTGATCCGACCGGTGTCGGCGGGCCTGGCCATCCCGGTGTTCGCCTTCTTCGCCGCCGGGGTGAGTTTCGGTGGCTATGACGGTTTGGTGACCGCTCTGCGTGATCCGATCGCCCTGGGAATCGTCACCGGCCTGGTCGTCGGCAAGACGCTCGGGGTGTTCGGGACCACCCGGTTGATCGCTGCGGTGACCCATGCCGCCCTGGACGCGTCGCTGCGCTGGATCGACGTCTTCGGTGTGGCGATGCTCGCCGGCATCGGGTTCACGGTGTCCCTGCTCATCGGCGAATTGGCCTACGGATCGGACCCGGCCCGGCAGGACATCGTCAAGGTCGCAGTCCTCGCCGGTTCGTTGCTGGCTGCGCTGCTGGCCGCCATCGTGCTGCGGGCCCGCAACCGGCATTACCGGTCGGTCTTCGAACTGGAGACCGCCGACGCCGACCACGACGGCGTGCCGGACGTGTACGCCGCCGCGCCGCAACGTGGCGGCAATCCTGCGTAGACTGAGCGGATGCTCGAACAGATCCGCGGCCCCGCTGATCTGCAGCGCCTGTCTCAGGAGCAATTGACCGACCTGGCGCGGGAGATCCGGCAGTTCCTGGTGCACAAGGTGGCCGCCACCGGCGGTCATCTGGGGCCAAATCTCGGTGTGGTCGAACTCACCCTCGCCCTGCATCGGGTGTTCGACTCCCCGCACGACCCGATCATCTTCGATACCGGTCACCAGGCCTACGTGCACAAGATGCTGACCGGGCGCAGCGCGGGTTTCGACACCCTGCGGATCAAGGGCGGGCTCTCCGGCTACCCCTCGCGTGCGGAGAGTGACCACGACTGGGTCGAGTCGAGCCACGCCTCGGCGGCGCTGTCCTACGCCGACGGTCTGGCCAAGGCCTTCGAACTGAGCGGCCAGCGCAACCGGCACGTGGTGGCCGTCGTCGGCGACGGCGCGCTGACCGGCGGTATGTGCTGGGAGGCGCTCAACAACATCGCGGCGGCCAGGCGGCCGGTGGTCATCGTCGTCAACGACAACGGCCGCAGTTACGCTCCGACCATCGGGGGGCTGGCCGAGCACCTCGCCGGGCTGCGTCTGCAGCCGGCCTATGAACGCATGCTGGAGCGGGGCCGCAGCGCCGTGCGGGCGATCCCGCTGATCGGTGAGGTCTGCTTCCAGGCGATGCACAGCGTCAAGGCGGGCATCAAGGATGCGGTGTCCCCGCAGACGATGTTCTCCGACCTCGGGCTGAAGTACGTCGGCCCGATCGACGGGCATGACGAGCATGCGGTGGAGACCGCGTTGCGCCACGCCCGTGGCTACAACCGCCCCGTGATCGTGCACGTCGTCACCCGCAAGGGGATGGGGTACGCGCCGGCCGAGAACGACGAGGCCGAGCAGATGCACGCCTGCGGCGTGATCGACCCGGAGACCGGTCTGGCCACAAAAATCGCCGCGCCGGGATGGACCTCGGTGTTCTCCGATGCCCTGATCGCCTACGCGAGCGCGCGGCGCGATGTCGTGGCGATCACCGCCGCCATGCCCGGTCCCACCGGTCTGGCCGCGTTCGGCGAGCGCTACCCCGACCGGCTCTTCGACGTCGGTATCGCTGAGCAGCATGCCGTCACCTCGGCGGCCGGGCTGGCGATGGGCGGTATGCACCCGGTGGTGGCGATCTACTCGACCTTTCTCAACCGGGCCTTCGATCAGGTCCTCATGGACGTCGCCCTGCATCGGCTTCCTGTCACGCTGGTGCTCGACCGCGCCGGGATCACCGGCAACGACGGCGCCAGTCACAACGGGATGTGGGATCTGTCGGTCCTCGGCATCGTGCCCGGGATTCGGGTGGCGTCGCCGCGTGACGGCGAGCGCTTGCGGGAGGAACTCGGCGAGGCCCTCGACATCCAGGACGGCCCGACCGCCATCCGCTTCCCCAAGGGCGACGTGGGCGAGGACGTCCCGGCGCTGGAGCGGGTATCCGGTATCGACATCCTGGCCCGACCGGCCGCCGAACTCGGCGAGGACGTACTGCTGGTGGCCGTCGGTTCCTTCGCGGCGATGGCGCTCGCGGTGGCCGCCCGGTTGCGCAATCAGGGCATCGGCGTGACGGTGGTCGATCCCCGGTGGGTGCTGCCGGTACCCGAGGCGCTCGGCGGGCTGGCCCGGGCTCACAAGCTGGTGGTCACCTGCGAGGACAACGGTGTGCGCGGGGGTGTCGGATCGGCCGTGTCGGCGGCGCTACGGGCCGCGGACATCGACGTGCCGTGCCGCGATGTCGGTGTGCCGCAACGCTTCCTCGACCATGCCACGCGTTCTGAGGTGCTCAGCGACATCGGGCTCACCGAACAGAACGTGGCCCGTCAGGTTACCGGGTGGGTGGCCGCGCTCGGGGCGCAGCACGAAACGGTGTCCGGCCAGGTCGACTGATCCAGTCGCCTCTGGGCGCGAGCAGACGCAAACGCCCCCAAAACCCTCGGCGTGTCGGGGACTTTTACGTCTGTTCGCGCTGGGGGGAGGGGTCGCGCTGGGGGGAGGGG
>JAGQTO010000425.1:2111-4050 GCA_020439025.1 Mycobacterium sp. | reverse complement strand
GAGGTCGCGCAGACCTTCCTGCACGAGAACCGGATCCGCCAGGCGGCGAGCAGCCTGGGCGCCGCGCAGTACTGCATCGACCGCGCGGTGGACTACGCCCGGCAGCGGGTCACCTTCGGCAAGCCGCTGGCTCTCAACCAGGCGGTCCAGTGGCCGCTGGTCGAGTTGCAGACCGAGGCGCAGATGGTTCGCCTGCTGGTCTATTACGCGGCTTGGGAGCTGGACCGCAACCACCACCTGCAGGTGTCCGACAAGGTGTCGATGGCCAACTACCGCGCCAACCGCCTGGTGTGCGAGGCGGCCGACCGGGCCATGCAGGTCCACGGCGGCGTCGGCTACAGCCGCCACGAACCCTTCGAGCACATCTACCGCCATCACCGGCGCTACCGCATCACCGAGGGCGCCGAGGAGATCCAGATCCGCCGGGTCGCCCAGCGGATGTTTCGCTTCGAGCGCACGTGAACGACCAACTCGCGCAAGCGCTGCGGCCGGTTCTGCAACCGATCCTCGGCGCCGATGTGAGCGTGCAGGACCTGCACCTGCTCACTGGCGGCGCCAGCCGAACCACCTACGCCTTCGACGCGGTGACCGAGGCCGGGCGGTCGGAGCTGATCCTGCGGACCGCCCCCGAGGCCGAGCACTACGCCGGGATGGAACTCGAGGCGGCGGCACAGATCGCCGCCGGGGAGGCCGGCGCGCCGGTTCCCGCCATCATCGCGGCCTCCGACTCCCCGGGGCCGCTGGGTGATCCGTTTCTGATCTGCGAAGCGATCGCCGGCGAGACGATCGTGCGGCGCATACAGCGACGGCTCGACGACGACGGCCGGACCCAGCTGTTGAACCGGTGCGCCGCTGCGCTGGCCGCGATCCATCGCGCGCGGGCCGACGCGCCCGGCCTCGCGACCCAGGACCAGCTCGCCCAGTACCGGCAACGGCTCGACGAGATGGGCGACACCACCGCCACCTTCGAATGGGCGTTCCGTTGGCTGCAGGACAACCGGCCGGAACCCGCCCCGAACAGGTTGGTGCACGGCGACTTCCGGATGGGCAACCTGATCGTCAACGGCTCCACACTGGCCGCCGTGCTCGACTGGGAACTGGTTCACATCGGCGATATCCACGAGGACTTGGCGTGGTTCTGCATCAGGGCCTGGCGCTTCGGCGCCCCCGCTGAGATGGCGGCCGGCGGTCTGGGCGGCATCGAGTCGTTCGTGGCCGCCTACGAGCGGGCCGGCGGCGGCCCGGTCGATCGGAGCTCGCTGCGCTGGTGGCTGGTGCTGGCCACCCTGCGCTGGGGGGTGATCTGCCGGTATCAGGCGGATCGTCACCTGTCCGGGCAGGTTCGGTCGGTGGAACTGGCCGCGATCGGGCGGAGGGTCTGCGAGACCGAGTGGGACATCCTCGATCTGCTGCAGGAACTGGAGGGAAAGCCGTGACCGATCTCAACGGCCGTCCCACCGCGGCCGAACTCGTCGCGGCGGTGGCAGAGTTTCTGGAGGGCGAGGTCCGGGCCACGACCGCCGGCGCGGTGAACTTCCACGCCCTGGTGGCCGCCAACGCGCTGCGCATCGTCGAACGGGAACTGCTCGACGAGTCCCCGGCCGCGCCCCGGGCCGCCCTGGCCAAGCTCGGCTTCGCCGACGAGGACACCCTCGCAGCGGCCATCCGGGCGGGTGAACTCGACGGGCGCGACGCCGAGGTCCTCGCCTGCCTGCGGAGCGTCGTCGGCCATCGGCTGGGGATCGCTCATCCGGGCTACGAGTCCGGGTAGCCCGATCCGGCCCCGACACCGCGGGCCGGACGCACTGCCGCCCTCGGCCAACCGAGGTTAGATTGGCGAGCAGGTTTCGGCGATAACGGACTTCAACCCGTCGATACCGGAGAGGTTGGGCGGCGTGGCCATCGACTACAACCGGGGCCGCATCGCCGAGCAGTACCA
>JAGQTO010000425.1:0-2089 GCA_020439025.1 Mycobacterium sp. | reverse complement strand
CGTCGAGACCTACTCCTTCATGAACCACATCGGCGACATCACCGGCAAGAAGGTGCTCGACGTCGCCTGCGGCGAAGGGCATTTCACCCGATTGCTGCGTCGCGCGGGCGCCGCGCGGGTCGTCGGACTCGACATCTCCGAACGCATGATCGCCCTGGCCCGCGAGCAGGAGTCGCGGGATCCGTTGGGAATCGACTACATCGTGGCGGATGCCCGTTCGACCGTCGAGCAGGAGGATTACGACATCGTCGTCTCCGCGTGGCTGCTCGTGTACGCCCAGGACCGAGCACAACTCGCGAGCATGTGTCGGGGGCTGGCGTGCCGTGTCAAGCCAGGCGGCCGGTTCGTCACCGTCACCACCAACCCGGGCGTGTACTCATTCCGTCCCGACTACCGCAAGTACGGATTCGAGGTCGAACTGGCCGACGGAGTCTTCGAGGGCGCGCCGATCGACATCACCGTGCACCTCGCCGATTCCTCGCTGGAGGTCAGGAACTACTACCTTCCGATCGAGGCCTACGCCTCGGCCTTCCGCGCAGCCGGTTTCCACGACTTCGCCGTGCACGTACCCGATCTCGAGCCCGCCGCCGAGGCGGCCGACGAGGGCGACTACTGGGACTATCTCCTCGACAATCCGTTCCTGGTCGTCATGGACTGCGTCCGGGACTGACGCGGTCCGGAACCCGGTTCGCGGTGTCCGTCCTTATCGGGCGCTCGCGGGTTAGCCTCGTACCCGTGTGTACCCGCGTGCTGTGGAATACCAATGACATCGCAGTTCTGACTGGCCGCAGCATGGACTGGCCGGAGTGCACCCAACCGCTGATCGTGGCCTTTCCGCCGGGCCGGCAGCGTGCGGGCTTCAACCCGCCCGGCATCGGGGACGACCCCAACCCGCTGCGCTGGACCAGCCGTCACGCAAGCCTCGTCACCACCCTCTACGGCGTTGGCACGATCGACGGGCTCAACGACGCCGGACTGGCCGGCCACGGTCTGTACTTGGAGGCCACCGACTTCGGCACCCGCGATCCGGCCAAGCCGGCCGCCCAGACGGCGCTGTGGCTGCAATACCTGCTCGACCAGGCCGCCACCGTGCAGGAGGCGCTGGCGCTGATGGACGACATCCAGCTGGTGAAGATCACCGTCAACGGGCACGACTCGAACATCCACCTCGCGCTGGAGGACAAGAGCGGAGACTCGGCGATCATCGAGCTGGCCGAGGGCAAACCGGTGATCCACCACGGCCGGCAGTTCACCCTGATGACCAACGACCCCACCTACGACGAGCAACTGGCCCTGCTGTCCAAACAGGATTTCTCCCACCCCAGCAAGAACATGCCGTTGCCCGGCAACGTCAACGCGGTCGACCGCTTCCAGCGCGCGGCGTACTACTCGGCGCTGCTGCCCACCCCGGCAACCGAACGCCAGGCGGTGGCCTCGGTGATGGCGATCATGCGCAACGTCTCGGTCCCCTTCGGCGCGCCCTACGCGGAGTTCGGGGTCTACAACACCGAGTACCGCACCGTCACCGACCTGACGAACCGGACCTACTTCTTCGAGCTGACCACCAGCCCGAATGTCATCTGGGTGCACATGGACCGTCTGGATCTGGCCGAGGGCTCCCCCACCCTGGCCGTCGATCCCTATGACGAGACTCTCGTCGGCGACGTCACCGACCGGTTCACTCCGCGCGAGATGCCGTTCTAGCCGTGGCCGGGACCGCCTCCGGGCCGCTGCGCATTCTCAACTACAGCAGCAACGCACGCACCCGCGAGCAGGTGCAGCTGGCGCTGGGCACGCGTATCCACCCCGACCTACCCGAGCTGAGCTATACCGATGTCGCGACCGCGCCGATGGTGATCCAGCTCATGGACGCCGGCGGATTCGACCTGGTGATCCTCGACGGCGAAGCGACCCCGTTCGGTGGCATGGGCATCGCCAAACAACTCAAGGACGAGATCGCCGAGTGCCCGCCGATCCTGGTCCTAACCGGCCGGGCTGACGACGCCTGGCTGGCCAACTGGTCGCGGGCCGAGGCCGCCGTGCCGCACCCGATCGACCCGATCCGACTCGCCGATGCGGTGGCCGGGCT
>JAGQTO010000134.1 GCA_020439025.1 Mycobacterium sp. | reverse complement strand
CTAGGAGACCGCTGAATAATCGGCGTGCCTTCTGGGCGTGGCGGTGTGAGCTGGGACGATTGTGTCGTGCAAGGCGTGGAGCGGCCGGATCGGTATTTGTTGGATGCCCAGGCGTTGGTCGGTCACTTGGTGGCGCAGGGCAGTATGTTCGCTTTCCTGGCTGCTCATCGTCAGGATTTATTTGGCGACAACGAGTTCGAGGACCTGTTCCCGTCGGGGAAGGGACGGCCGTCGATCCCGGCCTCGGTGATGGCCTCGATCCTGGTTCTGCAAACCCTGCATGACTTGTCGGATCGGGAGACCGCCGAGGCCGTTCGGTGCGATCTTCGATGGAAAGTCGCAACCGGGATGGCGTTGGACGACAAGGGTTTCGATCCGTCCACGCTGGTGTATTGGCGGAAACGGTTGGCGAAATCCGATCGACCTCAGCGGATCAACGAGGCGGTGCGCCAGGTGGTCGAGGAGACCGGTGTGGTGCGTGGCCGCGGCAAGCGTGCGGTGGACTCGACGATCCTGGCCGATGCGGTGGCCACCCAGGACACCATCACCCAGCTGATCTCGGCTATCCGCCGCGTTGGGCGGGTGGTGCCTGGCGCAGCCGAGGCGATCGGGGCGGTGTGCACCGGCCATGACTACCGCCGTGCGGGTAAGCCGGTGATCGACTGGGACGAGCCCGGGGCCAAGGAAGGGTTGGTCTCTGCGCTGGTCAATGACGCCAACGCGCTGTTGGAGGAACTTGGCGGGATCGAGGCGGACCTGGCGGGGCAGGAGTCGGTGGCTGCGGCGTTGGCGATGTTGGCGTTGGTCGCCGGCCAGGACGTCGAACCGGCGGAGGGTTCCGACGGCACCGATGGCCGGTGGCGCATCGCCCGCAGGGTCGCCCCTGACCGAGTGATCTCGCAAGTCGATCCCGAGGCCCGCCACACCCGAAAGTCACCCGAAGCGCGCCGAGACGGGTATCGCGCGCATGTGGTGGCCGAACCCGAGACCGGAATCATCACCGATGAGTCGCTGACCATGGCGGCTGGCCCCGCGAACTCCGATGCGGCGGTAGCCGAGCAGTTCCTGGCCCGTGAAAGTTCCACCGACACACGACAGTGGTACGGCGATTCCGCTTACGGCACAGGTGATCTGCGCGGTGCGATCCACGATGCCGGCCATGATGCGGTGATCAAACCCAAGCCGATCCCCGTCGCGGTCGCGGGTGGATTCACCGTGGACGATTTCACCGTCGACGAGGTGGCGGCCACGGTGAGCTGCCCGGCCGGACACACCCGACCCATCACCAAGGCACGTAACGTGATTTTCGGTGCGCTGTGCCGTGCCTGCCCGCTCGCCGCGCGCTGCACCACCGCAAAGAGCGGCCGCGTTATCGCCTTGCACGAGCGAGACCACCTGCTGCGCAACGCCCGCCGCGAATGGTCAACCAACCCCGACGTCCCGGACAAATATCGCAAGACCAGGCCCAACGTGGAGCGCGTTGTGTCTCAGATCGCCACCCGAGGAGGCCGCCGCCTCAAACTGCGCTACCGCGGCACGACCAAGAACCACGCGTGGCTGACCCGCCGCACCGCGGGGCTCAACCTACGCAATCTCCTCGGGCGTGGCCTCACCCGCACCGAAGGAACCTGGATTCTGGCCTCCCAACCCGCCTGACAAGGCCCCCGGCCACCGGCCGGGCCGAGCCGCACGCGACCCGCCCGCACCGCCAGGGTCCCCAACCACGTCGGCACCCCCGCGAGCCGACCACACCCCCCAGCACGAGCCACGCCACGCGCACAACGGCCAACCCCAGAACCGCCTTGTTCAGCGGTCTCCTAGCGCGGGACCCGGGGTCTGCGGTCCGGCCAGGACCGGACGCGGTGAACTCCACTGACGCTCATGTCCTCGCAACGCCTACGCCATCACGGCGACAACGAGCTCAGCGACATCCGGGCCGAAGCCGATCGACGGTTGATCGAATTCCTTTGTGGCCATCAATAATTGGAGCCTCGGCACCAGTCACCTCCGCGGCGGCGTGGGGACTGCGCCGCTGATCCCGGGACCAGTGCCTGGCATGATGGTGTCAACCCGGCACCGACACGCCGCGGCATGCTGCGTAGGACATGAAGGAGCGCCAGATGGCAGACCCGCAGGACGGGCCTGAGAACAACGCCGGGGCAACCCAGCCCGCGCCGGCCAAGGACACGGCGCGGAAGGCTCCCCCAAAGAAATCGGCGGCCAAGAAGGCGGCAGTGAAAACGGCGGCGGCCAAAAAGGCGCCCGCCAAGTCCGTGGCGGCCAAAAAGGCAGTAGCCCAAAAGGCGGCGGCCAAAAAGGCGCCCGCCAAAAAGGCAGTAGCCGGCGCGGTCGCGAACAAGGCTCCTGCCCGCAAGGCGCCCGCCAAGAAGGCTCCTGCCAAGAAAGTGACGACGGCACCCGCCAAGAAGACCCCGGCGACACCCGCCCTCGAACCGGGCCATCAGTCCCCGGCCCTGGAGGCCGCGCCCACGCACGCGGCGCTGTCCTCCGGCGCGAACACGGCGCGGGATACCCCGGCACCGGTCAAAACCCCGGCCCGCGATGCCGGCAAGCCCGTGCCCGCCGCCCGCGCGCAGGACGGCGGACTGCCGCGCCTGCCGCTGTCGATCGGCTTGGCGGCCCTCGGCCTGGTGGCGATGGTGCTGAACCGATTCCGCCGCGGCTGACCCGTGCAGGTGGTGTTTCGGCCGACGGCCGACCTCGTCGACGACATCGGCCCCGACGTCCGCAGTTGTGACGTTCAGTTCCGTCAGTTCGGCGGTCGCACCCGCTTCGTGGGTCTGATCACGACGGTCCGTTGCTTCCAGGACAACGCACTGTTGAAGTCCGTGCTGTCCGAACCGGGGTCGGGTCGCGTCCTGGTCATCGACGGAGCGGGCTCGCTGCACACCGCTCTGGTCGGCGACGTCATCGCCGAACTGGGCCGTTCCAATGGGTGGGCCGGGCTGATCGTCAACGGCGCGGTCCGCGACGCGGCCACGCTGGCGACCCTCGACATCGGGATCAAAGCGTTGGGAACCAACCCAAGAAAGAGCGCTAAATCCGGCGCTGGCGAACGAGATGTCGTCATCAGTCTGGGCGGAGTGGACTTCATTCCAGGTGACCTGGCCTTCAGCGATGAGGACGGGATCGTCGTCACAACGGCGTCCTAGCAGAGACAGCCAGCAACATGCGGGGCGTTTACCAGAGTCCGATACTCGCGTTGATCCGCAGGTATGGGCGGGCCTAGGGTTAGCGCCATGTCGGACCGATATCCACCGACCCAGGCTTCCCTCGGCAAGTTGGCGTTGTTCTGCCTGCTCGCCGGGGTCCTGTTGGCGGCGCTGCTGTTTCCTGTGGCGGGGACCGCCGGAATGGCCAGCAACCATGCCTCCGACCTGGTGACCCGCGGTTCGGCAGACATCCTCGACGGCGAGGTGCCGACCGTCTCGCTGATGGTCGACGCCGCCGGAAAGCCCATCGCGGCGCTGTATGTTCAGCGCCGCTTCGAGGTGCCCGCCGACCGGATCGCCGACACCATGAAGTTGGCGATCGTCTCGATCGAGGACAAGCGGTTCGCCGATCACAACGGGGTGGACCTGCAGGGCACCCT
>JAGQTO010000133.1 GCA_020439025.1 Mycobacterium sp. | reverse complement strand
GCGTTCGACGGAGAAGATCAGCGTGACGTTTACCGAGACGCCCTCGGCGAGCACGGCGGTGATCGCCGGCAGGCCGGCCAGCGTGGCGGGGATCTTGATCAGCAGGTTGGGCCGGTCGACGATCTTCCACAGTTCGATCGCCTGCAGGATGGTCTTGTCGGTGTCGTGGGCCAGCCGCGGGTCGACCTCGATCGACACCCGGCCGTCGATACCGTCGGAGGCCTCCCACTGCGGGCGCAGCACGTCGCAGGCGGCCCGCACGTCATCGGTGGTCGCGGTGCGGATGGTGGCATCGACGTCGGCCCCCCGTGCGGCCAGTTCGGCCACCTGGGCGTCATAGGCGGTGCCCTTGGACAGCGCCGCCTGGAAGATCGACGGGTTGGTGGTCACCCCGACGACGCTCTTGGTGTCGATCAGCTCCTGCAGGTTCCCCGATGTCAGCCGGTCCCTGGACAGGTCGTCGAGCCAGACGGACACGCCCGCCGCGGACAGGTCCGCAAGGTTCTTGTTCTGGGCCATGCGCTTCTCCTTCGAGTGCCTCTCGGGCTTTGGTTCTGCGATCGGTTCAGTTGTCGATTGCCCGCTCCGCGGCGGCCACGACGGCCTCGGGGGTGAAGCCGAATTCGCGGAACAGGGTCTTGTCGTCGGCGGACTCGCCGAAGCGCTCGATCGAGACGATCTCGCCGGTGTCGCCGACGTACTTGTACCAACTCTGCGCGATACCGGCCTCCACCGCCACCCGGGCCGGCACCTCCGGGGGCAGAACGCTGTCCCGGTACTCCTGCGGCTGGGACTCGAACCACTCGACACAGGGCATCGAGACCGTGTAAGCGCGGATGTCCTTGGCCGCCAGCATCTTGGTGGCCTCCACGGCGAGCTGCACCTCCGAGCCGGTGGCGATGATGATGACGTCGGCGTCGCTCGGGTCCGCACCGCCGAGCACGTAGCCGCCCCGCGCCACGCCCTCGCTGCTGGTGCCCTCGAGCACCGGCACGCCCTGGCGGGTCAGGATCAGCCCGGTCGGTCCGGTGGTGGCGCCGCGCTCCAGGACCGTCCGCCAGGCGTAGGCCGTCTCGTTGGGATCGGCCGGGCGCACCACCGACAGCCGCGGGATCGCACGCAGGGCGGCGAGGTGCTCGACCGGCTGATGGGTGGGGCCGTCCTCGCCGAGACCGATCGAGTCGTGGGTCCAGACGTAGATGGGGTCGATGTCCATCAGGGCGGCCAACCGCACGGCCGGGCGCATATAGTCGGCGAACTGCAGGAACGTCCCACCGTAGGGGCGGGTCGGGCCGTGCAGGACGATCCCGGACAGGATCGAGGCCATAGCGTGCTCGCGGATGCCGAAGTGCAGGGTGCGGCCGTACCAGGTGGCGTCCCAGTCATCGGTGGAGATCGACGGCGGCCCGAAGGACTTGGCGCCCTTGATGGTGGTGTTGTTACTGCCCGCCAGATCGGCCGACCCGCCCCACAGTTCGGGCAGGTTCGGGCCGATCGCGGAGAGGATCGCCCCGGAGGCGGCCCGGGTGGCCAGCGGCTTGGAGCCCGGCTCCCAGTGCGGCAGGTCGGCGTCCCAGCCCTCGGGCAGCCGGCCCTCCATCAGCCGGTCCAGCAGCGCCTTGCGCTCCGGCTCGCGCTCTGCCCACGCGTCGAAGTCGGCCTGCCAGCTCTGGTGGGCCTCCCGACCGCGCTCGACCAGCCGGCGGGTATGGGCGATGACGTCGTCGCCGACCTCGAAGCTCTTGTCCGGGTCGAAGCCGAGGACCTTCTTGGTGGCGGCGACCTCTTCGGCGCCCAGCGCCGAGCCGTGCACCCCGCCGGTGTTCATCTTGGTCGGCGCCGGGTAGCCGATGATGGTCCGCAGCGCGATGAACGACGGTTTGTCGGTCACCTTCTTCGCCGCCTCCACTGCTTCTTCTATGCCGATGACGTTCTCCCCGCCCTCGACCTCCTGGACGTGCCAGCCGTAGGCCCGGTAGCGGGCCGGGGTGTCCTCAGTCAGCGCGATGTTGGTGTCGTGCTCGATGGAGATCTTGTTGTCGTCCCAGATCACGATCAGATTGCCCAGCTGCTGAGTGCCGGCCAGCGAGGAGGCCTCGCTGGTCACGCCCTCCTCGATGTCGCCGTCGGAGGCGATCACGTAGATGAAGTGGTCGAACGGGCTGGTGCCGGCCGCGGCGTCGGGGTCGAACAGACCGCGCTCGTAGCGCGATGCCATCGCCATCCCCACCGCCGAGGCCAAGCCCTGGCCCAGCGGTCCGGTGGTGATCTCCACCCCGCGGGTGTGCCGGTACTCCGGGTGCCCCGGGGTCTTGGAGCCCCAGGTACGCAATGACTCGATGTCGGAGAGCTCCAGTCCGAACCCGCCGAGGTAGAGCTGTAGGTACAGCGTGAGGCTGGAGTGCCCGCAGGACAGTACGAAGCGGTCGCGGCCCAGCCACTCCGTATCGCTGGGGTCGTGCCGCATGACCCGTTGGAACAGCGTGTAGGCCACCGGGGCCAGGCTCATGGCGGTGCCGGGATGTCCATTGCCGACCTTCTGGACCGCGTCGGCGGCCAGCACCCGCGCGGTGTCGACCGCGCGGGAGTCCAGTTCGGTCCAGTCATCGGGGTGGTGGGCCTGGGTCAACGCGGAAATCTCGTCGAGCGCGGTCACTGAGACACTCCTGTCACTGAGTCACTCCTGAAGAGGTCGAATCGGCTGGCAACCCGGTACAGACCCACACCCTAGTGCCGGGAATCGGCCCTGCAGTATCGAATCGGCTGCGTGGCGGTCTACCATCCTGTGTAGTAGACCCTGTAGTTGTGGGTGCTGGTACGGCGGGTGGCCGTCCGTAAGGAGTTGACTGCGTGAGGATGCGCGAAACACGTCTCGCCGACGATGTCGGCGCCTCCGAGGCTGGGCGGGCACCCGGTCGGGTTCGCAGCGCCGTTCTTGGCTATCTGGCGCTGACCAAGCCCCGGGTCGTCGAGTTGCTCCTGGTCACCACGATCCCTGCCATGCTGCTGGCCGACCGCGGCCAAGTCGATCTGGTGCTGATCCTCAACACGCTGTTCGGCGGGATGCTCGCCGCCGGCGGGGCGAACGCCTTGAACTGCGTCGCCGACGCAGACATCGACAAGGTGATGAAGCGCACCGCCCGCCGGCCGCTGGCCCGCTCGACTGTCCCCCGCAGCCACGCGCTGGTGTTCGGCCTGGCCCTGTCGGTCGGATCGTTCTTCTGGCTGTGGTGGACCACCAACCTGCTCTCGGCGCATCTGGCCGCCGCGACCATCGCCTTCTACGTGCTGGTCTACACCCTGCTGCTGAAGCGGCGCACCTCGCAGAACGTGGTGTGGGGCGGCGCCGCCGGGTGCATGCCGGTGATGATCGGCTGGTCGGCGGTCACCGGCACCATCGGCTGGCAGGCGCTGGCGATGTTCGCCATCATCTTCTTCTGGACTCCGCCGCACACCTGGGCGCTGGCCATGAAGTACAAGGAGGACTACCGCGCCGCGGGTGTGCCGATGCTGCCCGTGGTGGCCACCGAGCGTCAGGTCACCAAGCAGGTCGTCATCTACACCTGGCTGACCGTGGCGGCCACCCTGGCCCTGGTCCCGGCCGCGGGCTGGCTCTA
>JAGQTO010000014.1:15281-17499 GCA_020439025.1 Mycobacterium sp. | reverse complement strand
GGAGGAACCCGAGCATCTGCGCCGTCGCAAACTGCTGACTCCGCCACTGCACGGCGCGGCGCTGTCGGACTATGTGCCGATCATCGAGGAGGCCACCCGTACCGCCATGGCGCGCTGGCCGGTCGGCGTGCCCATGCGAATGCTCGAGGCCGCCCGAGAGCTGACCCTCGAAGTGATCGTCCGCGTCATGTTCGGCCTCGACGACCCGGCCCAGATCGCCAGGGCGGGCAAGCCGTTCGACGATCTGCTGGCGCTGGCGATCTCCGAGGAGACCGCGGTGCGCTACGCGGCGCGCCGGCTGGGTGCGCTGAAGAGGTGGGGCCGGCTGACCTCGATCAACCGCCGCGTCGATGAGGTGCTTCTACCGCTCATCGCGGCTCGGCGCGCCGATCCGCACCGCGCGGCAGGCATTCTCGGGATGCTGGTCGACGCCCGGGGTGAGGGCGGGGAAAGGCTGTCGGACAAAGAGATTCGTGCCGACGTCGTCACGTTGGTTCTGGCCGGGCACGAGACCACCGCGACCACCCTGGCCTGGGTCGTCGACCTGCTGCTGCACCATCGGCAGGCCCTGGACCGGGTTCGCGCCGAGGCGATCTCCGGAGAGACCGGCTACACCCAGGCGGTGATCAACGAAACCCTGCGGCTGTGGCCGCCGGCACCGATCACCGGCCGGATGACGGCCGACCGCTACCAACTAGGCGACTACACCCTGGATCCGGGCACCCGCATCGTTGTGCTCCTCGACGCGGTCAACCGCGATCCGCGCACCTACCCCGACCCCGACCAGTTCCGCCCGGAGCGGTTCCTCAACGCCAAGCCCGCGCCGTACGCATGGATCCCCTTCGGCGGCGGTATCAAGCGCTGCATCGGCGCGAACTTCGCGATGACCGAGTTGGTCACCGTCCTGCACACCCTGCTGCGCGAGGGCGATCTCGAAGCGGTCAGCGACCGCCCGGAGAGCCCGCCGTGGCACGCCGCCCCGGTGCTGGTGCCCCGCAACGGCACCCGGGTCTACTTCCGTCCGGCCGAATCGCCGCAGCCGGCCGGACAGGGCCGGAGCTGAACCGCGGGGCCGAACTTCAGCCCACCCGCAGCCACCCGGTGGTGTGCCGGTAAAACGTCGAACGCTTCAGCTCGCGCGCCCCGGGCACCCCGTCGCGGACGACCCGGACGCCGGTGGTGCCCAACTGGGCGGCCCGGCCGCTGACCCATCGGCGCCGGGGTCCGGCGAGCACCGCCGCGCGCAACCCCGGCATCGCGGCCGTCGGCTCGATCCGGACCGCGCTCACCGCGCCGTCGAAGAGCACGGTGTCGTCGACCACAGCCTCACCGTGCAGCCGATCGGCACCCTCCGGGGGGAGCCACAACGCCGAGCCGACCAGTGCGGTGCCGGTGTCGTCGCGCACCAGCGGAACCCGACGGGCCGCGTCCTTGACGGCCCGCCGTGCGTGCAGCGGCCGGAGGGGTCCGTCCGGAACGTGGGCGACCTCGACGTCGAGCCGATCGGTCCGCATCAGCCGGGTCAGCACCGCGGCGAGGTCGGAATCGGTGCCGAGCACCACCACCCGCCGCGTGCCCGCGGTCGCGGCGTCGATCTCCGGGCCGCCGCCGACGTCCCGGGACGCCAGGGCGGCCAGTGCGCGAGGTACCGGGCGCCCGGTGAAGCGCAACACGACGACGTCGGTCTCGATCAAGGACACTCCTGCTGCCGGGCTCCGATAGGCTGATCCACCGGCTGGACACAATATCCAGGAGCGCAATATCCAGCTGCGCAGCAGCCAGGAGCGGAGCGGGGTCACGCCATGCCGGCAATCGTCCTCATCGGCGCCCAGTGGGGTGACGAGGGCAAGGGAAAGGCCACCGACCTGCTCGGTGGCCGTGTGCAGTGGGTGGTGCGCTACCAGGGCGGTAACAACGCCGGGCACACCGTGGTTCTCCCGACCGGGGAGAACTTCGCGCTGCACCTCATCCCCTCGGGGATTCTGACCCCCGGGGTCACCAACGTCATCGGCAACGGGGTGGTCGTCGACCCCGGTGTCCTGCTGGCCGAACTGAGCGGCCTGGAGGAGCGCGGTATCGACACCTCCCGGCTGCTGCTGTCCGCCGACGCGCACCTGCTGATGCCCTACCACGTCGCCATCGACAAGGTCACCGAGCGCTACCTCGGCAACAAGAAGATCGGCACCACCGGCCGCGGCATCGGCCCGTGCTACCAGGA
>JAGQTO010000014.1:7309-15217 GCA_020439025.1 Mycobacterium sp. | reverse complement strand
GCCAAGATCGCCGCGGCGCTGGAGTTCAAGAACCAGGTGCTGGTCAAGATCTACAACCGCAAGGCGCTGGACCCCCAGGAGATCACCGACGCGCTGCTGGCCCAGGCCGCGGGCTTCGCCCACCGCATCGCCGACGCCCGGCTGTTGCTGGGCGATGCGCTGGAATCCGGTCAGACCGTCCTGCTGGAGGGCTCCCAGGGCACCCTGCTCGACGTCGACCATGGCACCTACCCCTACGTCACCTCCTCCAATCCCACCGCCGGCGGCGCGGCGGTGGGCTCGGGCATCGGGCCCACCCGGATCACCACGGTGCTGGGGATCCTGAAGGCTTACACCACCCGGGTGGGCTCGGGGCCGTTCCCCACCGAGTTGTTCGACGAGAACGGGGAGTACCTCGCCAAGACCGGTGGCGAGGTCGGTGTGACCACCGGCCGGCGGCGACGCTGCGGCTGGTTCGACGCCGTCATCGCCCGCTACGCCACCCGCGTCAACGGCATCACCGACTACTTCCTGACCAAGCTCGACGTGCTCTCCAGCCTGCAGACGGTTCCGGTGTGCGTGGGCTACACCGTCGACGGTAAGCGGACCAACGAGATGCCCATGACCCAGCGCGACATCGCGCGGGCGGAGCCGGTGTATGAGGAGCTGCCCGGCTGGTGGGAGGACATCTCGGGGGCGCGGGAGTTCGACGACCTGCCCGCCAAGGCCCGCGACTACGTGCTGCGCCTGGAGGAACTCGCCGGGGCGCCGGTCTCGTGCATCGGGGTGGGCCCGGGCCGGGAACAGACCATCGTGCGCCGTGACGTGCTGGCGCCCAGGTGAGCGAACCCGGCGAGCCCGGCGATCTGGATCCGGGCGACCTGGATCCGGACTATGACCGGCACGGCGGGTTTCCGCGGCTGGCACCGGTCGACGAACCGCCGGGGTTCGGGCGGTTCGTGGCCGCCATGCGCCGGGCGCAGGATCTGGCGGTGTCGGCCGAGATGCCCGACTGGAACGCCGCGGCGGACCGCGTCGAGGACCTGGTGGGCTTCCTCGAACCGCACCGGGGGCCGGGCGGGCTGGGCCCGGCCGGCCGAGTGTCGACCCTGCCGGGAGCCGGCAGCCTGTTGATGCCGCCCTGGGAGATCAGCCGTTTCGACCCCGAGGTGGTCGAGGCCGCCGTGCAGTTCAGCCGCTACCACGTGGGCGGAAACAACGCCGTGCACGGCGGCGTGATCGCGATGATGTTCGACGTGATGTTCGGGATGGTCATCCACGCCGTCGGCCGGCCCATTAGCCGCACAGCGTTCCTGCACGTCGACTACCGCAACGTCACCCCGATCGACGCGCCGCTGACGGTGCGGGGCCGGGAGTCGCGCGCCGAGGGGCGCAAGACCTTCGTCACCGCCGAACTGATCGGGCCGCAGGGGACTTTGCTCGCCGAGGCCAACGGTCTGATGGTCCGTCTGCTCCCCGGCCAGCCGTGAGGTCTGCCACCATGGCGGGATGGCCGACACCCTCCCGCCGTCCGTACACCGTCTGACCACCCCGCGAGCCGCTGCCCTCGCCGGCGTTCTGTTCGCGCTGGTGTTCGGCGCCGCGATCATCCTGATCCGGATCTCGCTGCCGGAGGGCGCCGAACCCGGCTCGCAGTGGCTGGAGGCCGGCGGGCCCAAGATCAGGCTGGCCGCTGAGCTGATGCCGTTCGCCGGCATCTGCTTCCTGTGGTTCATCGGGGTGGTGCGGGTCAATCTCGGGCAACTCGAGGACAGGTTCTTTTCCACCGTGGCCGTCGGCAGCGGGCTGTTGTTCCTGGCGATGATGTTCGCCTCGTCGGCGGTGGGCGCCGCGCTGGCCACCGCCCAGCATTCGCTGGACGTGTCGATGGCCGGATCCGATGCCGCGGTGTTCGGCCAGATGCTGCAGTTGAAGCTGTCCAAGACCTACGCGGTTCGGATGGCGGCGGTGTTCATGATGTCGCTGGCCACCATCTGGCTGCGCACCGGACTGATGCCGCGCTGGCTGGGGATCCTCAGCTACCTGGCGGGAGTGACGCTGATCGTCGGCGCTGATGTCAGCATGTGGCTGACGCTGGTGTTCCCGGCCTGGGTGCTGATCGTCAGTGTGCTCCTGCTGAGCCGGGCCGGGCTCTTCGAGAGGCATCATCAGGGTTGAGCGCGGCCGGAATTCGGTCGGTGTTCTCTATGTCCTCGGCCTTGAACACCGGCCACCAGATACGCGGTCCGATCAGCGTGAACAGCGCCGGGATCACCACGGTGCGCACCACGAACGTGTCCAGCAGGATGCCCAGGCCGACGATGATGCCCAGTTGGGTCAGCGCGATCAGCGGCAGCACGCCCAGCACCGCGAACACCGCGGCCAGCACGATCCCGGCACTGGTGATCACCGCGCCGGTCGCCGAGACCGCCCGCACGATGCCGCCCCGGGTGCCGTGCAATGGGGTCTCCTCCTTGGCCCGGGTCACCAGGAAGATCGTGTAGTCCACCCCCAGGGCCACCAGGAACAGGAACGCGAACAACGTGGTGGTGTTGTCCAGCGCGGGAAATCCCAGCAGATGGATGCTCACCCAACTGCCCAGGCCCAGCGCGGCCAGGGTTGACAGGGCGGTGGCGCCCACCAGGACCAGCGGGGCCAGCGCGGCGCGCAGCAGGACGTAGAGCACCACGAGCACCACGGCCAGGATCGCCGGGATGATCACCATCTGGTCGCGGACGGCGGCCCGTTTGGCGTCCAGTGCCTGGGCGTCGGAGCCGCCCACCAGGGCGCCGGGATCGGCGCGGTGCACCGAATCGCGCAGCGCGGTGATGGTGTCGAAGGCCTGCGGGGTGGCCGGGGCGGCGTCCAGCACGACCTGCCACTGGGTCAGTCCGTCCTCGGAGACCCCGCCCGGCTGCACCGAGGCGATCCCCGGGGTGGACTGGATCGCCGCGCCCACCGCCTCGGCCCGGTCGGTGTCGCCGATCACCCGGGTGGGATCGGTCAGGCCGCTGGGAAAGTGCGCCGACAACGTCTTGAAACCGTCGACCGAGTCGGCCGTCACCCGGAACTGGTCGATCAGCGACAGCCCGATCGGGGTGCCGATGACCCCGGCGGCCAGCACGCCCAGGCTCAGGATGGACGCGGTTGCCACCCGGCCAGCGTGGCCGGACACCCAGTCGGCCACCCGGTGCCAGGCGCCGGTGGTGGTGATCTCCTCGGCGCCGACGCGGGGGATGAACGGCCAGAACAACTTCGGCCCGAACAGTGCCAGCAGCGGCGGCAGCACCAGCAGCACGAACACCGCGGCCACGACCAGCCCGGCGGCGGCCTGCGCACCGAGGCTGCGGGTGGTCGGCGAACTGGCCAGCAGCAGGGTGAGCAGGGCCAGCACCACCGTGGCGTTGCTGGCCAGGATCGCCGGCCCGGCGAAACGCACCGCGGTCTGCAGCGCCCGGCGGTGGTCCGGGGTGCGGCGCAGCTCCTCGCGGTAGCGCGAGATCAGCAGCAGCGCGTAGTTGGTTCCGGCCCCGAAGACCAGCACGCTGGTGATCCCCGAGGTAGACCCGTCGCCGCCGAGTCCGGCCGCCTCGGCCACCGCCGCGCCCACCACCGCCGCGATCCGGTCGGCGAAGGCGATGACCAGCAGCGGCACCAGCCAGAGCACCGGGGAGCGGTAGGTGACGATCAGCAGCAGCGCCACCACCAGGCCGGTGACCGCCAGCAGCGTGATGTTGGCGCCCGAGAACGAGTTGGCGATATCGGCCCCGAACGCGGGTCCGCCGGTCACGCTGGCCACCAGTCCCGCGGGCAGGCCGTCGCGGGCGGCCTCCCGGAGGGCCTTGACGGTGTCGGACAGATCGAATCCGGTCAGGTCGGGTCGCAGCGGCACCGGCGCCAGGGCGGCCTCGCCGTCCTCGGAGGGAATCGGGGGCACCGGCGGGCCCGGGGCGACGCCGGGCACCGCGGCCATCCGGTCTCGGGCCTGCCCGGCGGCCGCGAGATCCTCGGGGGAGAGCCTCGCGCCGTCGTCGCGGCTGATCACCAGCAGCACCGGCGCGCTGTCCCCGCCCGGGAAACGCTTGACCAAGTCGGCCGCCCGGGCCGACTCGGCCGTCGGTGGCAGCACCACCGGAGACTGCTCGGCAGAACCGCTCTGCGGGATCACACCCAGCAACGCACCGCCCACCGCGGCGACCACCAGTGCCAACACCCACGATCGCGGCCCGCAGACCAGGCTCGCGAAGCGGTCCCACAGCGGACGGCGGACTTCCGGTGCGCGGTGCATGCCGCCATCACATCACGCGCCGATAGTGTCGGGCGCGTGCTCGACACCCTCGCCGTGGCGAATTACCGGTCGTTGCGGCACCTCGTGGTGCCGTTGCGCCGCTGCACCGTGGTCACCGGGCCCAACGGCGCCGGCAAATCCGGTCTGTACCGGGCGCTGCGGTTGCTGGCCGATATGGCGCGCAACGGCGCGGTCAACGCGCTGGCCCGGGAGGGCGGCCTGGCCTCGACGATGTGGGCCGGCCCGGGCCGCGGCGGCCCGGTCAGTCTGCGGCTCGGTTTCGCCGGGGCCGAGCTCGGCTACGCGGTGGACCTCGGCCTGCCGCAGGAGGGCAACACCGCCTTCGCGCTGGATCCGCAGATCAAGGCCGAGGCGCTGTGGGCCGGACCGGTGCTGCGTCCCGCCGCGCTGATCGCCGAGCGGGCCGGCCCGATGGTGCGGGTGCGCGACGACGAGGACCGCTGGCGCACCGCGTCCACCGGGCTGCGGCCCTACGACAGCATGGTCAGCCAGACCGCCGACCCCAGGGTGGCCCCGGAGCTGTTGGCCCTGCGGGATCGGATGCGGTCCTGGCGGTTCTACGACCATGTGCGCACCGACGGCGAGGCGCCCGCGCGGCAGCCCCGGATCGGGACGCGCACCATGGTGCTGGGGGCTGACGGCGCAGATCTGGCTGCCGCCTGGCAGACCATCGACGAGATCGGCGACGCCGCGGCGCTGGCCGAGTCGGTCGACGCCGCCTTTCCCGGCAGCCGCGTCCACATCGCCGTCTCCGACGGCAGGTTCGAGTTGACGCTGCGCCAGCCCGGCATGCTGCGGCCGCTGACCGCCGCCGAACTGTCCGACGGCACGCTGCGCTACCTGCTGTGGGTGGCCGCCCTGCTCTCCCCGCGGCCGGCCGGGCTGACGGTGCTCAACGAGCCGGAGTCCAGCCTGCACCCGGACCTGCTGCCGGCGCTGGCCGCCCTGATCAGCCGGGCTTCCGAAAGCGCACAGGTCGTCGTCGTCACCCACTCTGCCGACCTGGTGGCCGCCCTGCGCGGCGATGAGGTGGGTCTGCTGGAACTCGCCCGGCGCGACGGCCAGACGGTGGTGGTGGGCCAGGGCCCACTCGACGAGCCCGCCTGGCACTGGCCCGGCCGCAACTGAGCCGCCGGTTGCCGGGGGCCTATCCTTGCGGGCTATGACCGAACCCGACGACGACCGGTCCACCGCGATGCCGATCCTCGCCGCGCTGGCGATCGTCGGGATCGCCTTGGCCGCGGTGTTCCTGGTGCGTCTTTTCCGCGGCGACGAAGAGCCCGACGAGGATCAGGTCGGCCTGGCCACGGTGGGCCAGAACGACGCGTTGCAGCGCGCGGATTACACGGACTTCCGCACCTTCACCTGCACGGCCCAGCAGGGTAACGAGATTCAGGTGCTTGCCGAACAGCGGCGGTCGGTCGAGGCCAAGGGCGCCCGGTTCGTCGACGACGTCACTGACGTGGCGGTGGCCGGCGACCGGGCCACCGCCACCGTGGTGTACCACTTCGAGAAGTCCCCCGACGACAAGGTGTCCGCGCCGATGACCTTCGTCCGGGAGGACGGCGCGTGGAAGGTCTGCTCGCCCGGTCCGCGGTAGCAGGGCCACGAGACTGTTCGGCGTTGTAGCGTAAGGGTCGAATCGCCGCGTGGATGCGCGCTGGAGGGGACGATATGGACCGACCGGACGCCCGCGAGATGTACGACTTGCACGCGCGGCTGTGCAAGGCGATCGCCGACCCCAAACGACTGCTGATCATCGACGCACTGCGTGACGGTGAACGCTCCGTCGGGGAGATCGCCGAAGGACTCGGCCTGTCCCAGCCGAACACCAGCCAGCACCTGGCCGTCCTGCGGGAGCGCAAAGTAGTGACGGCCACCCGGTCGGGCACCACGGTCTTCTATTCGCTCAACGGCCACAAGGTCATCGACGCCATCGACCTTTTGCGCTCGTTCATGGCCGAGTCGATAGCCGCCGGTGTGAACTGAAGCCCGGCTACAGCCGGGACAGTTCGATGCCCACGCCCACACCCACGACGGCGACGATGAGCACCATGAACACCGCGGTTCCCGGGACCAGGTAGCGCGAGAGCGGCGTCTGCCCGGCCCGCACCGTCGTCATCACCCGCAGGTAGCGCTGGCGCACCAGGAACAACCCCGCCACACCGCCGAAGGCGGCCAGGACGATTCCCGGCCACACCGGAAAATGCTGGAGCGCGCACCAGCGTGCCGCCAGCACCCCGACCGCGATCACCCCCAACGACGTTCGCTGCCAGGCCAGGGCGGTGCGCTCCGCCGGTCCCGCGGCGTCGATCAGCTCCTGGTCGCGATCCGTCATACGCCGGCTTCTCATACCCCGGCCTCCGCCAGGTAGATCAGCACGGCGGCCGCCGCGGTGATCACCGCGACCCCGATCATGAGCAACAGCGGCAGTGGGTCGATCGGCAGCGGCCGGTTCTCCCGCAGCGCCCGTTCGGCCCGGTCCCACCGGACGTAGGCGCCCACCGTGACGACCAGCGACAGCGCCAGCAGCAGCACGGTGATCGTGATCCGCATCGGCTTGGGCCCGAAGTTGTGGACCAGGCTGGCCAGGGCGACCGCACCTGCCAGCAGGGCCAGACCGGTGCGCAGCCAGGCCAGGAACGTGCGTTCATTGGCCAGGGTGAACCGGTAGTCGGGATCGTTGCCGACACTCTTGATGGGGGGCCTGCGCCGGATCATCGAAGGAGTCCTCTCGGTGAGCGGCGGATCGCGGGGGCGAGACCGTTCGCCATCCGATCCTCAATTTAACCCGCGGCGGGCGCACGCCGGACGGCTTCGGCCGGTGTGCCAAACTCACCTTCGTGAGCCACGAAGGAGACAGCGTCCCCTCGGTGCGTCGTCCCGCGCCGCTTCCCGACGGTGTCGGCCAGGCCACCATCGGGGTGCGCGGCGGTCTGCTGCGCTCCGGGTTCGAGGAGACCTCCGAGGCGCTGTTCCTGAGCTCCGGCTACGTCTACGAGTCGGCGGAGCAGGCCGAGAAGGCTTTCACCGGCGAGATCGACCGGTTCGTCTACTCCCGGTTCGGCAACCCCACCGTCGCCATGTTCGAGGAGCGGCTGCGGCTGATCGAGGGCGCCCCGGCGGCCTTCGGCACCGCCTCGGGTATGTCCGCGGTGTTCATCGCCCTCGGTGCGCTTCTCAAGGCCGGCGACCGGTTGGTGGCGGCCCGCAGCCTGTTCGGTTCGTGCTTCGTGGTGTGCAACGAGATTCTGCCGCGGTGGGGCGTGGAGACGGTGTTCGTCGACGGTGAGGACCTCTCGCAGTGGGAGCAGGCGCTCAGCGTGCCCACCACGGCGGTGTTCTTCGAGACCCCGTCGAACCCCATGCAGACCCTGGTCGACATCGCCGCGGTCTCCGAGATGGCGCACGCTGCCGGCGCGAAGGTGGTGCTGGACAACGTCTTCGCCACCCCGCTGTTGCAGCGGGGCCTGCCGCTCGGGGTCGACGTCGTCATCTACTCCGGCACCAAGCACATCGACGGGCAGGGCCGGGTGCTGGGTGGGGCGATCCTCGGCGACAAGGACTACATCGACGGTCCGGTGCAGACGCTGATGCGCCACACCGGACCGGCGCTGAGC
>JAGQTO010000014.1:4172-7301 GCA_020439025.1 Mycobacterium sp. | reverse complement strand
CAACGCCTGGGTGCTGCTCAAGGGCCTGGAGACGCTGTCGGTCCGGGTCAACTACAGCACCGCCTCGGCCCTGCGGGTCGCGGAGTTCCTCGAGGCGCACCCGGGCGTTCGCTGGGTGCGCTACCCCTACCTGCCCTCGCATCCCCAGCACGATCTGGCCACCCGGCAGATGACCGGTGGCGGCACCGTTGTGACCTTCGAGTTGGCTGCACCCGACGGCGGCGGCAAACAGCGCGCCTTCGAGGTGCTCGACAAGCTGTCGGTCATCGACATCTCCAACAATCTCGGCGACGCCAAGACCCTGATCACCCACCCGGCCACCACCACCCACCGGGCGATGGGGCCGGAGGGCCGGGCGGCCATCGGCCTCGGCGACGGGGTGGTCCGCGTTTCGGTCGGCCTGGAGGGCACCGAGGACCTGATCGCCGACCTGGACCGCGCCCTCGGCTGAGCGGCGATGACGCCGTTGCGATTCGTCCGGGTCGATCCGAGCGACGAGTTGGCGCAGCCGCTGATCGCCGAGCTGGCTGTCGAGTACGCCACCCGCTACGACGGCTCCGAGGACCGGATCCTGGCCTGGTTGCGGGGATACCCGGCCGGCGAGTTCACCCCGCCCGACGGCGCCATGCTGATCGGCCTGCTGGACGGCCGGCCCGTCACCGGCGGCGCCTTCCGCCGTTTCGGCGTTGTCGACGGCATGAAAACCGCTGAGCTGAAAAGGATCTGGACCGATCGCAGATACCGCCGTCGGGGTTATGGCCGGACGCTGCTGGGTGAACTGGAGTCGCGGATCGCCGCCTGTGGCTACCGGCGGGTGTATCTGACCACGGGGGATCGCCAGCCCGAGGCCGAAGCCCTGTACGTCGCAACCGGCTACGTCAGGCTCGCCGAACCGCTGCCCGCCGAGGCCGAGGTCTACCCCGTCGCGTTCGAGAAGGTGCTGGCTGTTCCCAGTTAGTACGGCCCGGTTAACCCGTCGGCTCGTCGTCGGTCAGCCCGGTTGCCGACTGGGCACGCTTCTCGTAACCGGCCCGGGCCGCGGTGTCGAGGTCCAGGAACACCCGCGCGGTCCCCATCCGCTGCGAGAGCCAGCGCCGCCCACGCGGCGGCAGGAACGCCGTCGCCGCCGCGACGAACCGCAGCGGATAAGGAACAGAGACCGCCGTCCTCGGCTTGTCCAGGGTCCGCACCACCGCCGCGGCAATCTCCTCGGGCTGCACCGGCGTGGTCAGCCCGCCGGTGGCGGTGCCGGAGATCAGCTCGGTGTTGGTGAAGGTGGGCATCACGCAACTGATCTGCACGCCCTGCGGAGCGAACTCGTCGGCCAGCGCGGTGGACAGCCCCACCACCGCGAACTTCGTTCCCGCGTAGAGGGCCTGGCCGGGGACGGCGAGCATGCCGGCCAGCGAGGCGATGTTGACGATATGTCCGCCGCGGCGCGCGACCATCTCCGGCAGCGCCAGCCGGCAGCCGTTGATCACCCCGTAGAGGTTCACCTCGACGGCCGACCGGATCGCCGCCTCGGTGTGCTCGAGGAACGGGCCCACCGGCATCACCCCGGCGTTGTTGATGAGGATGTCGATACGTCCGCCGCCGTCCGCGCGGGCCTTGTCCAGGAAAGCCGCGAACGACTCGGGGTCGGCGACGTCGAGAGGGTAGCCCGACACCGGGCCGAGGGTGCCCAACCGGGCGACCGCGGACTCCCCGAGCGCGACGTCGCGGTCCCCGATCACCACCCGTGCGCCCCGGGCCAGCAGTGCCCGAGCGGTGGCGAAGCCGATACCGCGGGCCGCGCCGGTGATGGCGACGGTCTTGCCCCTGATGTTATCCACGAGACGCACTGTAGGACCGGGCCTGTCGTACCGCCTCGGTGACCGGACCGGTCCACATCTCGCCGTGGCCGGGGAGCAGCACCTCCGCTTCGGAGGCGGCGAGCACGTCGAGGCTGCGCAGGCAGGCAGCGTCATCGTGGTTGAACATCGAGGGAAGCAGCTGAGGTCCGGGGCGCCGGGCCAGGGGATGCCCGGTGATCAGTGCGTCGCCGACGACCAGCACCCCGTCCACCAGGTAGGAGCAGTGCCCGCCGGTGTGGCCGGGAGTGGGAACCGCCACCGGCCGGCCCGGCAGGTGCGCGGCGACGTCGTCGGTGAGCGGCATGGCGGTGGGGATGCCGTCGCGGATCAGACCGCCTTTGAGAGCGACCTCGGCCGACCAGGCCAGCCACCGCGGCCGCCAGGCTTTGGTCACCAGGTCGGCCGGCGAAGCCTGTTGCAGGTACTCGCGTTTGGCGTGACCGACCTCCCCGGCGTGGCAGTACACCGGTGTGCCGTGCTCCCGGGCGAACCAGATCGCGGTGCCGAGGTGGTCGATGTGGGCGTGGGTCAACAGGATGGCGGTCACGTCGGCCGGTCCGAAACCGAGCCGGTACAGCGAGGCCAGCACCTCCGCGCGCTGACCGGGAAAGCCCGCGTCGATCAGCAGCACCCCGGTATCGTCGGTGACCAGTGTCCAGTTGACCAGCGGGGTCCGGGCCAGATGGATCCCGTCGGCGACGGCGCTGACGTCCAAGGTCATAGCCGCAACCTTACGGAGCAGTCGTGAATCGTCGTTCCGCCGCCGCTGCCGCCGCGGTGGCCGGAGTCCTCCTGGTTGCCGGGTGTGCCTCGGGTTCCACCGGGAAGGCGCCCACCGCCGCGGAGTTGGAGGGGTCCTGGATTCAGAACGGGGCGGGCTTCGAGAGGGGCGTGCCGGTCACCTGGGAGAACCAGAAGGTCGTCATCGAGCGGGCCGACGGGCAGGGGTTCACCGGCTACAAGGAGTACACCCGCGAGGGCGAGCCGCCGCAGAAGGAGATCATCAACGGTGCGGTCGGCACTGACGGCCGCATCCTGATGGCCGACGAGGACGGGGTGTTCGACGGCCGCCTGGTGGACGGCAGGATCGTCGGCCAGTACGCGGAGACCGGCGATGACGCCGGTGTGATCAATGTCGAACTGACGCGGGGACCGTAGGCACGACGCCCGACGCGATCAGAGGAGGAGAAACGACAGCGTGGCAGAACTGAGACTGGGATACAAGGCGTCGGCGGAGCAGTTCGGGCCGCGTGAGCTGGTCGAACTCGGAGTGCTG
>JAGQTO010000014.1:0-3983 GCA_020439025.1 Mycobacterium sp. | reverse complement strand
CGCCCAGGCGTTCGCCACCATGGCCTGCCTCTACCCGGGCCGGGTGTTCCTCGGGGTGGGCACCGGCGAGGCGCTCAACGAGATCGCCACCGGATTCACCGGGCAGTGGCCGGAGTTCAAGGAGCGCTTCGCCCGGCTGCGCGAGTCGGTACGGCTCATGCGGGAACTGTGGGGCGGGGAGCGGGTCGACTTCGACGGCGAGTTCTACCACCTCAAGGGCGCCTCCATCTACGACGTTCCCGACGGCGGGGTGCCGGTCTACATCGCCGCCGGCGGGCCCGCGGTGGCCAAGTACGCCGGCCGCGCCGGAGACGGTTTCATCTGCACCTCCGGCAAGGGCGCCGAGCTCTACACCGAGAAGCTGATGCCGGCCGTCGCCGAGGGTGCGGCGGCCGCCGGCCGCGACCTTGCGGCCATCGACAAGATGATCGAGATCAAGATCTCCTACGACACCGACTACCAGACCGCGCTGGAGAACACCCGGTTCTGGGCCCCGCTGTCCCTGACGCCCGAGCAGAAGCACAGCGTGTCGGACCCGATCGAGATGGAGCGGCTGGCCGACGAACTTCCCATCGACCAGGTGGCCCGGCGCTGGATCGTCACCGACGACCCCGACGAGGCGGTGGCCCGGGTGGCCGACTACCTCGGGTACGGGCTCAACCACCTCGTCTTCCACGCCCCGGGTTCCGATCAGCGCCGGTTCCTGGAGTTGTTCGAGCGTGACCTCGCTCCCAGGCTTCGCAAACTGGGATAGTCCTCGCCGGGACTGAGGGATGCTGTTTAGTGACATCAGGTCCACAGTCGAAAGGCCCCGCATTGATCGGCCCGACCTCGATCTACGTCGCCTCCCCAGAAGGCGAGACCGGTAAGTCCACCGTCGCGTTGGGCATCGTCAACCGGCTGGCGGCGGTGGTCCCCCGGGTCGGGGTGTTCCGGCCCATCACCCGCCGCGAGGAACGCGACTACATCCTCGAACTGCTGCTCTCGCAGAGCAACGCGGACCTGTCCTACGAGGAGTGCGTCGGCGTCACCTACCAGCGCCTGCACGAGGACACCGAGGGCGCGATCGCCGATATCGTCGACCGCTATCACGAGGTCGCCGCACGCTGCGATGCGATGGTCATCGTCGGATCCGACTACACCGACGTGGCCACCCCCACCGAACTGAGCGTCAACGCCCGCATCGCGGTGAACCTCGGCGCCCCGGTGGTGTTGTCGGTGCGCGGATTCGATCGCACACCGGCCGAGATCGCCCAGGTCATCGAGCTGTGCATGGTCGAACTTGCCTTTCAGCACGCGCACACCGCCGCCGTGGTCGCCAACCGCTGCCGACCCGCAGACCTCGAGGCGGTTGCCGAGGCCTGCAAGGATCTCGGGCCGCCGGTGTACGTCATTCCCGAAGAGCCGCTGCTGGTGGCGCCGACCGTGTCGGAACTGCTGGGTGCCGTCGACGGCACCCTGGTGCACGGCGACCCCTCGCTGCTCGGACGTGAAGTGATGGACGTGCTGGTGGCGGGGATGACGGCCGAACACGTTCTGGAACGGCTGCGCGAGGGCGCGGCGGTGATCACCCCCGGTGATCGTTCCGACGTGGTGCTCGCGGTGGCCAGCGCCCACGCCGCCGAGGGATTTCCGACCCTGTCCACCATCATCCTCAACGGCGGTCTGTCATTGCACCGGGAGATCGCCCGGCTGGTCACCGGTGTCGGCCTGAGGCTGCCGATCATCGCCACCGACCTGGACTCGTTCTCGGCGGCCATGGCGGTGGCCGATACCCGCGGCCGGGTCACGGCGACGTCGCAGACCAAGATCGACACGGCACTGCATCTGATGCGACATCGCGTCGACATCACCGACATGCTGGAGCGCCTGGCCATACCGATCCCGACGGTCACCACCCCGCAGATGTTCGCCTACCAGCTGATGGAGCGCGCCCACTCCGACCGGAAGCGGATCGTGCTGCCCGAGGGTGACGACGACCGCATCCTGCTTGCGGCCGGCCGGCTGCTGCGACGTGGGATCGCCGACCTCACCATCCTGGGGGAGGAGGGCCAGGTGCGTTCGCGGGCCGCTGAACTCGGCGTCGACCTCAGCGCGGCGACGGTGATCGACCCGCGCACCAGCGACCTGTGCGAGCGCTTCGCCGAGCAGTACGCAGAGATCCGCAAGAAGAAGGGCGTGACCTTCGAACGGGCCCGCGAGACCATCCACGACGTGTCCTACTTCGGCACGATGCTGGTGCACAACGGCCTGGTGGACGGCATGGTCTCCGGTGCCGCGCACACCACCGCGCACACCGTCCGCCCGGCCTTCGAGATCATCAAGACCCAGCCCGGGGTATCCACGGTCTCCAGCATCTTCCTGATGTGCCTGAGCGATCGGGTCCTGGCCTACGGCGACTGCGCGATCGTCCCGGATCCCACCGCCACCGAACTCGCCGATATCGCGATCAGCTCCGCGCGGACCGCCGCCCAGTTCGGGATCGACCCGAGGGTGGCCATGCTGTCCTACTCGACCGGGGAGTCCGGCAGCGGCGCCGGCGTCGACAAGGTAAGGGCCGCAACCGAACTCGTTCGCGAACGGGAACCCGGACTACTTGTCGAGGGGCCGATCCAGTACGACGCCGCCGTCGATCCGACGGTGGCCGCCGCGAAGATGCCGAACTCGCCGGTCGCGGGCCGGGCCACGGTGCTGATCTTCCCTGACCTCAACACCGGCAACAACACCTACAAGGCCGTGCAGCGAAGTGCCGGGGCGATCGCGATCGGACCGGTGCTGCAGGGACTCAACAAGCCGGTCAACGACCTGTCCCGCGGCGCCCTGGTCGAGGACATCGTCTACACCGTCGCCATCACCGCGATCCAGGCTCAGGGGGAGTGATGTCCGAAACCGTACTGGTTCTCAACTCCGGATCCTCCTCACTGAAGTACCAGCTCGTCGAACCGCGCACCGGCACGTCGCTGGTCGACGGCATCGTCGAGCGGATCGGCGAGGACGGCGGTGTCTCCGATCACGAGGCCGCCCTGCGGGCCGCGTTCGAGATCATCGCGCCGGGCGGCCAGGACCTGTCGGCCCTCGGCCTGGTGGCGGTCGGCCACCGGGTGGTGCACGGCGGACCCAAGCTGTACCGGCCGACGATCGTCGACGACCGGCTGGTCGGGGAGTTGCGCGAGCTCGCCCCGCTGGCCCCACTGCACAACCCGCCGGCCGTGCTCGGTATCGAGGTGGCCCGCAAGGTGCTGCCGGACCTGCCGCATGTCGCGGTGTTCGACACGGCCTTCTTCCACGATCTGCCCGCCGCCGCGTCGACCTACGCCATCGACCGCGAGATCGCGGCCCGCTGGCACATCCGCCGGTACGGCTTCCACGGCACCTCGCATGACTTCGTCAGCCGTCAGGCGGCCGAGTTCCTCGGCGCCCCCCGGGAATCGCTGAACCAGATCGTGCTGCACCTGGGCAACGGGGCCTCCGCCTCAGCGATCGCCGCGGGCCGCCCGGTCGACACCACCATGGGTCTGACCCCGATGGAGGGCCTGGTGATGGGAACCCGGTCCGGCGATGTCGACCCCGGGATCATCAGCTACCTGTGGCGGACCGCGGACATGGGCGTCGACGAGATCGAGTCGATGCTCAACCGGCGCTCCGGGATGCTCGGCCTGACCGGGGAGATCGACTTCCGGGTGGTGCACCAGCGCATCGCCGCCGGTGACGAGGACGCCCGGCTGGGATACGAGGTGTATGTCCACCGGCTGCGCAAGTACATCGGGGCTTACCTGGTGCTGCTGGGCCGCACCGACGTCATCTCCTTCACCGCGGGGGTGGGGGAGAACGACGCGAAGGTCCGCCGGGACGCGCTGGCCGGTTTGTCGGGGCTGGGCATCGACCTTGACGAGCAGCGCAATGACGGCGCCGAGCGCGGGGCCCGCCGGATCTCCACCGACGCCTCGGCCACCACGGTGCTGGTCGTCCCGACCGACGAGGAA
>JAGQTO010000132.1 GCA_020439025.1 Mycobacterium sp. | reverse complement strand
CGCCGCGTCCGCGGCCGATCCGGGCCGGGCCGGGGTGGTCACCCTGGTGGGTGCGGCCTCGATCTGGCTCAGCGTCCTGGTGCTGTTGCCGCTGGCGGCCATCGTCGTGCAGTCCGGCGCGGACGGCTGGTCGGGCTTCCTCGCAGCGATCACCTCCACCGCCGCGGTGGAGTCCTACCGGGTGACCCTTACGGTCGCGGTGGGGGTGACGGTCGTCAACACGGTGTTCGGGCTGCTGCTGGCCTGGGTGCTGGTCCGCGACGACTTCCCCGGAAAGCGGTTGGTCGACACCGTGATCGACTTGCCGTTCGCACTGCCGACCATCGTGGCCAGCCTGGTGATGCTGGCGCTGTACGGCCCGGCAAGCCCGGTGAACCTGCACCTGCAGCACACCCGGTGGGGGGTGGGTGTGGCGCTGCTGTTCGTCACGCTGCCCTTCGTCGTGCGCTCGGTGCAGCCGGTGCTGCTCGAACTGGACAGGGAGGTCGAGGAGGCCGCGGCATCACTGGGCGCCACCAACGCCGTCATCTTCGGCCGGGTGGTGCTGCCGTCCCTGGTGCCGGCGTTGCTGTCCGGGGCCGGGCTGGCGTTCTCCCGGGCGATCGGTGAGTTCGGGTCGGTGGTCCTCATCGGAGGTGCGGTGCCCGGCGAGACCGAGGTGTCCTCGCAGTGGATCCGCACCCTGATCGAGAACGACGACCGCACCGGTGCGGCCGCGGTTTCGGTTGTACTGCTGGGCGTTTCGTTCGTGGTGCTGCTCGCGCTTCGGCTGCTCGGATCGTTTACTGCCCGGCGTGAGGAACTCGCCGCGTGATCCTCTCGGCCACCACCCGCTACCTGAGCCGATTCGTCGCGCTGGGCTATGTGCTGATGCTGGTGGCGGTACCGGTCGGACTGATCCTGCTGCGGACCTTCGAGCCGGGCTTCGGCGCGTTCGTCGCCTCCATCTCCACGCCCGCCGCGATCTCGGCGCTGCACCTGTCGCTGTTGGTGGTCGCGATCGTGGTTCCGCTGAACGTCATCTTCGGGGTTCCCACGGCACTGCTGCTGGCGCGCAAACGGTTTCGTGGCAAGGGCGTCTTGCAGGCTGTGATCGACCTGCCCTTCGCGGTCTCTCCGGTCATCGTCGGGGTGGCGCTGATCCTGCTGTGGGGGAGTGCCGGGATTCTCGGATTCGTCGAGAACGACTTGGGCATCAAGATCATCTTCGGGCTGCCCGGCATCATCCTGGCGAGCATCTTCGTCACCCTGCCGTTCGTCATCCGCGAGGTCGAGCCGGTGCTGCATGAACTGGGCACCGATCAGGAAGAGGCCGCCGCGACGCTGGGAGCGACCTGGTGGCAGACCTTCCGGCGGATCACGCTGCCCTCGATCCGGTGGGGACTGGGCTACGGCGTGGTGCTGACCGTCGCCCGCACGCTGGGGGAGTACGGCGCGGTCCTGATGGTCTCGTCGAACCTCCCCGGCGAGTCACAGACCCTGACGCTGCTGGTTTCCGACCGCTACAACCGAGGCGCGGAGTACGGCACCTACGCGCTCTCGACATTGCTGATGATGGTGGCGGTGCTGGTGCTGGTGGCCCAGGCAGCGCTGGAGAACCGGCGGGCCGCCTGATGGGGAGCACTTCGTGACCAACGCCATCGTCGTGCGCGGCGCCAACAAACGCTACGGCGATTTCACCGCACTGGACAACGTCGACTTCACCGTTCCGGCCGGCTCGCTGACCGCTCTGCTCGGACCCAGTGGCTCGGGCAAGTCGACCCTGCTGCGGGCCATCGCCGGCCTGGACCACCCCGACACCGGCACCGTGATCCTCAACGGCCGGGACGTGACCGGCGTCCCGCCGCAGCGCCGGGGCATCGGTTTCGTTTTCCAGCACTACGCGGCGTTTAAGCATCTGACGGTGCGCGACAACGTCGCGTTCGGGTTGAAGATCCGCAAGTGGCGACGGGCCGAGATCGACGCCAAAGTCGACAACCTGCTGGAGGTCGTGGGCCTGGCCGGTTTCCGTCACCGCTACCCCCACCAGCTCTCCGGCGGCCAGCGCCAGCGGATGGCGCTGGCCCGAGCGCTGGCGGTCGATCCCGAGGTGTTGCTCCTCGACGAGCCCTTCGGGGCGCTGGACGCCAAGGTCCGGGAAGATCTGCGGGAATGGCTGCGCCGTCTGCACGACGAGGTCCACGTAACGACGGTGCTGGTCACTCACGACCAGGCCGAGGCCCTCGATGTGGCCGACCGGATCGCGGTGCTCAACAGCGGCCGCGTCGAACAGGTCGGCACGCCGGCGCAGGTGTACGACAGCCCGGCAAACGCGTTCGTGATGTCGTTTCTGGGTGCGGTGTCCTCCCTCAACGGGATCCTGGTGCGGCCGCATGACATCCGGGTCGGCCGTACGCCGGAGATGGCGATCGCGGCGGTCGACGGCACCGCGGCCAGCACCGGTGTGATGCGGGCTAGGGTCGATCGCGTGGTCTATCTGGGTTTTGAGGTACGGGTCGAGCTGACCAGCGCCACCACGGGGGCGCCGTTCACCGCGCAGGTAACCAGGGGCGACGCCGAGGCGCTCGGCATCACCGATGGTGACACGGTTTACGTGCGGGCCACCCGCATCCCGCCCATCGCCGGGCAGGCGCAGCTCCCGGGGGTGACGGCATGAAGCGTCTCCGGCTGATCGGCTACTCGGCGGTGCTCGCCGGTACGGTCGTTGTAGCGGGCTGTACAACCACCACCACCACCGGTGATCCATCCTCCGCGGAAGGGACGACGATGACCACGGTTAACGATGGCGGCGAGGGCGCCGGCGGCAATGGTGGCCAGGGCGGCAACGCCGGTCAGGGCGGCCAAGGTGGCCAGGGCGGCCAGGGCGGAAAAGGCGGTCAGGGTGGCCAGGGCGGTCAGGGCGGCCAGGGCGGAAAAGGCGGCCAGGGCGGTCAGGGCGGTCAGGGTGGCCAGGGTGGTAAAGGCGGCGAGGGCGGCAAGGGCGGAAAAGGTGGCCAGGGCGGCAAGGGCGGGCTCGGCGGTGTGAACGGTGCCGATGGCGCTGACGGTGCCGATGGCGCTGACGGTGCCGATGGCGCTGACGGTATCGATGGCACCGACGGCATCATCCCCAGCACCGGCGGAATTCCCGGCTGAGCCGTCCCGATCCGGGCCGTCCCGATCCGGTCCTGTCTGGCCTCAGGCGGCCAGCCGTTGAGCGACCGCCCGATCGAATCGGTCGAGGACCGTCGCGGCGAGCAGCCGATGCGCGCCGAGCGGCTCGGCCATCTCCGCTCCGGCGGCCTGCGCCACCGCCACCACCCGGTCGGTGATGCGTCCGGGTGCGATGAACCAGGGCGCGATCGCGATCCGTCGGGCGCCGGCCCGGCGTAGCCGGCCGATACCGTCGAGAACCGATGGCTGCGGTCCGGTGGCGAAGGCCACCTCGCTGCCGGCCCATCCGCTGCCGGCGGCCAGCGCGCCGGCCACGGTGGCGGTGCGGGCATTGGCGGCGGCGTGAGAGGACCCGACCGCCACCACGAGGACACCGGTGTCGGCGTCCTCGGAGCGGACACCGAGTTCACTCAGCCGCTGCCGCAGTACGCGGACCAGCCGCGGGTCCTCGCCGAGGGTGTCGGCCTGCAGCACGTGGGCCTGCCAGCGGCCGGCCGACTCCGCGACGATCGCCGGGATGTCGACCCGGGCGTGGAAGGCGCTGGCCAGCAGCAGCGGTGTCACCACGGCCGGGCCGCGTAACCCGGCGAGCACGTCGCGCAGGTTTGGTGTGCTCTTCTCGCAGAAGGCCACCCGCACGTCCAGGCCGGGTCGCAGGAGGCGGATCCGCTCAGCCACCGCGTGGGTGGTGGCCGAGGACCGCGGGTCGACGCTGCCGTGCGCGGTAAGGATGAGCGTGGGTAGCTGTGGTTGGGTGCTCATGAGACATGCAACCCGCATTCGGTCTTGGCCGATCCCTGCCACCGGCCGCTGCGCGGATCGGCGCCCGCGGCCGGCCTGGCCGTGCAGGGGGCGCACCCGATCGACGGATATCCCTCGTCGACAAGGGGATTGACCAGCACTCCGTGCGCCTCGATGTAGGCCTGCATGTCCTCGTCGGTCCAGGTGGCCAGCGGGTTGACCTTCACCAGCTTGAAGGCCTCGTCGAAGGAGATCAGCGGCGCGTTGGCGCGAGTCGGTGACTCCACCCGCCGAATGCCGGTCACCCATGCCGCGTAGCCGCCGAGCGCGCGTCCCAGCGGCACCACCTTGCGCAGCCGGCAGCACTCGCCCGGGTCGCGGGCGTACAGATCCTTGCCCAACAGCCGGTCCTGCTGCTCCACAGTGTGTTCCGGCGTCACGTTGAGCACGGTGACGTCATAGCAAGACTCCACCGCGTCGCGAGTGCCGATGGTCTCGGGGAAGTGGTAGCCGGTGTCCAGGAACAACACCTCCACCCCGGGACGCACCTTCGCGGCGAGGTGGACCAGAACGGTGTCCTGCATATTGGAGGCCACCACATAGCCGCCGCCGAAGTGGCGGTCGGTCCAGGCCAGCAGATCCTCGGCTCCTGCGCCGTCGAGTTCGGCGGCGCCGCGGGCGGCCAGCTCGCGCAACTTGTCCTCGGTGAACTCCCGGGTTTCCACGGTCATCGCAGGGACTCCTCGTCGGCTCGGATCGCCCACTGCGCGAACCGCTCCCCGGGCTCGCGCTGCGCGGTGAAGTTGCGGACCACCCGCTCGATGTAGTCGCCCAGCTCTGCACTGGTGACCTTGTGCTGGCGCAGCTTTCGGCCGAAGCTGCTGTCCAGGCCGAGGCTGCCGCCCAGGTGTACCTGAAAGCCCTCGATGGGACCGTCGCCCTCGTCGATGATCTGGCCCTTGAAGCCGATATCGGCGACCTGGATCCGCGCACACGAGTTCGGGCAGCCGTTGAGGTGGACGGTCACCGGGACGTCCAATTCGGCGTTCAGGTCGGCCAGCCGCTTCTCCAGGTCCGGAACCAGCGACTGCGCCCGCACCCGGGTCTGGGTGAAGGACAGCTTGCAGAACTCGATTCCGCTGCAGGCCATCAGGTTCCGCCGCCACTGCGAGGGTGTGGCCTGCAGGCCCAGCTCGGCCAAGCCGGCGACCAACTCCTCGACCCGGTTGTCGGGCACGTCGAGGACGATCAGTTTCTGGTGCGGGGTGAACCGGATCCGGTCGGAGCCCACCTGTTCGGCCAGGTCGGCCACCCTGGTCAGGATCGAACCGGACACGCGGCCGGCGATGGCGGCCACGCCGACGGCGTTGAGCCCGTTGCGCAGCCGCTGCACACCGACATGGTCGATCGGACGCACCACCGGCTCCGGGGCGGGGCCGTCGATCAGTGGCCGCTTGAGGTACTCGTTCTCCAGCACCTCGCGGAACTTCTGCACTCCCCAGTCTTTGACCAGGAACTTGATCCGCGCCTTGGCGCGCAGCCGGCGGTAGCCGTAGTCGCGGAACAGGCTGACCACGGCCTCCCAGACGTCGGGCACCTCATCCAGCGGCACCCAGGCGCCCAGGCGCTGGGCCAGCATCGGGTTGGTCGACAGTCCGCCGCCCACCCACAGATCCAGGCCGGGGCCGTGCTCGGGATGGTGCACGCCGACGAAGGAGACGTCGTTGATCTCGTGGACCACGTCCTGCAGGCCGCTGATGGCGGTCTTGAACTTGCGCGGCAGGTTGACGTACTCGGGGTTGCCGACGTAGCGGCGCACGATCTCCTCGATCGCCGGGGTGGCGTCGAGCACTTCATCGAGGGATTCACCGGCCAGTGGCGAACCGAGCACCACCCGGGGGCAGTCGCCGCAGGCCTCGGTGGTCTGCAGACCGACCTCATCGAGTCGCCGCCAGATCTCCGGCATGTCCTCGATCCGGATCCAGTGGTACTGGATGCTCTGCCGGTCGGAGATGTCGGCGGTATCCCGGGCGAACTCCGTCGAAATCGTCCCGAGTGCGCGAAGGGCGGCGGCGCTCAGTGCGCGGCCGTCACTGCGCACCCGCAGCATGAAGTACTCAGCCTCCAGCAGGTCGGCGTTGTCCTCGCCGGTGTAGGTGCCGTCGTAGCCCTCTGCCCGCTGGGTGTAGAGGCCCCACCACCGCAGCCGGCCCCGCAGGTCGGTCTTGTCGATGCTGGCGAAACCGTTCTTGGCGTACACGTTCTCGACGCGGGTCCGGACGTCGAGCGAGTTCTCGTGCCGCTTGAACTCCTCGTTGTCGTTGAGCGGTTCGCGGTCACCGAGAGCCCATTGGCCCTCAGTGCGCTTGCGGGCCGGGCGCTCGGCGGTCGGGTCAGTGGTCGCGGAGGGGGTCATGACGGGGTGCTCCTCGGATCGGGGGAGCCGGCATACGGAAAAGCCATCACCGGCAGGCTGCCAGGCGACGCAATCCGGCGGCCAGCTGCAACAGGTGGGCGGACTACGGCGTCAAGCCAGACAACAACAGCTGCAAACGCGCTTGAAGTCGACGTGCCGGCGCACCACCAGCGCGATGGCGCTGCGGGCAGGAAGGCCGACGGACATGGGCCTCAGTGTGCCACGGCCGCGGCCGGGAAGCGAACCGGCGCTGTCAGACTGTGCCGCCGGGAACCGAACCGGCGCTGCCAGACTGGAGTCCATGTCGCTCGATCTGGCGGTGACCCCGGGGAGCCCCTTCGGCGTCTACGTCCATGTGCCGTTCTGCGCCACCCGGTGCGGGTATTGCGACTTCAACACCTATACCGCGGGGGAACTCGGCGGCGCCAGCCCGGACGGCTGGCTCGCCGCGCTGCGGGCCGAACTGGCGCTGGCTGCGGCCACCATCGGCCGGATTCCGGTGGACACCGTCTTCGTCGGCGGCGGTACACCGTCGTTGCTGGGCGCCGACCGGCTGGCCGCGGTGCTTGACGCGGTTCGCGACCACCTGCCGTTGAGCGGCGGGGCCGAGATCACCACCGAGGCCAACCCGGAATCCACCTCGCCGGGCTTCTTCGAGACCATCCGGGCCGCCGGCTACACCCGGGTGTCACTGGGCATGCAGTCGGTGGCACCCGGGGTGCTGTCGATCCTGGACCGCACCCACTCGCCGGGGCGGGCGATCGCCGCCGCGCGGGAGGCCCGCGCGGCCGGCTTCGCGCACGTCAATCTCGACCTCATCTACGGCACACCGGGGGAGTCCGACGAGGACCTGCTGGCCTCGGTCGACGCCGCGCTGGAATCCGGGGCCGATCACGTCTCGGCTTACGCGCTGGTGGTCGAGGACGGCACCGCGCTGGCCCGCCGGGTGCGGCGCGGAGAGGTCTGCGCCCCCGACGACGACGTTCTGGCGCACCGCTACCGCTTGCTCGACCGACGGCTCGGCGAGGCCGGGCTCGAGTGGTACGAGGTGTCCAACTGGAGCCGCCCCGGGGCGCTCTGCCGGCACAACGAGGGCTACTGGAGCGGCGGCCAGTGGTGGGGTGCCGGGCCCGGAGCCCACGGTTTCATCGGCGATGTCCGTTGGTGGAACGTCAAGCACCCCAGGGCCTATGCCGACGCGCTCAGCGCCGGCGCGGCGCCGATCGCCGGATTCGAACGCCTCGACCGGCGGGCCCGCCACATCGAGGACGTCCTGCTGGGAATCCGGCTTCGCCGCGGCCTGTCGGACACCGCGCTCAGTGGGACCGAACTGCGGCGTGCCCTGCGGGCCGTCGAGGACGGGTTGCTCGGCTACGCGGACGGCCGACTGGTCTTGACCGACCGGGGCCGGCTGCTCGCCGACGCGGTGGTGCGGGACGTTCTCGACGACTGACAACCGCTGGCGCACAACGGCAGCGGCACGGACATCAAGAAGTAGGGCCGCGACGAACCGGTGTCCCGGTACTCCTCGCGGCCCTACCTGCGTGGCGGTCAGTCGAGTGCGAAAGGTGGCGGCTGTGGGGCGGCCGCGGACCTACTTCATCGAGACGGCATAGGGCTCGCGATCGGTGACTCGGGAATCGCAGTCCTCTGCGCACGACGAGCAGAAGTTCGGCTTCTGCGTCTCGCAGATCCGGCCGCCGGCCGCCTCGTGCCCCTTGCGCCAGGAGTCGATGTAGTCCCGCGCGGCGTGGTCCATGAAACTCACCGACATGAGCAGCGTCACCCGCGCCTGAGGCGGGATCGATGCCAGGGCCCTGTGCAGTCGGGGAAGGCTCAGGAACGTGCAGGCTCCCTCGATGGTCACCAGCCACTCGTCGTCGCGGGTGTGCTCGGCGCTCACTTTCGCGTGAGCCACCCGCCAGAGGGTCAGCAGGATCGACAGCGCGAGTCCGATGACAACTCCCTGGAGCAGGTTGATGAAGACCACGCCTGCGACCGTGCCTGCGTACACGGCGAGCTCGCCGGTGCGTCGGGCGGTCTGGATGTGGCTCAGCTTGACCAGCTGGACGCCGATGACGATCAGCAGGCCGGCCAGCGCAGCCATCGGGATCTGCTCGGCCAGGCCGGCGAAGGGCAGCGCGAACACCAGTACCCACACTCCGTGCATGATGGCCGAGGCCCGGGTGCGCGCACCGGAACTGACGTTGGCCGAGCTGCGCACGATCACCCCGGTGATGGGGAGCCCGCCGATCGTGCCCGAGACGACGTTGGCTGCACCCTGGCCCACCAGTTCCCGGTTGAGATTGCTGCGGGTGCGGGTCTGCATCCGGTCCACCGCGACGGCGGTCAGCAGGCTCTCGACGCTGGCGATGAGCGCCACCGTCAGCACGCCGGCGGCGAAGGCGCCCCACTTTCCGTCCGGCAGACTCGGCAACGCGAGCGCGTCGATCAGCGAGCCGTTCAGCTGGATACGGGGTGTGTTGGGGGCCAGCACCGCGGCGGCGAGGCTGGCGACGACGATCGCCACGAGGGGCCCGGGGATCTTGCGCAACTGTTCGGGGACCCGCCGCCAGGCGATCAGGATGACGATCACCAGCGTGCCCACGGCCAGTCCGGGGAGGTCGGCCTGCCCGATGTGGACGGGCAGCGCCGCGATGTTGTGCCAGGCCGAACTGTGCGTTTCACCGCCAAGCAGGACGTGGATCTGCTGCAGGGCGATCGTGATCCCGATCCCGGCCAGCATCGCGTGCACCACCATCGGCGAGATCGCCAGTGCCGCGCGTCCGGCGCGGCTAAGCCCGAACAGGATCTGCAGGACACCGGCGCCGACCGTGATGGCGCAGGTGACCGCCCAGCCGAACTGGGAGATCAGTCCCGCGACGATCACGGTGAGGCCGGCCGCCGGCCCGCTCACCTGCAGCGGTGATCCGCCCAGTGCCCCGGCGACGACGCCGCCGACGATGGCGGCGATCAGCCCGGCCAGTGGCGGCGCTCCGGAGGCGATCGCGATCCCGAGGGACAGCGGCAGCGCAACCAGGAACACCACCAGCGAGGCGGGAAGGTCGTAGCGCAGGATCTCCGAGAACCTGCTGGATTCGGCAGGCCGGGAGTCGGGCACGGGCTGGTGCGTGTCAGTCCTGTTCATGTTCCCGAGGGTAGGTACGCCTCACGGACCCGCCAAGCTGAGATGGCGCACGCATAGAAAACACATATTTCATTCCTGTCGAATCCGAACGTGGTTGCCACGCAACGGAAACAGGCTCATGACACAACCGTGACGAACAGATGACGTCGCAGCTCAACGTGCCGATGTGGTCACCGGGTGCGCTCGCCGTTCGCCGCGGTCAATCGAGTTGTTCGTGGAAGAAGTGACCCATCACGAACGCGACGATCCAGTACGCGATCATCCCGCCGATAACGCAGACCGCGATCTTTTGCCAGGTGGTGGCCCGATTGACCTTCGGGATGGTCAGGAGCAGCAGGCCCGCGGCGAAACCGATCACAAACGAGATCGCCTCGTCCTTCCAGCCGCCGATGGTGCCCGAGGCCGTCACGTAGACGCTGGTTACGAAGCTGTCCATGACGGTCTCCTCGCGGATTCGGTTGTCCCCCGGAACGTATCGCACCGCAAGACATCTCTGGAATGGGCGAAATCTCCGAAATCATCTGAAGCGGCGAAGTGCCGCGGCAAGGCCGGACGAACATATGAAACCCATATGCGATGCATGACAGCTGCAGGGGAACTTTTCACAATTTAAGGTATGACCGTGACGGTATCTCCGCGTTCCCCCCGTCAACGCCAAGCCATCCTGGGGCAGCTGCCGCGCATCACCCGGTCCGACGGATCACCGATCCGGGTGCTGCTCGTCGACGACGAGCCGGCGTTGACCAACCTGCTGAAAATGGCACTGCACTACGAGGGCTGGGAGATCGAGGTGGCCCGCGACGGCCAGGAGGCTATGGCGAAGTTCGCCGAGTTCGGGCCCGACCTGCTGGTCCTGGACCTCATGCTGCCGGATATCGACGGACTAGAGATCCTCAAGATGATCCGGGAGGCGGAGGGTTACACGCCCACGTTGATGCTGACCGCCCGCGACTCGGTGATTGACCGGGTGACCGGGCTGACCGCCGGCGCCGACGACTATCTGACTAAACCGTTCAGCCTCGAGGAACTCGTCGCCCGGCTGCGTGGCCTGCTGCGCCGCTCCAAGGCCATGGAGGCACCAGAGGACGAGGTGCTCACGGTGGGGGATCTGGTGCTCGACGGGGCCAGCCGGGAAGTCACCCGCGCCGGCGAGCCGATCTCGCTGACCGTCACCGAGTTCGAGTTGCTGCGCTACCTGATGCGCAACCCGCGGCGTGCCATCAATCGGGCCGAAATCCTCGACCGGGTGTGGAACTACGGTTTCGGCGGGCGCTCCAGCGTCGTCGACCTCTACATCTCCTATCTGCGCCGAAAGATCGACGCCGGGCGGGAACCGATGATCCACACGGTCCGCGGAGTCGGGTACATGCTGCGGCCCCCGCAGTGATCGGACCGCCCCGTTCGCTGCGGCGGCAACTGGTCATCGGCGTCTCTGCGATCGTGAGCGCCGCACTGATGGGGATCGGGGCGGTGGCGATCATGGGCCTGCGCGACGAAGTCATCAGCTTGTCCAATAGTCAGGTGGCCAACTCGCTGTCGGCATTCAACTATTCCTACGCCAAGTCGAAGCAGGGCCAGCTCACCGGGTTTCCCGGCCAGGCGCCGGGCACGGTGATCGCCTTGTTGCGCGACGGCGCGCCGATCTTCAGCGCGGTTTTCAGCGACGAGGAACCGGCGGGCGCTCCGCCGGACGTGCTGGCCGCGATCGGTGGGATCGATTGGCGCTCAGGTAGTCCCAGCACGGTAAGGCTGGGCGACATGGGCTCCTATCGGGTGGGAAGCCGGGACCTCGGCGACGGCGACCGGCTGGTGTCGGCGGTTTCGCTGGCCGAGGCGAACCGCACGCTGGCCCGCAACACCCTGATCGTGGTGGGACTGGTGGTGCTGGCGCTGATCGCCACGGCCGTGGCGACGATGGTCGTCGTCCGCTACGCGCTGCGGCCGCTTGGCAGGGTCGCCGAGATCGCCGGCCAGGTCGCGAAGCTTCCCCTTGAGGCCGCCGAGTACCGGATCACCGCGCGGGTAGATGATCGCGACACCGACCCGCAGACAGAGGTGGGGGTGGTCGGTCACACCCTCAACCAGATGCTGGACAACATCGACTCCGCGCTGACCCAGCGCGCGGACTCCGACCGGCGCATGCGCGAATTCCTCACCGACGCCAGCCACGAGTTGCGCACCCCGCTGGCCTCGATCCGCGGCTACGCCGAACTCACCAGGCAGGAGAGCGAGCTGATACCGCCGATGACGGAGTACGCGCTGACCCGCATCGAGGCGGAGTCGACCAGGATGACCACGCTGGTGGGCGATCTGCTGCTGCTCTCCCGGCTCGACGAGGGGCAGGATCTGCAGGTCGAGGACGTCGATCTGGGCGACCTGGTGGCCGACGCGGTCAACGACGCCGCGGTCACCTCGCCCGACCACCACTTCGTCACCGACCTGCCCGAGGGTGAGGTGCTGGTCCGCGGCGACCGGGTGCGGCTGGGGCAACTGGTCGCCAACCTGCTGTCCAACGCGGTCATGCACACACCGGCAGGGGTGACGGTGACCGCCGCGGTGGCCACCGAATCGGCATCGACTGCCGAGCCCATGGTCGCGCTGCGGATCAGCGACGACGGTCCCGGTATTCCGGAGGCGATTCTGCCCAGTCTGTTCGGTCGGTTCGTTCGCGCCGACAAGGCCCGTTCGCGCGAAATGGGCTCCAGCGGGCTGGGTTTGGCGATCGTCGCCTCCATCGTCGATGCACACGGCGGAACGGTCGTCGCCGACTCCCGGCCCGGGCACACCGTGTTCACGGTGCGACTGCCGGCGGCCCCGGGGAACCCCGCGTAGCCGTCCGCCCGCGAGGCTGGCCGTCAACATTTGTAAACGTTATGGGAAACGTGAATTAAAATTCGTGAATAGTTACCCTGGAGTGATCAGGATCCACGGAGAACAGCCGAATTCCCGGTGAGCTTTCTACGCGGATCGCGAAGAGAAGGGAAACCGTTCATGACCACCTCGAGGGCCGCCGTCCGCCGCTTCATCGCCCCCGTCCTGGCCGCCCCGATCCTGGCGGCGGCCGCCCTGGCCGCATCCCCCGCCGCGGGGGCCGCGTCCAACCCGATGAACTGCCGCGATATCGGCACCACAAAGGTCTGCCACAAGCAGGGTCATGCCTCGCTGCGCGCCGAACCGACCGTCACTGGCCCCGGCTCCTCGCCGTGGCTGCCGGGGTTCGGCAAGGGTCACATGCCTCCGATGCTGGCGATGGACTGACATCGCGATGCTGGCGATGGACTGACATCGCGTCGGCGCCGCCACCGCAACCGGTGGCGGCGCCGAAGTATGTGCAGGGCCGAGGGTGCCGACAAGGCCCGTTCGCGCGAAATGGGTTCCGGTGGGATGGTTTTGGCGCTCGTCGCCTCCAATGTCGATCTGCACGTCGGAGCGGTCATCGCCGACTCCCGGCCCGGGCGCACCAAGTTCACGGTGCGACTGCCGGCGGCCCCGGGGAACCCCGCGTAGCCGTCCGCCCGCGAGGCTGGCCGCCAACATTTGCAAGCGATATGAAAAACGTGAATCAAAGTTCGTGAATGGCTATCGTGGAGTCATCAGGATCCACGGAGAACAACCGAATTCCCGGTGAGCTTTCTACGCGGATCGCGAAGAGAAGGGAAACCGTTCATGACCACCTCGAGGGCCGCCGTCCGCCGCTTCATCGCCCCCGTCCTGGCCGCCCCGATCCTGGCGGCGGCCGCCCTGGCCGCATCCCCCGCCGCGGGGGCCGCGTCCAACCCGGTGAACTGCCGGGATAGCGGCGCCACGCAGGTTTGCCACAAGCAGGGCCACACCTCGCTGCGCGCCGAACCCACCATCACCGGCCCTGCGGGGGGACTGTTCTCCTCGCCGTGGCTGCCGGGTTACGGCAGGGGGCAGATGCCTCCGATGCTGGCGATGGACTGACGTCGCCGCGACGGCGCCGCCACCGGAAACCGGTGGCGGCGCCAACGCATGTAAGGGTCATCGCCGTCACGGGGCCCTGCTGACGGCCGGTGGTGGCACTCCCAGCGCTCGGGTGCTAAACACGCTGCTGGAGACACGTAAAATGTCAGCAGCCGAAGGAGGAGCGCCAGATGGGAAGTGCCGACGACCGTCGCTTCGAGGTGCTGCGGGCCATCGTCGCCGACTTCGTCACCACCAAGGAGCCGATCGGATCCAAGGCGCTGGTCGAGCGCCACAACCTCGGGGTTTCCAGTGCCACAGTGCGCAACGACATGGCGGTGCTCGAGGCCGAGGGCTACATCGCCCAACCACACACCAGTTCGGGCCGGGTACCCACCGAGAAGGGCTACCGGGAGTTCGTCGACAGGATTCACGACGTCAAGCCGCTGTCATCTCCGGAGCGCCGCGCGATCCTGTCTTTTCTGGACTCGGGGGTGGACCTCGATGACGTGCTGCGCCGGGCCGTGCGGTTGCTGGCCCAGCTGACCAGGCAGGTGGCCGTCGTGCAGTACCCGACCCTGTCGGCCTCGACGGTGCGCCGACTGGAGGTGGTGGCCCTCACCCCGGCCCGGCTGCTGATGGTGGTCATCACCGATTCCGGCCGGGTGGACCAGCGCATCGTCGAACTGGGCGACACCATCGACGAACACGAGGTCGGTCAGCTGCGAGACCTGCTCGGCCAGGCCCTGGAAGGCAAGCGGCTCCCAGCCGCCTCGGTCGCGGTCGCCGACCTGGCCGGCCGGCTCAACTCGGCCGGCCCGCTCGGCCACGCGGTCGGGCGCTCGGCGACGGTGCTGCTGGAATCTCTGGTCGAGCACACCGAGGAAAGGCTGCTGATGGGTGGAACCGCGAACCTCACCCGCAACACCGCCGACTTCGGCAGCTCGCTGCGCACGGTCCTCGAGGCGCTCGAGGAGCAGGTCGTGGTTCTTCGTCTGCTGGCCGCCCAGCAGGAGGCCGGTAAGGTGACGGTGCGCATCGGCCATGAGACCGAGGCCGAGCAGATGGCCGGAACCTCAGTGGTGACCACCACGTACGGAAGCTCCGGCACGGTCTACGGCGGGATGGGCGTGGTGGGTCCGACCCGGATGGACTATCCCGGGACGATGGCCAACGTCGCCGCGGTGGCGACGTACATCGGCGAGGTTCTCGGCCATCGCACCGGCTGACAACCGGCGTCGGCGGAAACTTTCGAGAAAGAAGCTCTGAGAAAGAGGTCAGGCGTGGCACGCGACTACTACGGTCTGCTCGGGGTGGGCCGGGACGCCGGTGATGCGGATATCAAGCGGGCCTACCGCAGGCTGGCCCGTGAACTGCACCCCGACGTCAACCCCGACGAGGAGGCCCAGCACCGGTTCAAGGAGATCACCATCGCCTACGAGGTGCTCTCGGACCCGGAGAAGCGGCGCATCGTCGATCTCGGCGGCGACCCGCTGGCCACCGCCGGCGCTGGCAACGGGTTCGCCGGCTTCGGCGGGCTCGGCGATGTCTTCGAGGCGTTCTTCGGCGGGGGAGGAGGCTCGCGCGGACCGGTCGGTCGGGTGCGGCCGGGATCGGATTCCCTGTTGCGGATGCGGCTGACGCTGGCCGACTGCGCCACCGGGGTCACCAAGCAGGTCACCGTCGACACCGCGGTGCTGTGCGAGCTGTGCCAGGGCAAGGGCACCCACGGCGACTCCACGCCGGCCATCTGCGACACCTGCGGTGGGCGCGGGGAGATCCAAAGCGTCCAGCGCTCGCTGCTCGGTCAGGTCATGACTTCGCGGGTCTGTCACACCTGCTCCGGGGTGGGCGAGGTCATCCCCAATCCCTGCCACAGCTGCGGCGGCGACGGCCGGGTGCGGTCGCGCCGCGAGATCAGCGTCAAGATCCCGGCCGGGGTCGCCGACGGGATGAGGGTGCGGCTGGCCGCCCAGGGCGAGGTGGGTCCCGGCGGGGGGCCGGCCGGCGACCTCTACGTCGAGGTGCACGAACAACCGCACGAGGTCTACCTCCGCGACGGCGACGACCTGCACTGCACCGTCTCGGTGCCGATGGCCGACGCCGCGCTCGGCACCACCGTCTCCGTCGAGGATATTCTCGACGGCGCCATCGAGATCACCGTCCTGCCGGGCACCCAGCCGGGTGCGGTGACGACGATGCGGGGCCGCGGGATGCCCCGGTTGCGTTCGGAGACGCGCGGCGACCTGCACGCCCACATCGAGGTCGCGGTGCCGACCAAGCTCGACGCCCGCACCCGGGAGCTGCTCACCGAGATCAAGAGCCGCGGGGGCGAGCAGGCCACGGTGAAGTCGACCGGCGCCGGCGGGGCGCAGGCCGGTGGCGGTGGGCTCTTCAGCAGGCTGCGGGAAACCTTCACCGGCCGCTGATGGCGGCCACGCTGTTCTATGCGGAGGTTCTTCCCGAGGTCGGCGGCATGGCGGTGGTCGAGGGCGACGAGGGTTTCCACGCCGCCACGGTCCGCCGGCTGCGGCCCGGTGAGCAACTTGTCCTCTCCGACGGCGCCGGTGAGCTGGCCGAGGCGGAGGTGGTCTCCGTTGACAAGCGCACCCTGACCGCACAGGTTCTGGCCCGCAGCACCGCACCCCGCCCGCACCCACCGGTCACGGTGGTGCAGGCCATCCCCAAGTCCGAACGTTCCGAACTGGCTGTGGAACTGGCCACCGAGGCCGGTGCCGACGACGTCATCGCCTGGCAGGCCGAACGTTGCGTGGCCCGCTGGGACGGCGAGCGCGCCGCGAAGGGTCTGCGGCGGTGGCGCGCCGTCGCCCGCTCGGCGGCCCGGCAGTCCCGCCGGGCCCGGATCCCGGCGGTGGACGGTCCGCTGTCGACCGAGGGGCTGTGCGACTACCTGGCCGGGCGCACCGACGCCGTCGTGTTGGTGCTGCACGAGTCGGCCGGCCGCCGGCTCGCCGATGTCCCGCTGGATCAGGCCGGGGCGATCGTGCTCGTGGTCGGCCCCGAAGGCGGGATCGGCGAAGCCGAACTCGAGGCGCTGACCCGGGCCGGCGCGGAGCCGGTGGTGCTGGGCCCCACCGTGCTGCGCACCTCGACGGCGGCCGCCGTCGCCCTCGGGGCGCTGGGCGTGCTCACCTCCCGCTGGTGACTCTTGCCCTGATCTGGGCGAGCAGACACAAAAGTCCCCTTATCCTGGCGTGTCGCGAGCCTTTTGCGTCTGCTCGCGGGGGGTGAGGGGAACGGGGAAGTAGAATTGCCGCAAATGCCACGGGAATCGAGCGCTGCCGCGCAGGTGCGCAGCAGCATGACTGTTCCGCCCGATCTGGCCATGGGCCTGCTGGGTTCCGCCGACGAAAACCTGCGCGCGCTGGAGGACGGTCTGTCGGCCGAGGTTCACGTGCGCGGCAATGCGGTGAACCTGTCCGGTTCGGTGGCCGACGTGGTGCTCGCCGAGCGGGTGATCTCCGAGCTCATCACGATCGTGGCCGGGGGCCAGGCCCTCTCGCCGGATGCGGTGCGGCGCAGCATCGCGATGATGGCCGGCGAGGACAGAACCTCACCGGCGGAGGTGCTGACGCTGGACATTCTGTCCCGGCGCGGCAAGACCATCCGACCCAAGACGCTCAACCAGAAGCGCTATGTCGACGCGATCGACGCCAACACCATTGTGTTCGGGATCGGCCCGGCCGGCACCGGCAAGACCTACCTGGCCATGGCCAAGGCGGTTCAGGCCCTGCAGACCAAGCAGGTCACCCGGATCATCCTGACCCGCCCGGCGGTGGAAGCCGGTGAGCGCCTGGGCTTCCTGCCGGGCACGCTCAGCGAAAAGATCGACCCGTATCTGCGCCCGCTCTACGACGCCCTGCACGACATGATGGACGCCGAGGCCATCCCAAAGTTGTTGAGCGCGGGCGTGATCGAGGTGGCACCGCTGGCCTACATGCGGGGACGCAGCCTGAACGACTCCTTCATCATTCTCGACGAGGCCCAGAACACCACCGCCGAGCAGATGAAGATGTTCCTCACCCGGCTGGGTTTCGGCTCGAAAATCGTTGTCACCGGCGACATCACGCAGGTCGACCTGCCCGGCGGAGCCCAGTCGGGCCTGCGGTCGGTGATGGACATCCTCAACGGGATCGACGACATCCACTTCGCCGAGCTCACCAGTGCCGACGTGGTGCGCCACCGGCTGGTCTCGGAGATCGTCGACGCCTATGAGGCCCACGCTAAAGCCGGCGAACGGTCCGGCTTCAATCGCGCCACGCGCCGGTCGCCGCGGCGGTAGGACGGACGGTTCATGAGTATCGAGGTGTCCAACGAGTCCGGCGTGGACGTTTCCGAAGAGGAACTGATCAGCGTCGCGCGCTTCGTCCTGCGGAAGATGAACGTCAACCCGGCCGCCGAACTGTCCATGGTGTTGCTGGACCTGGCCGCGATGGCCGACCTGCACGAGCGGTGGATGGATCTGACCGGCCCCACCGACGTGATGAGCTTCCCGATGGACGAGCTAGAGCCTGGCGGCCGGCCCGACGCCCCCGAGCCGGGGCCGTCCATGCTCGGTGACATCGTGCTGTGTCCGCAGTTCGCCGCCGAGCAGGCGGCCGCCGCCGGGCACAGCCTGGGCCAGGAGCTCGCCCTGCTGACGGTGCACGGGGTGCTTCACCTGCTGGGTTACGACCACGCCGAGCCGGACGAGGAGAAAGAGATGTTCGCGCTGCAGCGCCGGCTGCTTGAGGAGTGGGTCGCCGCGCAGGTCGACGCCTACCACTCCGAGCGGCAGGCCGAGAAGGACCGGCGACTGCTCGACAAGTCGCGGAACTTCGACAGTTGAGCGGACTGGCGCCGCTGGCCGGCGCGATCGCCCTCATCGTTCTCGGTGGTCTGTTCTCCGCCATCGACGCCGCCATCAGCACGGTCTCCCTGGCCCGCGTCGAGGAACTGGTGCGCGAGGAGCGGCCCGGCGCGGTTCAGCTGGCCCGGGTGGCCGCCGAGCGGCCGCGCTACATCAATCTCGTTGTGCTGCTGCGCATCGCGTGCGAGGCGGCCGCCACCGTCCTGGTGGTCGCCTACCTGCATGACCGCTACAGCTTGAAGTGGGCGCTGTTCAGCGCCGCGGTGATCATGACCGTCGTCAGCTTCGTCGCGGTCGGCGTCGGTCCGCGCACCGTCGGCCGGCAGAACGCCTATTCGATCGCCCTGATGTCGGCCTTCGGGCTGCGGGCCATCTCGGTGCTGCTGGCACCGATCAGCCGGCTGCTGATCCTGCTGGGCAACGCGCTGACCCCCGGGCGCGGATTCCGCAACGGCCCGTTCGCCTCGGAGATCGAGTTACGCGAGGTGGTCGATTTGGCCCAGCAGCGCGGCGTCGTCGCCGACGAGGAACGCAAGATGATCCAGTCAGTCTTCGAACTCGGCGACACCCCGGCGCGTGAGGTGATGGTCCCGCGCACCGAGATGGTCTGGATCGAGAGCGACAAGAGCGCCGCACAGGCTACGTCGCTGGCGGTGCGCAGCGGGCACTCCCGCATCCCGGTGATCGGAGAGAATGTCGACGACGTCCTCGGCGTCGTCTACCTCAAGGACCTGGTGCGCAGAACCTATTACTCCGCCAGCGCGGCCCGCGACATCCTCGTTGCCGAGGTGATGCGGCCGGCGGTGTTCATCCCGGACTCCAAACCGCTGGACGACCTGCTCAAGGAGATGCAGCGCGACCGCAACCACATGGCTCTGCTGGTCGATGAGTACGGCGCCACGGCGGGCCTGGTCACCATCGAGGACGTGCTCGAGGAGATCGTCGGCGAGATCGCCGACGAGTACGACACCGACGAGGTGGCCCCGGTCGAGGACCTCGGGGACAAGGTGTTCCGGGTCTCGGCGCGGCTGCCGATCGAGGATGTCGGGGAGCTCTACGACATCGAGTTCGAGGAGGACCTCGATATCGACACCGTCGGCGGCCTGCTGGCGCTGGAGCTGGGCCGGGTGCCGCTGCCCGGCGCCGAGGTGGTCTCCCACGGGTTGCGGCTGCGGGCCGAGGGCGACCGCGACCACCGCGGCAGGGTTCGGATCGGCACTGTCCTGGTGCGCCCGGCCGACCACGACGGACAGGAGCCCCAGCGATGACGGAATTCCGGTCCGGGTTCGTCTGCCTGGTCGGCCGGCCCAACACCGGCAAGTCGACGCTGACCAACGCCCTGGTCGGCAGCAAGGTGGCGATCACCTCCAACCGCCCGCAGACCACCCGGCACACCATCCGGGGCATCGTGCACCGCGAGGACTTCCAGATCGTGCTCGTCGACACCCCCGGTCTGCACCGTCCCCGCACCCTGCTGGGCAAACGGCTCAACGATCTGGTCCGTGACACCTACGGCGAGGTCGACGTGATCGGGTTGTGTATTCCCGCCGACGAGCCGATCGGCCCGGGGGACCGCTGGATCTACGAGCAGATCCGGGCGGTGGCGCCCAGAACCACGCTGGTGGTCCTCGTCACCAAGATCGACAAAGTGCCCAAGGATCGGGTCGCCGCGCAGCTGATGGCGGTCAACGAGTTGGTCGGGGAGCACGCGGCGGCCCTCGTGCCGGTTTCGGCGGCCACCGGCGAGCAGATGGATGTCCTGATCGGGGTGCTGGCCGAGCAGATGGAGCCCGGCCCGGCGTTCTACCCGGACGGGGAGCTCACCGACGAGCCCGAGGAGGTGCTCATGGCCGAGCTCATCCGGGAGGCCGCGCTGGAAGGCGTGCGCGACGAGCTGCCGCACTCCCTGGCGGTGGTCATCGACGAGGTCACCCCCAGGGAGGGCCGGACTGAGGAGCAGGGCGAGCTGATCGACGTGCACGCCATCCTCTATGTGGAGCGGGACAGCCAGAAGGGCATCGTGATCGGCAAGGGAGGGGCCCGGCTAAAGCAGGTCGGCACCACCGCGCGGCGCCAGATCGAGAAGTTGCTGGGCACCAAGGTGTACTTGGACCTGCGAGTCAAGGTCGCCAAGAACTGGCAGCAGGACCCGAAACTGCTCGGTCGGCTGGGTTTCTAGAGTGTCAGTGCGCGGGGTTGTCCCGGCGCGGTGACAAACTGGTCCGATGCGGCTCTACCGGGATCGGGCGGTCGTGCTGCGCCAGCACAAGCTCGGCGAGGCCGATCGCATCGTCACCCTGCTCACCCGCGACCACGGACTGGTCCGCGCGGTGGCCAAGGGGGTTCGCCGTACCCGCAGCAAGTTCGGGTCCCGGTTGGAGCCATTCGCCCACATCGACGTCCAGCTGCACCCGGGGCGCAACCTCGACATCGTCACCCAGGTGGTCTCGATCGACGCCTTCGCCACCGACATCGTCTGCGACTACGGTCGCTACACCTGTGCCTGCGCCGTGCTGGAGACCGCCGAACGGCTCGCCGGGGAGGAGCGCGCCCCGGCGCCGGCGTTGCACCGGCTGACGGTGGGGGCGCTGCGGGCGGTCGCCGACGGAACCCGTCCGCGCGAACTGGTGCTTGACGCCTACCTGCTGCGGGCGATGGGGATCGCCGGCTGGGCGCCGTCGCTGACCGAGTGCGCGCGGTGCGCCGACCCCGGCCCGCATCGCGCGTTCCACATCGCCGCCGGCGGCAGCGTGTGCATGCACTGCCGTCCGTCCGGTTCGGTCACCCCGCCGCAGGCCGTCCTGGACCTGATGGCGGCGCTCTACGAGGGGGACTGGCCGGCCGCCGAGTCGTCCTCGGCCTCGCACCGCGGGCAGGCCAGCGGGCTGGTGGCCGCTCATCTGCAGTGGCACCTGGAACGCCAGCTGCGAACGCTGCCCTTGGTCGAGCGGGTTCACTCCCGGCCCGCCGACCATTCTCCCCAGATCTTCAGGCAGGATGTGCCTCATGGCGATGGACCGCGTGACCAGCTCCTGGCGGGGGGCTGAGCGCCGGCGGAGGGCGCAGTATCCCCAGCTGCCCCCCGCGCCCGACGACTACCCGATCTTCCCGGACACCTCCACCTGGCCGGTGGTCTTTCCGGAGCTGCCGGCCGCCCCGGACGGCGGCCCGCGCCGGCCGCCCCAGCACCCGTCCAAGGCGGCCCCGCCGGCCATCCCGGCCGACCAGTTGCCCAGGCATGTGGCGATCGTCATGGACGGCAACGGCCGCTGGGCCACCCAGCGCGGGCTGAGTCGCACCGAGGGGCACAAGATGGGCGAGGCGGTCCTGATCGACATCACCTGCGGCGCAATCGAACTCGGTATCAAGCATCTGAGCGTGTACGCCTTCTCCACCGAGAACTGGCGGCGCAGCGCCGACGAGGTCCGGTTTCTCATGGGGTTCAACCGCGAAGTGGTCCGCCGGCGCCGGGAGAACCTCGACATCATGGGCGTGAACATGCGCTGGGTCGGGTCGCGGGCGCGGATGTGGCGCAGCGTGATCAAGGAGTTCGACATCGCCGAGCAGATGACCGTCGACAACGACGTGATCACGGTCAACTACTGCGTGAACTACGGCGGCCGTGCTGAGATCGCCGAGGCCGCGCGCAACATCGCCCGGGAGGCCGCCGCGGGCCGGATCGACCCGGAACGGGTTAGTGAGCGCACCATCACCGAGCACCTGCACCGTCCCGACATCCCCGATGTGGACCTGTTCATCAGGACTTCGGGGGAACAGCGGTCGAGCAACTTCATGCTCTGGCAGGCGGCCTACGCCGAGTTCGTCTTCCAGGACAAACTTTGGCCGGACTACGACCGGCGGGATCTGTGGGCCGCCTGCGAGGAGTACGTGCACCGCAACCGTCGGTTCGGCCGGGCCTGATGTCGCTCTACGACGTCCTCGCGCCGGTCCTGCCGGTGGAACTCGATGCCGACGGGTCGCTGACGGTGCCGCACGGGGGCACCTTCGCCTCGCTGCGCACGGTGACGATCGCCGAGGGTCTGGAGATGGTCTCGCTCACCCAGATGCTGGCCTGGGATCTGCCGTTGACCGCCGCTCTGCGTGCCGCCGTGGCCGAGCAGGCGCACACGACCATGCTCGGCACCGTCACGCTGGCCCAGCGGGGAGAGGTTGCCGACGTTGTGCTGCGCTACAACTTCCCGGCCGGTGGGTTGAGCGACGCCGCGCTGCAGACTCTCGTGATGCTGGTCCTCACCGCCGGCGCCGGGGTCCGCGAGACCGTCACGGGTTAGGCCGGTTCAGTCCCGTCGGCATCCGGCACAGGTGCCGAACAACTCAATGGTGTGGCTGACATCGGAAAAGCCATGGGCTGCCGCTATTTCCGCCGCCTACGCCTCCACCTGACGGCCGCTGAGTTCCACCGCCGTGCCGCAGTCCCGGCGGACCAGATGATGGTGTTGGCCCTCAGCGCAGCGCCGGTAGACCGATTCGCCTGTGTCGGTGCAGACCAGCCCGATGAGATTGGCCGCCGCCAGGGTCTGCAGCGTTCGGTAGACGGTCGTCAGGCCAATGTTCTCTAGGCGGTGGCGCAGTTCGTCATGCAGTTCCCGGGCCGAGCGGAACCCGTCGATGGTGTCGAGCGAGTCGATGATGGCCCCGCGTTGCCGGGTGGCGCGCAGGCCCGCGCTGGCCTACCGGCCACCGCTATTGGAAACTGTTTCCAGTTCCGATTCCATGGCGCTGACGCATGTCAAAGCCCCCAAACGGGGTCGCCTAGGCTGATGCGGTTCGATCCGAAGCAGCAATAGGAGTGCAACCCGCCGTGGCGTCCGTCATCGATTCAATCGTCAACCTGGCAAAGCGTCGTGGCCTGGTGTACCCCGCCGGAGAGATCTACGGAGGCACCCGGTCGGCCTGGGACTACGGGCCGCTCGGTGTGGAACTCAAGGAGAACATCAAGCGCCAGTGGTGGAAGTCCGTGGTGACGGGCCGCGACGACGTCGTGGGCCTGGACTCCTCGATCATCCTGCCGCGCGAGGTATGGGTGGCCTCCGGTCACGTCGAGGTCTTCCACGATCCGTTGGTCGAGTGCCTGCAGTGCCACAAGCGGCACCGCCAGGACCACATGCAGGAGGCGCATGCGGAGAAGAAGAGCATCGCGGATCCCGAGTCGGTGCCGATGACCGAGATCGTCTGCCCGGACTGCGGAACCAAGGGCCAGTGGACCGAGCCCCGCGAGTTCAACATGATGCTCAAGACCTACCTCGGCCCGATCGAGAGCGAGGAGGGGCTGCACTACCTTCGTCCTGAGACCGCGCAGGGCATCTTCGTCAACTTCGCCAACGTGGTGACGACCTCGCGGCGTAAGCCGCCGTTCGGGATCGGCCAGATCGGCAAGAGTTTCCGCAACGAGATCACCCCGGGCAACTTCATCTTCCGGACTCGCGAGTTCGAGCAGATGGAGATGGAATTCTTCGTCAAACCCGGCGACGACGAGACGTGGCATCAGTACTGGATCGATCAGCGGTTCGACTGGTACGTCGACCTC
>JAGQTO010000424.1 GCA_020439025.1 Mycobacterium sp. | reverse complement strand
CGGCCACCCCCGATGATCTGGCCGAGACGGTCCGGCTGGTCCGGGCCGAGGGTGTCTCGGTGCACTCCGCCACCGTCGACATCCGCGACGACGCCGCACTGCGCCGGCTGGTCGCCGACGGACTGGAGCGCTTCGGCCGGCTGGACGTCGTGGTGGCCAACGCCGGGGTGCTGAGCTGGGGCAGGCTCTGGGAGTTGTCCGACGAGCAGTGGAACACCGTCATCGACGTCAACCTCACCGGCACCTGGCGCACCCTGCGGGCGGTCATCCCGGCGATGATCGACGCCGGCAACGGCGGGTCGATCATCATCGTCAGTTCGGCCAGCGGGGTGAAGGCCACGCCGGGCAACGGTCACTACTCGGCCTCCAAGCACGGCCTGACCGCGCTGACCAACACTCTCGCCCTGGAACTGGGGGAGTACGGCATCCGGGTCAACTCGATCAACCCGTACTCGATAGCCACCCCGATGATCCAGAACCAGGCCATGCTGGGCGTCCTGTCGGCCCATCCGAGCTATCTGAACGCCTACGCGCCGATGCCGTATCAGCCGGTGGTCGGCGGAGAGGCCAAGCGCAGCGACTTCATGTCCCCCGAGGAGGCCGCCGAAGTGGTGGCCTGGCTGGCCGGCGACAACTCCGGGGTGGTGTCCGGATCGCAGATCCTGGTGGACCGCGGTGTTTTAAAGTACTGAGCGTTCTGAAGTACTAGCCCGCCCCGGCTATCTCGATGGCCTTGTCGGTGTAGACCCGGTAGCCGATCTCCGGCGAGTAGCCGTGGATCTCCTTGGTGTCCAGGTCCCGGATGAACGTCAGGATCTGCTGGCTGAAGACCTGGCCGGGCACCAGCACCGGGAATCCGGGCGGATACGGCGTGACGAACGTGGCCGATACGACCTGGTTGCCCGCGTTGAGCTTCTCCTCGATCTCCTCGCTGAGGAGGTACTCGCAGTTGGCGTCGTCGTAGGACAGGTAGAACGCGCGCCGGACGTCGCCCTCGGGCGTCTCGAAGGTTCCGGAGTGATCCCGGAACGCCGGATGGAATCCGCTGAAGTCGGGCAGCGGCGCGGTGCTGGAGGTCAACCGCTGCACCTTCCTCTCGAACCGTGACCGCTCCGACAGGCTCATCTCGGACAAATGCTCGTCGAGTTCGCTGGCGATGCTGACCAGGACCTCCACCAGGAACGCCACCGAACTGCGGGTGGTGCCGATGTTGGTCATGAACAGGACCGTGTTGCGTGAGGTCTTATTGATCTGGACACCGTGGCGGTCCATCAGTTGGTCGCGTTTGAAATCGTCCCCGCTGTAGCCGGTGCGGCCGATCGACAGGGTGATCCGCGACGGGTCCAGGACGAATTCGTCGGAATCCCAGGCGCGCATCATGGCGCGCAGTCCGGTGCGCAGCGGCTGGCCGATGTGGCTGGCCCGGAACTCTTCGGGAATCATGTCCGAGGTCCGCAGGCAGGCCATGTACTTGGCCAGCAGCGGGTGATTGTCGATCGCGTCGCGCAGTTGCATGGCGTTCTCGACCTGGCGGGCGACCATTTCCATGCCCTCCAGCGCCACCTGCCGGCGCCCGAGGTCCAGCGAGGCCAGGATCTGGTAGTTCGGCGAGGTCGAGGTGTGCGCCATGTACGCCTCGTGGAACGGTTCGGCGACCTTCTGGTCGAAGTCCTGGTCGAAGACGTGGATCATCGAGCCCTGCCGCAGCGAGGTCAGGGTCTTGTGGGTGGACTGCGCGGCGTACACCCGCACCCTCGCCTTGGCCGGGTCGGGGCGCAGCCGGCGGTTCAGCAGCTCCTCGTCGGTGGGCGGATTCTCGGCGTCGCGGGCGAGCTGCTCCTCGTAGGCCGCGGCGTACTCGGGGTCCTGAAGCAGGTCGCGGAGTTTGCGCGCGCAGTGCATCGCGGTGCGGGAGCGCAGCACCGGGTGGAAGCGGGCGAACGCGAACCAGGCTTCGTCCCACAGGAACACCAGGTCGGGTTTGATCGCCAGGCACTCCTCCATGACCCGCTGCACGTCGTAGACGATCCCGTCGAAGGTGCAGTTGGTCAGAGCGATCATCTTGACCCGGTCGAGCTTGCCGGCCCGCCGCAGGTCCAGCAGCGTGGACTTGATCTCGCCCAGCGTCACCGCGCCGCAGATGGTGCAGTCGTTGAGCCCGTAGGCCTCCAGATAGACCACGTTGGCGCCGCCCAGCATCATCCCGTAGTGGTGGGACTGG
>JAGQTO010000131.1 GCA_020439025.1 Mycobacterium sp. | reverse complement strand
GCGGTGTACATGCCGCCGCAGGCACCCTCGCCCGGGCAGATCGCCCGCTCGATCGCATCGACGTCGTCCCGGGACATCAGCCCCCGTGCGCAGGCGCCGACGGCCTCGAAGGCGTCGATGATCGTCACGTCCATCTCGGTGCCGTCGGACAGCTTGGCCCGTCCCGGCAGGATCGACCCGGCGTAGAGGAACACCGCGGCCAGGTCCAGTCGCGCGGCGGCCATCAGCATCCCGGGCAGCGACTTGTCGCAACCGGCCAGCGTCACCATGCCGTCCAGTCGTTCGGCCTGCATCACGGTCTCGACGCTGTCGGCGATGATCTCCCGGGAGACCAGCGAGAAGTGCATGCCCTCGTGGCCCATCGAGATTCCGTCGGACACCGAGATGGTGCCGAACTCGAGGGGGTAGCCGCCGGCTTCGAACACACCCTCCTTGGCGGCCTTGGCCAGGCGGTCCAGTGAGAGGTTGCAGGGGGTGATCTCGTTCCACGAGGAGGCGATGCCGATCTGCGGCTTGGCGAAATCCTCGTCGCCCATGCCGACCGCGCGGAGCATTCCCCGGGCGGCGGCCCTCTCCAGGCCGTCGGTGACGTCGCGGCTGCGGGGTTTGAGATCGGGGGTGTCGCTCACCGGTCAAGTATGTGGCCGCCCGAAACGCCGACAATACCCCTTAGGGGTATTCGGTACAGTGCGGTCATGAACTCAACCCGCAGCGCCGAGGCCCGGGCGGGCCGGTGACCGGTACGCACGGCTATTCGGCCAACAAGGACAACTACACCAAGCGGCTTCGACGCATCGAGGGCCAGGTGCGCGGTATCGCCCGGATGATCGACGAGGATAAGTACTGCATCGACATCCTGACTCAGATCAGCGCGGTCAACAGCGCTCTGCAGTCAGTGGCCCTCGGGCTGCTCACCGACCACCTCAACCAGTGCGTCAGCCACGCGGTGGCCGAGGGTGGGGAAGAAGCCGAGCGGAAGCTGGCGGAGGCCTCCGCCGCCATCGCCCGGCTGGTTCGTTCCTGATCCGGCTGTCTGCTGGCGCGTCGCGGCGCGATCCCCGCGGTTTTCGGCCGCTACCGTGAATACTGCCGACCAGGCCGTTCTGCGACCTAACTCCGCTCATGACAGTCGACGTCTCATCCCCCCCGCGTTCCCCCGGCCCCTGGACACCACGGGTCGCGCTGGCGCTGACCGTCCTGGCTGCGGCGGCCTTCGTCTACGTCACCGCCGAGATCATGCCGGTAGGTGCGTTGCCGGCGATCGCCGCCGATCTCAATGTCAGCGAGGCGATGGTCGGAACCCTGTTGGCCAGCTACGCGCTGGTCGCGGCATTGGCCACCGTACCGCTGGTGCGGTTGACCGCCTCCTGGCCCCGGCGGCGCACCCTGATCTTCACGCTGGTGTGTCTGACCGTGTCCCAGCTGATCTCGGCGCTGGCCCCGACCTTCGCGGTGCTGGCATTGGGTCGGGTGCTGTGCGCGCTGACCCACGGCTTGATGTGGTCGGTGATCGCCCCCATCGGGGTGCGGTTGGTTCCCGCGACGCACGCCGCACGCGCCACCATGGCGGTCTACTTCGGCACGGGCCTGGCGCTGGTGGTCGGCAGTCCGCTGACCGCGGCGCTGAGCCAATTGTGGGGCTGGCGGCTGGCCGTCGCCGCGATTACCGCCGCCGCCGCGGTGGTTCTGGTCGCGGCGCGGCTCACGTTGCCCCAAATGGTGGTCCCCGCGGTCGCGGGCGGGCGGGGACGGGTTCGGCACGGCCGGAACCGCAGCCTGGTGACGATGAGCCTGTTGACCCTGGTCGGAGTCACCGGCCACTTCATCTCCTACACGTTCATCGTGGTGATCATCCGGGACATCGTGGGGATCAGCGGTCCCAGTCTGGCCTGGTTGCTGGCGGTGTACGGGATCGCAGGGCTGGCTGCCATGGGGGCGCTGGCCCGCCCGGGAGACCGGCATCCCAAAGCCGCCATCGTCGGCTGCCTGGCCGGGCTGTCGGTGGTTTTCGCGGTGCTGGCCGGGCTGGGCTTCGGCGGCCGCAACACCGCCGCCACCCTGCTCGTCGGCATCGTCGCGATCGTGGTGTGGGGGGCCACGGCCACCGCGGTCCCGCCGATGCTGCAGTCGGCCGCCATGCGGCACTCCCCCCAGGACCCCGACGGGGCGTCCGGGCTGTATGTGGCCGCCTTCCAGGTGGGCATCATGGCCGGCTCGCTGATCGGGGGGCTGTTGTTCGAGCACGGGGGCCTGCCGGTGATGCTGACCGCCTCGGCGCTGTTGACCGCCGGCTCACTGGCATGTGTGGCGGGCAGCCGGAATCTGTTCTCCGCATCCGCGGCGGATACCGCTGTGGCCAGCGGAAAGTAACGCTGGTCACGCCGGCGCCGATCATTTGTACAGTTCAGCGCCCCGACGGCCATTTGCGCGCCGAGGTGCACCGCCAGTGCTGTGTAAGACTGGTTCGACAGCAGTAGTAATGCTGGAACGACAACATGGAAACCGGAAGAGGAGTCAGGCGATGCGGGTGAAGGGCGCTCTGGCCGCCGCACTGTGTGTGGCGGGTGTTGTGGGCGTTGGACTGGGCAGCGGCCCGGCACTGGCCGATCCCGAGCCGCCACCACCGCCGCCGGTTCCGGTGGAGGCGCCCGCAGTGGTGCTGCCCCCGCCGCCCTCGCCGGACCCGGGTGACCTGGCCCCGCCCGGTTATGTGCCGCCGCCGGTGCCGGAGCCCTCCACGGCTACCGACCCCGCCACGGTTACCGACCCCGCCGCCGCGACGGCCGCCGGACCGGCTGCCCCGACCGCGACGGCGGCCCCGGTCCCGCCTCCGATGGGGATGACCAACACCAGCACGGTCAAGGGCCAGAACAATTCGGCCTACATCGGTGATCCGGTCTTCGCGCCGCCGAGCTTCAACCCGGTCAACGGAGCGACGGTCGGCGTCGCCAAGCCGATCATCATCAACTTCCAGCGCCCGATCGCCAACCGGCCGCTGGCCGAGCAGGCGATTCACATCTCCTCCAACCCGCCGGTTCCGGGTGCGTTCTACTGGACAACCGACACCCAGGTCCGCTGGCGGCCCTACAACTTCTGGCCGGCCAACACCGTGGTCAACATCGACGCCAGCGGCGCCCGGTCGAGCTTCCGAGTCGGGGAGGCGCTGGTGGCCACGGTGAACGACGCCACCCACCAGATGACCATCACCCGCAACGGCAAGGTGGTGAATACCTTCCCGGTGTCGACAGGCATCGACGGCAAGTACGACACCAAGAACGGCACCTACTACGTGCTGGAGAAGTTCCCCGACATCGTGATGGACTCCTCCACCTACGGCGTTCCGGTCAACTCGCCTTAGAGCTACAAGCTAAAGGTGCAGTGGACGGTCAGCAACGACAACATCGGCGGGTTCGTGCACAGCGCCCCGGAGTCGGTATGCTCCCAGGGT
>JAGQTO010000423.1:3729-3912 GCA_020439025.1 Mycobacterium sp. | reverse complement strand
GTCGGGTGCACCCGCCCATGGGCCTCCGACGCCCAGGTTCAAGATGACATACATGGGACGGTTATAGACCCACGTCTCTCCTGGTTGGAGCGAATCCGGGGTGAATGTGCCGAGCGTGAGATCATCGAAGCCGAAGGTGATCTCATCCTCCAGATGGCGGACCCAATAGTTGTGGAAGCCGGT
>JAGQTO010000423.1:3096-3664 GCA_020439025.1 Mycobacterium sp. | reverse complement strand
GGCCCGTGCAGCGTCGAATAGATGGTGGTGTTGGTGCTCGGCAGTTCGGCAATATCGATCTCGCCCGACTGTGGCCAGCCAACCGTGTCGGAGTCGGCGCCCATCATCCAGAAGGCGGGCCATAGACCCTGCCCACCGGGCATCTTGATCCGGGCAGTGATGGTGCCGTAGCCGAAGCTGATGTGATTCTTCGTCCAGACCCACCCCGATTTGTATGTGCCGTTCCGAGTCCGGTTCGCCTTGAGAACCAGGTGGCCCCGGCCGTCGAGAACAGCCTTCCTGGCGACGTATTTCTGCTCTCCGGAATCAAATCCGGTTCCGCTTCTGACTGTCCAGAATCTGCCGTCAGGAGCTGTGCCGGCCTCACCGAGGAATTCATCGAGGATGGGACCGGTCGAAGTGACCAAGTTGTCGATGTACAGGGTGTTCTGTGATGTTGCGGTCGACGAGGAGATGGTGATGACGTGAGATCCCTCGGCGATCTTGCCGGCGAACATGTAGTCGGCATACGACCGCGATTCGACAAGGAGGGTGGTTACGGTCTCGCCGTCGATAGACAGTGTCATAT
>JAGQTO010000423.1:0-3090 GCA_020439025.1 Mycobacterium sp. | reverse complement strand
GGGAGCGCCTTCAGAGGACTTGACTCGGATCGTCAGGGCCGTCGACTCGGCAAGTGCCACCGTGGTCGAGGCTGTTCCGCTACCGCTCAGCGCGAGAGCGTAGCTGCTGGAGGCTTCGCGGTCGAACACAATTCGGACCCCGCCCGAGCTCGTCATGTGCTCGGCCTCCACGGTCGACGTTGGAGTTGAATCGGTACTTGCGGCAGGTGCAGTGCTGACGGCGTTCTCCGTGGCTGCGCTTGTCTGCGAACGTGAGGTTCTAACCGAGCGGCCCGCCGCCCCGAGTAGCGCCACCGAGGTATCAGCGGGTGCCCTCGGCTGTCCTCCGGACAGTGCTATCGACAGCGCGCTCAGCAGACCGCTGATGGCCGCTCCAAGGCTGGCGCTGGCGGCGGGTGGGGATGCGATTGCGACGGCCGAACTCGCTTCAAGCGGTGGGGTTGGGCTGATTGCCGTGGCAATGATGGCTTGGTCCGGCGCTGCAACCGCTTCAGCGGGCGCAATCGCGGGGGTGAAGCTAGCCGGTTTCGCCAGAACTTCCGGCACATGCAGTCGCGCAGCGAAAGCAGGTGGAATGACCGATGCGCTTGCAGCAGGATCCGACGGGCCGTCGTGGCGGGGGGACCCGGGGAGAGCGAGCAGCGCTGCCGGGGGCTTTGGGGCGGCATCCGGGAAGAGAACTCGCGGCAGAGAGGGACTTGGTGAGGATTCGCTATCTGGGATCGCGGCCGCGTTGTGGGCGCTTGGACGATTTCGGCTGCTGCTGATCCGGGACGGCCTGCCAAGACTGGACCTGGTCCCTTTGGCCGATGGTGAAGCGCTTCCCTCAGCCGGTCGTGACGAGTCGGACTCGGCCCCGGCGTCCGCGTGCGCCGGGGGTGGGCCGATGCCGGTCACGATCGCCGCCTCCAGGCCGAGGGCTAAGCAGAGCGGTCCGAACAGCTGCGCGCGGCGATTCAGATGACAGATGTCCCGGTACATCACCGGCCCTCCTTCAGCTGAAGGCGGCTTGGCCGCCCGGTGGCCGCTCTGTGAAGCTACCCCGTAGTGCTGACCGGCACAGCACAACGAGGAATTGCTGATTGAAGCTCCAGCGGAGATTGCCCCAAGTGGGATAACTGGGTTGCCGTGCGGTCGTCTGCCCCAGTTCGGACCGCTCCGCAGGCGGAGCCTTCACATGATGGCACTGCCGCAGGTCGCTGCTCGCCTCCCCGATGCCATCGGCAGGGGCATGTAGCGTGTCCGCCGTGAATTACTCTCGCGTCGCACTCGCGGCCTGCGCAGCCTCCCTCGTCCTTCCCCTCGCCGCGTGCGGCACCGACAAGGATTCCTCGTCGGCAAGCCAGTCCTCTGTGCAGAAGGCTTCCACTGAGACCGCTTCGCCGTCCAGTTCCTGCCCGACCTCGGCCCCGGCCGCCGATACCGCGCCGGAGTGGACGCTGGACGGCACCACCGGCAGCGTCGCGGTCGCGGGCTCCACCGATGCCGCCGCCCCCATGGTGAAAATCACCGAACCGTTCAGCGTCGCCGAAACTCAGGTCAAGACGCTCAAGGAAGGTGACGGGCCGGTCGTGGCCCCGACGGCGACCGTGTCGGTCTGTTACGTGGGTGTCGACGGTCGCGACGGCCACGTCTTCGACAGCAGCTACGAGCGCGGGGCCCCGGTCGACTTCCCCCTCGACGGGGTGGTGCCCGGGTTCCAGAAGGCCATCACCGGTCAGAAGGTCGGGTCCACCGTCGCGGTCGCCATGACTTCCGCCGACGGCTATCCCAAGGGTCAGCCCCGGGCCGGGATCGAGCCGGGCGACACCCTTGTCTTCGCGATCAAGATCCTCGACGCTTCGTAGCATCCAGACACGCCGAGACTCCGCTGGCGGTCACCGGTTCGCCGACCGAAGTCCCGCCACCATCCCCGTGAACCGGCCTGCGGCGCGCAACGTCTTCTTGACGGTAACCCGACGTTTCCGGCACCCGCTTGTCCGATAAAGGACTCTCCGTCCGAAGGATCGGAATAGGGTTTTGTCGTCCGCCGACCACAGCTGACGAAAGAGGTCATGGTGAGCACTGCCGGTGAGCGCGCAGCGCAGTTGGCGCTGGTGTCGCGTCTGAAGACGATCTTTCCAGAAGTGCCCGAGTGGCCCACCCCAGACGAGATCACCCACGCGCACTGGCTCGCCTACCTGAAGACCAGCCACGATGTGGGCGGCGAGTTGGACTTCCCACACCTCTACGAGAACAAAGAGGAGGAACAGTGGGAACTGATGACCTACGTGCTCTGCGAGGTTCTCGCCTGGGGCGGCATCTGGGTTTCCGAGGAGCGCCGCCGCCTGTGCAACGTCGATGTGGGCCGGGCGATCTACCTCGGTCTTCCCTACTACAGCAGGTGGCTGTGGTCGGTCGGCCGCGTGCTGATCGAGAAGAAGCACATCACCTGGGGTGAGTTGACCGAACGCCTTGCCGAAGTGCAGCAGCGCTACGCGGGAGGTCTTGATGGCAAGTACCCGGAGGCGCAACCGAAATTCGAGGGCGATCCTTCAAACGTCCAGCGCAACAAGCACCACGTCGAGGCGATGGGCAAAGGCGACCCGGATCGGTTCGCCGGACAGGCCGGCGAAGCGCGGTTCCAGCCGGGTGACCGGGTACGGGTCAAAGAACTGCCGGCAATGTTCTACACCCGGACCCCTGAGTACTGCCGCGGAGCCGAGGGGATCATTGCCGAGGTCACCTACGAGACTCCGGCACCCGAGGACGAGACCTGGGATCGTGAAGACGCCACACCGGAGTGGATGTACATCGTTCGGTTCAACCAATCCGAACTCTGGGACGCTTACACCGGCCCGTCCAACGACACCCTGCAGACCGAGATCCCCGAGCGCTGGCTCGAGGCCGTCTGACACCGGTCGCCCGACCGCCAGAAAGGAAACCCACCTGACGATGTCTGACCACGACCACGACCACAGCATCGACGGGGATCACATCCGCACCGTCAAGCCGATGGTCGATGAGATCACCGACTTTGAGGTTTTGGAGATCGCACTGCGCGAGTTGTGCATCGAGAAGGGCCTTTTCACCGCCGAGCAGCACCGGGTG
>JAGQTO010000130.1 GCA_020439025.1 Mycobacterium sp. | reverse complement strand
TTCTACCAGGACTACGACATCCTGCTGACGCCCACCCTGGCTGAGGAGACCCCCCGGGTCGGTCATCTCGATCCGACGGCGGACTACGGTCAGGTCATCGACCGGCTGAGGGAGTGGGTGGCCTTCACCCCGCTGCAGAACGCGACCGGAGAACCGGCCATCTCGCTGCCGCTGGCCCGGTCGGCGAACGGGATGCCCGTCGGCATGATGCTCAGTGCGCCGATCGGCCACGAGCGGAGGCTGTTGGAGCTGGCCTACGAGCTCGAGGAAGCCCGGCCCTGGCCGCTCATCAGTGACGCGGACTAGACGGCCTGCAGTTCCCGGGCGGTGCAGTCCAGCAGGTCGTCGTAGTGCTGCACCCGGTCGCCGGGCACGGTCGCCCGCAGCATCGCCCGCCAGGCGCGCGCGAGCCGCGCATAGGGGTCGTCGTCGAGTGCCGATGACAGCAGATGGCACCCCAGCACGCCGGCCCAGGTAGCCTTCGCCATCTCGCCGGCGTCGATGTCCTCGCGGGTCCCGACGTTCTCGAAGGCCGTGGTGAGGTTGGCGGTGAACTCTGTGGTCCACTGGCTGTACAGCTTGGTCGCGACACTGCTGACCTGTCCCAGGGCCTGCAGCAGTTGGTTGCCGACCCGGGCGGTCTTGTCGGACTCGAGCATGGCCGCGGAGGTGAAGGTCGCGGAGATGATCTTCTCCAGCAGCGGCGCGGCATCGTCGATGGTCTCCTCAACCGCGGCCCTGTTCCGGCGGCAGTAGTCCTCGATGATCGCCACCGCGACGGACTCCTTGGAGTCGAAGTGGTAGTAGAACGCGCCTTTGCTGACACCGGCCCGCTGCAATATGTCGGCTAACCCGGTTTCGCCGTAGCCGGAGTCGGCGAAGAGGTCGACCGCTGAATCGAGAATTCGTTGACGTGTTGCTTCTGCCCTGGCCTGCAATGCCACGGTCGATCAACTCCCATGTCCGTCGGGTTCCGCCGCTGGGACGTCTTTTCGCTGTCAAATGGTTTCCGACCCCCAGCCTAGTCCCTTGTTCTCGGAGTGCGGCGTGACGGGGCCGTTGGCCGGACAGCCCCCCGGGGCGGCGCCGGGTCCTGATGAGGCAGGATGTGGGGTGGCCGTTCCGGAACCGTCCGGAATGGCTCTCTCATGCCGGGACGAGGTTGGTGAGGTGCGCGATGGGCGAGCCGACGGGAACTGATCTGCGGCCCGCGTATTCACGGGTGCTGCTCAAACTCGGCGGCGAGATGTTCGGTGGCGGTGCCGTGGGCCTGGATCCGGACGTGGTGGCCCAGGTTGCCCGCCAGATCGCCGAAGTGGTGCGCAGCGGTGTTCAGGTCGCCGTGGTCATCGGCGGGGGCAACTTCTTCCGGGGCGCCCAGTTGCAACAACGCGGTATGGAGCGCACCCGCTCCGACTACATGGGCATGCTCGGCACCGTGATGAACAGCCTCGCCCTTCAGGACTTCCTGGAGAAGGAGGGCATCGTCACCCGGGTGCAGACCGCGATAACGATGGGTCAGGTCGCCGAGCCCTACATCCCGTTGCGGGCCCGCCGCCACCTGGAGAAGGGGCGGGTGGTGATCTTCGGTGCCGGTATGGGTCTGCCCTACTTCTCCACCGACACCACCGCCGCCCAGCGCGCCCTGGAGATCGGCGCCGAGGTCGTGTTGATGGCCAAGGCCGTTGACGGTGTGTTCACCGATGATCCCCGGCAGAATCCGGACGCCGAACTGCTGACCGAGATCACCCACCGTGAGGTCATCGACCGGGGGCTGAAGGTAGCCGATGTGACCGCGTTCAGCCTTTGCATGGATAACGGAATGCCGATTCTGGTCTTCAACCTGTTGACTAATGGGAATATCGCCCGTGCGGTCGCCGGTGAGAAGATTGGAACCCTGGTCACCACCTGATGCCGCGAGCATGATGAGGAGCGATGCATGATCGACGAGGCTCTCTTCGACGCCGAGGAGAAGATGGAGAAGGCCGTCGCGGTGGCCCGCGATGACCTATCGTCCATCCGCACCGGGCGCGCCAATCCGGGCATGTTCTCCCGCATCGTCGTCGACTACTACGGCACGCCCACCCCGATCACGCAGATGTCGAGCGTCAACGTCCCGGAGGCGCGGATGGTGGTGATCAAGCCCTACGAGGCCGCGCAATTGCGTGCCATCGAGGACGCGATCCGCAACTCCGACCTGGGTGTGAACCCGACCAACGACGGCGCGATCATCCGGGTCTCGATCCCGCAACTGACCGAGGAACGCCGGCGCGACCTGGTCAAGCAGGCCAAGGCCAAGGGCGAGGACGCGAAGGTTTCGGTGCGCAACATCCGCCGCCGCGCGATGGAGGAGCTGCACCGCATCAAGAAGGATGGCGAGGCCGGCGAGGACGAGGTCGGCCGCGCCGAGAAGGAGCTCGACAAGTCGACCGCGCAGTACGTTCATCAGATCGACGAACTGGTCAAGCACAAAGAAGGCGAGCTGCTGGAGGTCTGAGGACCCAGGCAGACACCGACCGTGACGAACAGCGCCCCGTGACGAACAGCGTCCAATGAAAGACAGCGCCCCGACGCCGCCGGCCACGACCTCCAAGGCCGGCCGCGACCTGCCTGCCGCCATCGCCGTGAGCCTGCTGCTCGGCGGCATCGTCATCGCCACCCTGGTCTTCGCACCGCGCGGGTGGGTCGCGATCCTGTCGGTTGCCATGGCAGTGGCCACCTTCGAGGTGGTGCGGCGGCTGCGCGAGACGGGTTACGTCATCCCGCTCATCCCGCTGCTGGTGGGCGGTCAGGCGATGATCTGGCTGACCTGGCCGTTCGGTGCCGCCGGCGCGCTGGGGGCCTACGGCGGCACGGTGCTGGTGTGCCTGATCTGGCGGCTGCTGAGCCAGGGTTTGCAGAGCCAGCCGGTCAACTACCTGCGCGATGTCGCGGTCACGATCTTCCTGGCCACCTGGATTCCGCTGTTCGCCGCGTTCGGCGCGCTGCTGGTCTACCCGGAGGACGGCTGGGCTCGGGTCTTCACCTTCATGTTGGTCGTGGTGTTCTCCGATATCGGCGGGTACACCGCCGGCGTGCTGTTCGGCAAACATCGGATGGTTCCGGCGATCAGCCCCAAGAAGTCCTGGGAGGGACTGGCCGGGTCGTTTCTCTGCGGCACCGTGGCCGCGGTGCTCGCCGTGGCCTTTCTGATGCGCGAGGCGTGGTGGGTCGGGATTCCGCTGGGC
>JAGQTO010000422.1 GCA_020439025.1 Mycobacterium sp. | reverse complement strand
AGCGTTGACCTCGGGGTCGTCGGTCGGCCCCTCGACGCCGCAGTTCCACGACCGGTTGTGGCTCTCGCCGTCGTTGTTGTCCTCGCCGTTGGCCAGGTTGTGCTTGTCGTTGTAGGACACCAGATCACGCAGGGTGAAGCCGTCGTGGGCGGTCACGAAATTGATCGACGCGACGGGTCGCCGGGCGGTGGCCTCATAGAGGTCGGCGGACCCGGAGATCCGGTAGGCGAACTCGCCCAGGGAGGCGTCCTCGCCGCGCCAGAAGTCTCGGACGGTGTCGCGGAACTTGCCGTTCCACTCCGTCCACTGCGGCGGGAAGTTGCCGACCTGATAGCCCCCGGGGCCGATGTCCCACGGCTCGGCGATGAGCTTGACCTGGCTGACGGTCGGATCCTGTTGCACCAGTTCGAAGAAGGTGCTGAGCCGGTCGACGTCGTAGAACTCCCGGGCCAGAGTCGCGGCGAGGTCGAAGCGGAAACCGTCGACGTGCATCTCGCTGACCCAGTAGCGCAGCGAGTCCATGATCAGTTGCAGCGAATGCGGGTGGCCGACGTTGAGGCTGTTTCCGGTCCCGGTGTAGTCGGTGTAGTAGCGTTTGTCCTCGTCGACGAGGCGGTAGTAGGCCGCGTTGTCGATCCCCCGGAACGACAGCGTGGGGCCGAGGTGGTTGCCTTCGGCGGTGTGGTTGTAGACCACGTCGAGGATCACCTCGATACCTGCTTCGTGCAGCGCCCGGACCATCNNCATCGCCTTGAACTCCTGGACCTGTCCGCCGGGGGTGGTGCTGGCCGAGTACTTGCTGTCCGGGGCGAAGAACCCGATGGTGTTGTAACCCCAGTAGTTCGACAACCCGCGTTCGATCAGCAGCGAGTCGTTGGCGAAATGGTGCACCGGCATCAGTTCGATCGCGGTGGCGCCCAGCGCCGTCAGGTGGTCGATGATCACCGGGTGCGCGATCGCCGAGTAGGTGCCGCGGATGGCGTCGGGGATGTCGGGATGGGTCTGGGTCAGCCCTTTGACGTGGGCCTCGTAGATGACGGTATCGGCGTACTCGCGGTGCGGAGGTCGGTCCACGCCCCAGTCGAAATACGGGTTGATGACGACCGACTTCGGCATCGCATGCGCCGAATCGTCGTCATTGCGGCCGTCCGGGTTCCCGAAGGGGTAGCCGAAAAGCGATTGCTCCCAATCGAAATGGCCGTCGATGGCCTTGGCGTACGGGTCGAGCAGCAGTTTGGTGGGGTTGCAGCGCAGACCCAGGCCGGGGTCGTGGGGGCCGTACACCCGGTATCCGTAGCGCTGGCCCGGTTCGGCTGTGGGCAGGTAGCCGTGCCAGACGAACCCGTCGACCTCGGGAAGCGTCACCCGGGTCTCGGTGCCCTCGGCGTCGAACAGACACAACTCGACCTTCTCAGCCACCTCGGAGAACACCGCGAAGTTGGTGCCGAACCCGTCGTAGCAGGCGCCCAGCGGATAGGCCTTGCCCGGCCAGATCTCCTGTTCCGGGTGGTTCACCGGGCGGCTCGCCGGGGTCTGCGGTAGCGCAGGTAAAGGTAGTCGTCGACGGTCAGCGCGTGGCACAGTTCCATCCGTCGGGGCTGCGCACGGATCGCCGGGGCACCGGGATGATGGGCCGGTTTGCTGCCGGCGAGGGTGGGCGAGATCGTCAGGCACATCTCGTCAACCAGATCGGC
>JAGQTO010000421.1 GCA_020439025.1 Mycobacterium sp. | reverse complement strand
AGGGTTCCGGTGCCGGCGGTGGGTTCCGCGCACCTGCGCAGTACGCCGGCCGCGGACCCGATCACGGCACGACCGCCCGAGCCGCCTGCGGTGGGGGCGGTTGAGCGGCCGCCGACGCGGTAGGCGGCCCTGGCGGTAAGGCGGTCGGAGGCGCGGCGGCATCGTTGTCGGCCGCTGCGGCAGCGACGTCGATCGGGCGCCGGTCATCGAACTGAGTTTGGCGGCGATGACGCGGAGGTAGGGCATGTCGGTTGGTATGAGGCGCGGTGCCGTCGCGGCCGGTTCGGCGGCTCTTCTGGGGCTCGGCCTAGCCGGATGCAGCCAGCCCGGCCCGGGCAACGAATCGTCTCTGGGGACGGCCCCCGCATCGATCGACCTGAAGATTGTCGAGCAGGTCCAGGTCGACCTCGACGGAAGAGAGGTCAAACCGGAGGCCGGCGCGACACCCGCCGACCCGGCCGGCGACGGTAAAGCCGTCTGCACTCCGGTGACGATCGCCACGGCCGGAGCCCTCAACGGCCCAGACGCCGCGCTGGGCGCCAATATCAAAAACGGCGTGGAACTTGCGCTGGACAAGCACAATGCCGCCAACCCCGGCTGCCAGATCGAACTGCGCACCTTCGACACCGAGGGCGACCCGCAGAAGGCCACGGCCATCGCACCGCAGATCATCGACGATGCAAACATCGTCGGTCTGGTCGGTCCGGCTTTCTCCGGCGAGACCAAGGCCACTGGCGGGGTGTTCGATCAGGCCGGCCTGCTCACCGCCACCACGGCGACCAACGTCACGCTGTCCGAGCAAGGCTGGAAGACCTTCCTGCGGGGTCTGGCCGATGACGGCGTGCAGGGCCCGTCGGTGGCCAACTACCTCAAGAACACCCTGGGGGCCACCAAGATCTGCGTCGTCGACGACAGCACCGACTACGGGACCGGTCTGGCCAAGGCAGTGCGAGACACCCTCGGTCCGGCCGCCGAGACGGCGTGCAGCATCTCAATCAAGAAGGGTGACAGGGACTTCTCCGCAGCGGTGACGCAGATCAAGGGTCAAACGCCGGATTCGGTCTTCTACAGCGGCTACTACGCCGAGGCCGCCCTCGTTGTTCAGCAGTTGCGCGACGCCGGCTTCACCGGCAGGTTCGTCAGTGCCGACGCCAGCAAGGATCCCGAGTTCGTCAAGCAGGCCGGGTCATCCGCAAGAGACGCCGTGCTGTCTTGCCCATGCGGGCCGGCCACCGGCAGCTTCGCCGAGGAGTACACCGCCAAGTTCGGGCACGAGCCAGGGGCTTTCAGCGCGGAAGGGTACGACCTGGCCACCATCCTGGCCAGGGGCATCGACTCCGGCGCGATAACCCGGGCGGCGTTGCTGAACTTCGCCAGGAACTATGACGGCCAAGGCGTGGCCCGCAGATATCGGTGGAGCGAAACCGGCGAACTGACCAACAGCCTGATCTGGATCTACCGGATCCAGTAACCGGGGCGACCGTTCGAGTTCTGCCCGATCGCGGCAGGAACCTCCCGACCGCACGCTGTCCGGGCGAAAAGAGCCTTGACCGCGACGTCCGTGAGTTGGCGGAGCCCCTAGTGCCGCGGCATCCCTAGCAGCGTATTCGCTACCAGCCCATCATCCCGAAGAACGGTTCGTCGACCTCGGCACCCAGAATCCCGAGATCGTTGGGAGTGGCCCGCAGCTCGGAGCTTCCGGGGCTGGCGCAGTCGGTGTCCTGACCGCCGGTGATCGAGCTGCCGCCGGTGACCTCGCAGCCGGGGAGCAGCGGGTTGCTGGCCCCGCCACCGCCGTATTCATCGGCCGAAGCCAGGGGAGCGGCGGCCAGTGCCGCGACGGCCCCGGCGGCCGCTGCTAACAGTGTCAGCGATTGGCGCATATGCATCAGTCGTGTCCTTCGTCGACGGGTTCTCTGGGTTATCCTAGCCGCGTCCACCCGGGAACCGTCTCTACGTTAGGGGAGCCCCTTGTTCGCCCCAGCCCTGTTCGCCCGACGTACGGCAGTATCATTCCTCGCTGCCGGTGCCGTGCTACTGACCGGTGCGGCGACAGCCGCGGCCGACCCCGGCCCGGGTTGTACGGCCGGGGACATCACCGGTGTGGAGGCCCAGGTGGCCACCGGAATGACCGCCTATTTCTTCACCCACCCCGAGGTGAACGACTTCTTCAGCAGCCTGCAGGGCATGCCCAAGGCGGAGGCGACGGAGAAACTCAAGGCCTACATGGCCGCCAACCCGCAGACGCAGGCGGAGATCGAGGCGGTCCGGTCGCCCGCCCAGGATCTGCGCAACCGGTGCGGCATTCCGGCCAACAACCTCATTCGCAGCGTTCTCTGACCGGTTGCCCGGCGGCCTCCCGCCGGTAGCGCCGGGTCTCGTAAACCAGCCCGGCGATCCCGAGCGCAGCGGTGCACAGCGAGACGAGGACCAGAAGCGGGCTGACGTCGCCGGTCAGCGCGTCGCCGAGGATGACCACCGCCGTCGTCCCGGGTAGCAGCCCGGCAAAGGTGGCCAGCAGGTACGGGGTGACCCGCACCGCCGAAGCGCCGACGGCGTAGTTGAGCACCGAGAACGGCACGGCCGGAATCAGCCGCAGCGACAACACCGCGGGCCATCCGCGCTCGCGCAGCCTGGTGTTGAGTGAGTCGAGACCGGGATGGCTCACCAGCCTGCTGAGCTGCCAGCCGAAGGCACGTACCAGCAGTAGCGCGATAAGGGCGCTGATGGTGCTTGCTGTCACCGCGATGGCCACTCCGAGCACTGGGCCGAACAACAGGCCCGCCGACAGCGTGAACGCGGTCCGGGGGAAGGGCAGCACGGTGACGACGACGTGTGCGCCGAGGAACGCCAACGGGAGCCAGGGTCCGGCCGCGCTCGCCCAGTCGCGTAATTGGACCGCGGTCGGCAGCGGAACCAGCAGGACCACTGCCACCACGGCGATCGCGGCGATCGCGGTGATCACCATCCGGGTGCGGCTCACCTGCCGCAGACTGACCGCCATCGCCGACCCCACGCCGCGCAGGGTGCTCAGCCTGCGCCTCGAGATCGGTGAGGTCACACCCGCAAAGGTTACGGGGTCCAAGCTCACGGGGTCCGAGGTAGAGGGCTCTGACGGCGGGTCCGGCGGGGTGAGTCGGTTCACGGCCGATGGGCGGCGGGGCGGGCACGACGATCCTCTAGCCTGAGGGCAGGCGGTGACCAGACGGCGGGTGCCGCCGAACGACACACAGGAGTGGCCGGTGGCCCGAGCAGAGGCGGAAGACCTGGAGTCCGCGCGGTCGCGATGGCGTGCGGCGGTGGGCGAGGATCTCGTGCGGGGAGGGCTTCGCCGCGAGGACTTGCCCGACGACCAGGAGCGGCTGCTCGACTCGCCTACCTACGAGGGTTTTTGCATCCGTGCTCTCTACA
>JAGQTO010000420.1:3348-3731 GCA_020439025.1 Mycobacterium sp. | reverse complement strand
TACCGCCGCCGGTGGCTCGGCCGCGACCTGCTGGCGGGGGTGACGTTCGGCGCGGTGACCATGCCTGGGCAGCTCGCGACCGCCCATCTGGCCGGCATGCCACCGATCACCGGTCTTTACGGGTTCGTCGTGGCCACCGTCGTCGCTGCCGCGATCTCGACGAACCGGCATCTGGCAATGGGCGTGGACAGCACGGTGGCCCCGATTCTGGCCGTGGGCCTGACCACCCTCGGCGCGGTGGCCGAGACCAGCCGCTACATCGGCCTGGCACTCGTCACCACATTCCTGGTGGGCATCTTCACCCTGATCATCGGGGTGGGCCGGCTCGGATGGGTCGGAGATTTCTTGTCCCGCCCGGTCATGATCGGCTTCTTCGGCGGGAT
>JAGQTO010000420.1:0-3240 GCA_020439025.1 Mycobacterium sp. | reverse complement strand
GGGAGGCCCATGTCCCGACCCTGATCCTCGGACTGACCTCGCTGGGCCTACTGCTGGTCATCGCCAGGATCAGCCGCCGCACCCCCGGCGCCCTGATCGTTCTGGTCCTGGCGACCCTGGCCATGCCGTTGTTCCACTTGCGCGACAGCGGTGTCGATGAACTCGGCCCCCTCGAGCGGGGACTGCCGTCGATCGAGCTTCCGCCATTCTCGCTGGACTCGATCGAGGCGGTTCTGACCACCGCGCTGGTCATCGCGATCTTCTGCCTGGCGCAGACCGCGGCCACCACCCGCTCGGCCGCGAACCTCGGCGGTTTCGAGACCGACATCAACGCTGATTTCCGCGCCCTCGGGGTGGCCAACGCGATGTCCAGCCTGGTGGGGTCGTTCACCATCAACGCCAGCCCACCGTCGACCACGATCATCGCCGAGTCCCGCGGCCGCAGTCAGCTCGCCTCGCTGATCGCCTCGGCGATCGCCGTCGTGGTGCTGTTCTTCAGCCAGCTCATCGAGCACCTGCCCATGGCGACGCTGTCGGCGGTACTGATATACATCGCGATCAAGATTTTCCGGGTCGACCAGATGAGGGCCACCGCGCGGTACTCCTGGCGGGCCTTTGCGCTCATGCTGCTCGCCCTTTTCGGCACGGTGGTGCTCGGCATCGTCTACGGCGTGCTGTTCGCGGTGGTGGTCTCCTTCGTCTACCAGGCCTCCCGCTCGGCCCGGCCGGAACTGCTGCGGCTGGGGCGCTCCGCGATGGGGACATGGCTTCCACTGGACGATCGGCGGGCAGTCGCCGTGCCCGGAATCGCGGCGTTCGCGCTGAATGGTCCGCTGTGGTTCGGCAACGCCAACTGGTTCCGGATGCAGTTGATCGGTGTCCTTCCGGGCGACGACGAGGACAACGGCGATGGACCGAACGAGGACCGCCCCGAACTGCTGGTTCTCGACGCGCGGCGTATCGACGACGTCGACTTCACCGGTTTCGAGGCCCTGTCCGATGTGGCCGAGGTCGCCGCCCTGCGAGATGTGCCGTTCCTCGTCGTCGTCCAGAAAGGCCGCGCTGAGCGCGCGTTCAAGGGCGGCGGGTTCTCGGAGTTACTCGGCAGGTCACGTTTCTTCGACACCATTCCGCTGGCGATCGCGGCCTACCCTAATCTCACGGCGAACAGGCATCTGCAGACTCAGGAGGACGCCGGCCATTCATCGACCCAAGCATGAGACCTTCGACCTCGTCGCACACACCAACACCGACCCCAAGGGAATCGTGCGGGCCGTCGACGAGTACCGCGTGCTGCCCTGGGGGCTCTACATGGCCCGCGAAACCCCCGGCCGGATTCAGTTCCACTACCTGCAGTCCTGGCTGCTGCCGTCGCTGGGACTGCGCGCCAACATCTTCCACTTCAATCCCGGCTACGAGCGCGACCAGGATTACTACCTCGACGTCGGGCACATCACCGTCGGCGCCGACCGCTGGCAGACCGAGGACCACTACGTCGATCTGGTGGTGCGCACCGGCCGTGGCACCGAACTGGCCGACCTCGACGAACTGCTCGAAGCGGCCCGAATGGGACTGCTCAGCGCCGAGGCCACCGAGGCCGCCCTGCGCCGCGCCTTCGTCGCCGTCGACGGACTGGCCGCCCACGGCCACGACCTGAACGCCTGGCTGGCGGGCAGCGGAATGGAGCTGGGCTGGCGATAGGCGTACGCTCGATTCCCGTGGGACGCTCGATACCGGTGGCGGCTTTCGGGGCCGCCGTGGCTCTCACGGCCGCCGTGACGGTGTCGACGGGCGTGGCTGTCGCCGACGACGAGGTGTGGCCCGCCCAGGACACCCCCACGAGCGACGAGGTCCAGCCGACCGACGTGGTCCAGCCCGATGGCGGGGTCCAGCCCGAGGGCGGGGCCCAGCACAATGTGACCTACCGTGCCCGGGTCGACGGTCTGGCGCGGGGCGCCCTGATCACGTATCGGATCAGCGACGCCCAGGTCAACAGCGCCGATCCGACGATGCTGCCCGGGCGCACCTTCGAGGCCACCGCGGTGCTGAGCGATCCCTCAGAGGCCGGCATGCGGATCTCCATTCAGTGGCCCTACTCGGCCAATCTGCACTGCGAGATCCTGGTCGATGACCAATTGTTCGCCCAGGCCGACCAGTTTATCGGGCCCAAGCTGACGCCGGCCCGGGACGATCCGGACTACGGTGCGATGCAATGTGGCGCCCCGCTGAGCAACGCCCCGGGTCTGCCGGCCGACGAGTTGCCGTTGCCGCCTCCGGTTCCCGGCGACGGGACAGCCGATCCATTGCAGGCTCCATCGGCGACAGCCCCGGCCGAGCCCTCGGCGGCCGACCAGTTCGCCGTGGTCAACTGAGCGGGTCCGGCGACCAGCCGACGCTCTCGGCCCAGGCCCACGCCCGGCCGTAGGCTTCCCGCAGCCAGGCCTGGGGATCGGTCGCACCCCGTTTGAGCGCCAGGCAGTCCGCCCGCATCCCGGGGTTGGCGTTGAGCCAGGCGACGAAGAGCAGCGCGAATCTCTGATTGGGGCTGCCGTCCACCCTGATGTGGAGGTGAGTCGGCCGACCCGGATCCGACGAACCATGAAACCGTTTGTGCCACTGAATATTTCCGCCATCAAGAGTGATGTCGGCGGTGATCTGGGCGAGCCTTGGGTAGCCGGCCCGCAGCAGATCCGCGGCCAGATCGTCGGCGTCGCTCAGACCGGCGACGGTGATCTGCATGTCGATGATGTCCCGCGCGTCCATGCCCCGCACGGCGGTCGAACCGACGTGGTCGATGCGCCGGGCGCGATGCCCACAGGTGGTCACCAGCCGCGCCCGGATACGTTCGGCCTGCTCCGGCCAGGACGGATCGGCGGGCACCGGTCGGGGCGGGTCGTCGGCCGTCCTACCGGAGGCGAGATTGTGGGCGAAGGGCTGGATCCGCCGGTGCCACAGTTCCCGCGCCGCCTCCACGATCTGGCCCTCGGTGCCGGAGTTGTCCAGCCAGACGTCGGCGACCCTCCGACGCTGATCCTCGGTGGCCTGCGCGGCGATACGGGCCCGTGCGTCGGCCTCCGCCATGCCACGCCGGCCGGTGAGTCGGCTAAGACGCACCTCGGCATCGGCGTGCACCACCACCACGAGCGGGAACAGCGGCGCCATGCCGGACTCGACAAGCAGCGGGATGTCCTCGACCACCACCTCGTCCTCGGCCATCGCGGCGACGAGTTCGGCGCGGCG
>JAGQTO010000001.1:4043-12450 GCA_020439025.1 Mycobacterium sp. | reverse complement strand
GTCGCGCTTGCGCGGGTAGGCGAGCGCTCCGAGCCGGGTCGCCAGCACCCGCACCCCGCCGGTGGCGAAGTAGGTGACGATCGCGGCGGTGAGGCCGACCAGCACCAACTCCCGCAACGGCACGCCGGCGCCTCTGTCCGACAGCGCCAGAATCACCTCCCGATCAGAGAGTGCGGGCAGCGTCGTGATCACGGTGACGCACCCTGACCGGTCAATTCGTCGGGATCGACGCCGAGCACCGCTGCGAGCGCCTGCGCGCTGACCGGGCCCTCACGCAGGATCCGCGGGGACGGGCCGGTGAGGTCGAGGATGGTGGAGGCGGCCTGCTGCGCGGAGGCCCCGCCGTCGAGGTAGACGTCGACGAGATCACCCAGCTGATGCCGAGCCTCGGCGGCGGTGGTCGCCGGCGGCCGGCCGGAGACATTGGCGCTGGAGACTGCCATTGGCCCGGTCTGGCGCAACAGCTCCAGCGCCACCGGCTGCAGCGGCATCCGCAGCATGACGGTGCCGCGGGCGTCGCCGAGGTCCCACTGCAGTGACGGCGCCTGTTCCACCACCAGGCTCAGCGCGCCCGGCCAGAAGGCTCTGATCAATTCACGGGCGTTGTCGGGGACGTAGTAGACCAGCCCCTCGATGGTGTGCCAGGAGCCGACCAGAACACCGACCGGCATATCGCGGCCGCGGCCCTTGGCGGCGAGCAGGGCGGCGACCGCCTGGTTGTCGAAGGCGTCGGCGCCGATGCCGTACACCGTGTCGGTGGGCATGACGACGAGCCCGCCGCTCTTGACTGCAGAGGCGGCAGCGGTGATGGCCCCGGACCGATCGGCGGGGTCACGACAGTCGAACAGCTGGGTCATGGTTGGCCCCCCTTTGCCCCCGGGGTAGCCCTCGCCGTGACGAAGCGCTCCCGGCCGGCGAGGTCGCGGTGCGCCGCCACCTCGCCGAACGCCCCCGTCGCCCGCACCAGCGCGGCGGTCCGCTCCGAAGTGGTGTCGTCGTGCTCGACCGCCAGCAGCCCACCGTCGCGCAACCAGTGGGCGGCGTGGCGCACGATCGGGATGATCACCGCCATGCCATCGGCTCCGCCGTACAGCGCATGGTCCGGGTCATGTTGGGCCACTTCGGGTTCCAGAATGACCCCGGTGGGGATGTACGGCGGGTTGGCCACCACCAGGTCGACGGCCCCCCTGAGTTCGGCCAGCAGGCCGGGATCGGTCACGTCGCCGCGCACCAGCCGAATCCCGGACCCCTCGGCGTTGCGACGGGCGTAATCCAGCGCGGTGTCGTCGTCGTCGACTGCGATGACGCGGGCCCCTGGCCGCGCGGCAGCCAGGGCGAGAGCCAGCGCACCGGAGCCTGTACAAAGATCGACGATCACCGGTTCAGCCGGAAGCGTCTGCGTAAGAGCCCATTCCAGCAGCGACTCGGTCTCCGGCCGCGGGATGAACACACCCGGCCCCACCATCAACCGGAGCGGCCCGAACGGAGCCGTGCCGATGATGTGCTGCAACGGCACCCGTCTCGCCCGCACCGCCACCGCATCGCCGAAGCGCTCGTAGAAGCCGGCATCGGGAGCATCCAGCAGCGTCAGACGGCTGCGTTCAGTGCCGGCCGCATAGGCAGCCAGTAGTTCGGCATCCGTTCGCGCGCAATCGATTCCGGCTTCAGCCAGGGTCGCTGCGGCGGCCGTGATCGCCGCCCGCAAGGCCGTCATGACCGCGAAACCCTCACGCCTGCTGCAGCCGGGACTGTTTGTCGGCGGCCGCCAGCGCGTCGAGCAGCGCGTCGAGATCCCCGTCGAGCACCTGATCGAGGTTGTGCGCCTTGTAGTTCACTCGGTGGTCGGCGATCCGGTTCTCCGGGAAGTTGTAGGTGCGGATGCGCTCGGAGCGGTCGACGGTGCGGATCTGGCTGGCCCGGTCGGCGGAGGCCTCGGCCTCGGCCTGCTCCTCGGCGAGCGCCTGGAGTCGGGCGGCCAGAACCTGCATGGCGCGGGCCTTGTTCTGCAACTGCGAGCGCTCGTTCTGGCAGGTCACCACGATGCCCGTCGGCAGGTGGGTGATGCGCACGGCCGAGTCGGTGGTGTTGACACCCTGGCCACCCTTGCCGGATGACCGATAGACGTCGATGCGCAGGTCGGACTCGTCGATTTGGACGGCCTCGACCTCGTCGGGCTCCGGGTAGACCAGCACGCCGGCGGCGGAAGTGTGCACCCGTCCTTGTGATTCGGTGACCGGCACCCGCTGCACCCGGTGCACGCCGCCCTCCCATTTCATCCGCGACCACACCCCGTCGGCCGAATCCCCCTTGCCGGCGATGGCGATGGTCGCCTCCTTGTACCCGCCGAGGTCGGAGAACGTCTCGTCAAGCACGGTCACCTTCCATCCGCGGCGCTCGGCGTAGCGGATGTACATCCGGGCAAGATCGGCGGCGAACAGCGCCGATTCCTCGCCGCCCTCACCCGATTTCACCTCCAGCACGATGTCGTCGGCATCGTGCGGATCCCGCGGCGCCAGCATGTCGGTGAGCTGATCGTCGAGTTCGGCGGCGCGGGCCTCCAGTTCGGTGACCTCGTCGGCGAACGAGGCGTCGTCAGCGGCAAGCTCGCGGGCGGCCTCGAGGTCACCGCGGACCGCCTCGAGCTTGCGGTAGGTGGTCACAATCGGCGCCAACTGGGCGAATCGCCGACCCACCCGCCGGGCGTTGCCGGCGTCGCTGTGCAGATCCGGATCGGTCAGCTGGCGTTCAAGGTCGGCGTGCTCGGTCAGCACGGCGTCGATCGCAACAGCGGGGGCGCTCTGCGTCACCGTCCGTCCTCTCCTGCGCCGGAAAACAGACCGACGCCCGGCCCCGCGATCGGCGGGAAACGGGCGTCGGCAACCACGCTAGCTCTCGGCAGACTCCGAGCCCGCCGGCTTGCGCTTGCCGTAGCGCTTCTCGAAGCGCGCGACACGGCCGCCGCTGTCGAGGATCTTCTGCTTGCCGGTGTAGAACGGGTGGCACTGCGAGCAGACCTCGACCACGATGTGGCCGCTCTCCTTGGTGCTGCGGGTGGTGAAGTTATTGCCGCAGCCGCAGACCACCGTGGTCTCGACGTAGGCGGGGTGAATGCCGCTTTTCATGGGTTCCTCTGCTGTTCGTGGTCGCCGGGTCGCCGAATGCGGTGGCGTGAACCGGTACCTGAGGTGTTCCCGGCAATTATGCCAGTTCAGCCGACCGGAGCCCAAAACGCCCGGCTCTGGCCTCGCTAGGAGTCGGCACGGCCGGCCAGCACCATCACGATGTCGCGGATCGGCGCGGTGACCCCGCTGCCCTTGCCCGCGGCGAAGTCGGCGTCGGCGGCCACCAGCCGGGTTCCGTCGAGCCGCTGCCGGGCCTTGAGCGGGAAATTCATGCCGGCCAGGCGTTTGGCCGCCTCAACGGCGGCATCCGGTGGCATCGGCAGGTCGATACCCAACGGCACCGCGATGTCCTGGCCGTGCACCAGCACCTCGATCAGCGGCTGCTGCACGCTGGTTCCGGGAACCTTCCGGCGGGAACCGACCATGCCGCGCAACGCGGCGACGATCTCCGGCTGGGAGCGGGTGTCCTCGACGGCCAGCCGCCGGATCATCGGGTCGAAACGAAAACCCGACTTCAGCGCCTCGACCAGCATGCGTCCCGGCGGCATGTGCGAGTGGGTCAGGTGGGCCGCGACGTCGCGAACCCGCCAGCCGTCACACAACGACGGCGCCGTCCACTGCTCGGCGGTGAGCCCCTCGAGCAGGTCGGCGAGGCTGCGGCGCTGTGCGTCGACGGCAGCCCAGATCTCGTCCGCGTTCATCGGACCTCCCACGACTCCGGCGCGGTGATCGTCGCTCAGCGACGATCAGCGCGCCGAAATGCGACGAAACTAGTCGGTCTCGGACATTCCCGGGGCGGTCTTGGACACCTGGACCAGGAATTCGTAGTTGTTCTTGGTCTTGCGTAGCTGGCTCATCAGCAGGTCGATGGCCTGATGGCTGTCCAGCCCGGACAGCACCCGACGCAGCTTGTGCACGATGGCGAACTCGTCAGGCGAGAGCAGCAGTTCGTCCTTGCGGGTGCCCGAGGGGTTGACGTCGACGGCCGGGAACACCCGGCGCTCGGCGATCTTGCGGTCCAGCTTCAGCTCGGCGTTGCCGGTGCCCTTGAACTCCTCGAAGATCACCGTGTCACCGGTGGAGCCGGTCTCGACCATGGCGGTGGCGATGATGGTCAGCGACCCGCCGTCCTCGATGTTGCGCGCCGCGCCGAGGAAACGCTTGGGCGGGTAGAGCGCGGTGGAGTCGACACCGCCGGACAGGATGCGTCCGGAGGCCGGTGAGGCGTTGTTGTAGGCGCGCCCCAGACGGGTGATGGAGTCCAGCAGCACCACGACGTCCTTGCCCTGTTCGACCAGGCGCTTGGCCCGCTCGATGGCCAGTTCGGCGGCCTGGGTGTGGTCGGACGGCGGGCGGTCGAAGGTGGAGGCGATGACCTCGCCCTTGACCGAACGCTGCATGTCGGTGACCTCTTCGGGCCGCTCGTCAACGAGCACGACCATGAGGTGGCACTCCGGGTTGTTGCGGGTGATCGCGTTGGCGATGTCCTGCATGATCGTGGTCTTGCCGGCCTTCGGCGGCGAGACGATCAGGGCTCGCTGGCCCTTGCCGATCGGCATGATCAGGTCGATGACGCGGGTGGTCAGCCGCTCGGTGGTGGTCTCCAGCCGCAGCCGCTGGTTCGGGTACAGCGGGGTCAGCTTGCTGAACTCCGGCCGGTTGCGCGCCGCCTCGACCGGTCCGCCGTTGACACTGTCCAGGCGCACCAGGGGGTTGAACTTCTGACGCTGGTTGCCTCCGCCGCCCTCCCCTTCGCGCGCCACCCGCACCGCTCCGGTGACGGCATCGCCGCGACGCAGGCCGTTCTTACGGACCATGTTCATCGACACGTAGACGTCATTGGGACCGGCAAGGTAGCCGGAGGTGCGGACGAACGCGTAGTTGTCGAGCACATCGAGGATCCCGGCCACCGGCTGCACGACATCGTCCTCACGGAGCTCGGCTTCGCCGCCGCCCTCGCCGCCGGTCCGCTCGCCGCGGCGCCGGCGGTCACGGAAACGCCGTCCGCGCCGACCGCCGCGGCCCTCGCCGTCGTCATCGCGATTCTGCGGGCCGCCGCCCTCGCCGCCCTGATCACCGGACTCGCGGGCCTGGTTCTTGCCCTCTCCGGACTCGCCGCCGTCTCGGGCGGGACGTTGGCCGCGGTCGCGGGCGGGACGCTCGGAGCGACGCTGCTCAGCGGACTCACCCGATAGTTCCTTGCCCTCCGGTTGACTTTCCCGACGGCCCTCGTCCTTGCCCTTCTGCCGGGCTTCCTCAGCCGGTTTGGAGTCCTCAGCCGGCTTGGACTCGACCGGCTTGGACTCGGCCGGCGCGGTCGCCTGCGCGGGCGCGGGTTGTTCCTTGGAGCCGCCGCCGTTGCGCGCTCCGACACCCTGCCGTTCGCGGATGGCCTCGATCAGGTCGCTCTTACGCATTCCCGAGGTGCCCTTTACGCCGACCTGACTGGCCAGTGCTCGCAGTTCCGGCAGCACCATGGCGCTCAGCGATCCGCCGGAGCCCTTTGCTTTTGCCGCGCCGTCGGCGGGGCTTTGGGGATTCACGGCCACCGCGGTACGCGGGGTGCGATCGTCAGCCGTGATGAGGTCCGTATCGGTCACGGATTTCCTTTCCTCCCCCGCGCTTCATCTCGCGGGGTTGTTGGCGTTCAGCCCATTGACTGAACGCGAAGTCTCACCGTCATCGGTGCCAGTGATTGCCGGGATGGGCGGAAGACCGGCCTACCCCCAGGCCACTGGATTGCACGCTCAAAGATTTGGTGATCGTCCTAAAGTCGGCGCAGAAACTACGCTGCAATTGCGGGACAAGCACGAGAATAGTACCCGCAGCGCCCGGTGGCAAGAATGACTCACCCACGGCCGGCCGGTACGCCGGAATTCCAGCGAACCGGTTCACCGACCGCCATCTCGGCAACGGCGAATCCGTGCGCGTGACCGAACTCGACCACCTCCGACGGCAGGTCGGCGCCATCGGTCAGTGCCAGCACCGACGGGCCGGCACCGGAAAGCACCGCCGCCACGCCGTTTCGGCGCGTCAACTGCATGAACTCCGCGGAGGCGGGCATCACCGCGGCGCGCTGCCTCTGGTGTAGCGCGTCCTCGGTGGCCGCCATCAGCAAGTCCGGGCGTTGCGTAAGCGCCAGCACCAGCAACGCCGCACGGCTGAGATTGAACCGGGCATCGCAGTGGCTGACCTGAGTCGGCAGCACCGCCCGGGTCTCCGCGGTCGAGGACCGCAGTGTGGGGATCGCAGGGAACAGCCGGATATCGCGGTGCAGAACCATCGGGGCGGCGAAGTAGCCAGGGGCCAGGCCGTCGGGACCGGGCCCCGCCTGAGTCCAGGACACCACCGCACCGCCGAGGACCGAAGCGGACGCGTTATCGGGGTGCCCTTCGAACTCCCCGGACAGCTGAATCAACTGCGCAGGGGTGAGGGTTTCCAGATCCGTTTGAGCCGCAAGGCCATTGGAGATGGCCAGCCCACCGACGACAGCAGAGGCCGACGATCCCAGACCCCGCGAGTGCGGAATCGCGTTGCGGCAGCGGACAATAAGGCCCGGACTACTGGCACCCAGGGCCTCCAGTCCGCGACGGATGGCCCGCACGACGAGGTTGTCGGGGCGGCTTCCGGAAACCTCGCCGGCCCCCTGGCCCTCGACCTCCACGACCAGGCCGGCGGAGGTCGTCTCCACCTCGATGTTGTCGTAGAGGCCCAATGCCAGGCCCAGGCTGTCGAATCCGGGACCCAGGTTGGCACTGGAGGCCGCCACCGCGGCGCTCGCCACCAGCCCGGGCGGCAGGGTCAGGGTCACCGGCACATCCACCCGTCTCAGTCCAGACCCAACGCTGCCACCACCGCGGCCGGGTCGACCGGTAGCGGGGTGACCTGGGGCATGTCCCGCAATGCGGTGTCGGGGTCCTTCAGTCCGTGCCCGGTCACCGTGCAGACCACCGTCGAACCGGGTTTGACCCAGCCGTCCTCGACGGCCTTGAGCAGCCCGGCGACGCTGGCCGCCGAGGCGGGCTCGACGAAGACCCCCTCGTCGCGGGCGACGAGGTGGTACGCGGCCAGCAGTTCGTCGTCGGTGGCCGCCAGGAACGTTCCTCCCGACTCCTCCCGCGCGGCGACCGCTCCGTCCCAGGACGCCGGCGAACCGATGCGGATCGCGGTGGCCAGGGTCTCGGGGTGGCTGACCGGGTGACCCAGCACCAACGGCGCAGCCCCGGCGGCCTGGGTGCCCAGCATCCGCGGCAGCCGGTCGCTGAGCCCGGCGCGGTGGTACTCGGTGTAGCCCCTCCAGTAGGCGGTGATGTTGCCGGCGTTGCCGACCGGCAGCGCGTGCACGTCGGGGGCGGTGCCGAGGACGTCGACGATCTCGAAGGCGGCGGTCTTCTGCCCCTCGATGCGCACCGGGTTGACGCTGTTGACCAGCGAGATGGTCGGGTAGTCGGCGGTGAGCTTGCGGGCCAGTTCGAGGCAGTCGTCGAAGTTGCCGTCGATCTGGATGATCTTGGCGCCGTGCATCACCGCCTGGGCCAGCTTGCCCATCGCGATCTTGCCCTGCGGGATCAGCACCGCGCAGGTGATCCCCGCCCGCGCCGCGTAGGCCGCGGCCGAGGCCGAGGTGTTGCCGGTCGAGGCGCACAGCACCGCCTGCTGGCCCTTGGCCACAGCTTCGGTGACCGCCATCGTCATCCCGCGGTCCTTGAACGAGCCGGTGGGGTTGAGGCCCTCCACCTTGAGGTGGACCGTGCAACCGGTGCGTTCGGACAGTCGCGGCGCGGGCACCAGGGGGGTGCCACCCTCCAGAAGAGTGACCGGCGTCCATCCCGCCGCCGCGGGAAGACGATCCCGGTAGGCCTCGATCAGGCCGGGCCAGGAGCATCCGATGCGGCCCCGGCAGTCTCCAAGACCCAAACGACGCTGATCGCTCATTCGCTGGTTCCCTCGAGCCGCAGCACACTGTCGACGGCGTCGACGGCGTCGAGTTCGGCCAGCGCGGAAACGGTCTCCGACAGCGCCGAATCGGTGGCCCGGTGGGTCACCACGTCGATGCGCGCGCCGGAGGGCTGGCCGGTGGCCTCGTCCACGATGCCCTTCTGGCGCACCTCGGCGATGCTGACCTCACGCTTGCCGAATTCCGTTGCGACCGAAGCCAATACACCAGGGCGGTCCTTCACCGTCATACTGACGTAGTACCGGGTGGGGATCATGCCCACGGGCGCGATCGGCAACTGCGCGTACTTGGACTCGCGCGGCCCGCGACCGCCCTGGACCCGGTTGCG
>JAGQTO010000001.1:0-3901 GCA_020439025.1 Mycobacterium sp. | reverse complement strand
CCATCGGCACCAGGGCCGGATAGACACGGGCCGAAACCCGTTGTTGCCCATCACCGGTCAGGCGTTCACATATGGCCAGCAGCTTGATCGTGCAGCCCAGCGCGCGGGCGGCGTCGAAGTCCGCGGGGCTGACCTTGGTGATCCCCTCGCGGTACACGTCGTCGGCGGTGACGCGGGTGTGGAAGGCGATCGAAGCCAGGATCGCGGCCTTGGCCGCGGCGTCATAACCCTCGACGTCGGCGGTCGGGTCGGCCTCGGCATAGCCCAGCGCGCTCGCATCGGCCAGCGCGCTGGCGTAATCGGCTCCGGTGGATGCCATCTCGGAGAGGATGTAGTTGGTGGTCCCGTTGACGATGCCGGCCACCCGCAGCACGGTGTCACCGGCCAGCGACTGGGTCAGCGGGCGGATCACCGGGATGGCACCGGCGACAGCGGCCTCGAAGTAGAGGTCGACGTGCGCCCGCTCGGCGGCCTGGGCCAGTTCGCCGGTGGACTGGGCCAGCAGGGCCTTGTTGGCGGTCACCACCGACTTGCCATGCTCGAGGGCCGTGAGGATGGCCTTGCGGGCCGGCTCGACCGGACCCATCAACTCCACCACGATGTCGACGTCCTCGCGCGAGACGAGGTCCTCGACATTGTCGGTGAGCATCTCCACCGGCACTCCCCGGTCGCCGGACACCCGCCGTACCGCCACTCCGCGCAGTTCGAGCGGAGCCCCGATGCGGGCGGCCAGGTCGGCCGCGCTCTCCTCGATGATCCGGACCACCTCGCGGCCGACGTTGCCCAAACCGAGCACGGCGACGCCGATCGGCTTCTCGGTATCAGACACGCTTACCTCACCTCCAGACTGAGCAGATCATCGACGGTCTCCCGGCGCAGGATCAACCGCGCCTGCCCGTCGCGCACGGCCACCACCGCGGGGCGTCCGACCATGTTGTAGCGACTCGACATCGAGTAGCAGTACGCGCCGGTGGCCGCCACCGCGAGCAGATCCCCGGCAACGATATCGTCGGGCACCCAAGCGTCGCGCACCACGATATCCCCGCTCTCGCAGTGCTTGCCCACGATGCGGGCCAGCACGGGGGCGGCATTGCTGGACCGGGAGACCAGACGCACGTCGTACTCGGCCCCGTACAGCGAGGTCCGGATGTTGTCGCTCATGCCACCGTCGACGCTGACGTACCGGCGATGCCGACCGCCACCTAGTGTCACGTCCTTGACCGTTCCGACCTCGTAGAGGGTAACCGTGCCGGGGCCGGCGATCGCCCGGCCGGGTTCCACCACCAGCCGCGGGGTGGGCAGACCGACCGCCGAGGACTCGCCGGCCACGATGGCGGCCAGTTTCGCGGCCAGGTCGGCCACCGGAGGCGGATCCTCGTGGGGCAGGTAGGAGATGCCCAGGCCGCCGCCGAGGTCGACGGTCGATAGTTGCGCGGTCTTGTCGACACCGAACTCGGCCACCACGTCGCGCAGCAGGCCGATGATCCGGTGGGCGGCCAACTCGAAGCCGTCCACCTCGAAGATCTGCGAGCCGATGTGGCTGTGCAGTCCGACCAGCCGCAGGTGGTCGGTGTCGAAGACCCGCCGCACCGCGGCCATCGCCGCACCGCCGGCCAGTGAGAGCCCGAACTTCTGATCCTCGTGGGCGGTGGAGATGAACTCGTGGGTGTGCGCCTCGACACCCACCGTCACCCGGATCAGGACGTCCTGGACCACCCCGGCCTCGGCGGCGACGGCGTCGAGCAGGTCGATCTCCGCCATCGAGTCCAGCACCACATGCCCGACCCCGGTCCGAACCGCGGCACGCAGCTCCTCAGTCGATTTGTTGTTGCCGTGCATGGCGATTCGCCCGGCCGGGAAGCCGGCGTGCAGCGCGACGGCGAGCTCGCCCCCGCTGGCGACGTCGAGCGAGAGCCCCTCCTGGTCGACCCAGCGGGCGATCTCACCGCACAGGAAGGCCTTTGCCGCGTAGCGCACGTTCTCGCCACCGCCGAACGCCGCCGCCATCTCCGCGCACCGGCCGCGGAAGTCGGCCTCGTCGATCACGAACAGCGGTGTGCCGAACTCATCGGCCAGCGCGGTCACCGGGACGCCGGCTACCCGGACCACCCCGTCCTCGCCCCGAACCAGGTTGCGCGGCCACACCTTCGGCGCCAGCGCCAGCATGTCGGCGGCGCTCAGCGGCCGGGGCGGCGCGCTGCCGTGGTGGACCTCCTCGGCGTGGCGCGGTCCGGCCGGATGGACGTTCACATCCGCTCCGGTGCGCTCACACCGAGGATTGCCAGACCGTTGGCGATCACCTGACGGGTGGCCTCGCACAGTGCCAGCCGGGCACGGTGCAGGTCGGTCGGCTCCTCGTCGCCGTGCGGCAGGACCCGGCAGGAGTCGTAGAAACGGTGGTAGTCACCGGCAAGATCCTCCAGGTAGCGGCAGACCCGGTGCGGTTCACGGAGGGTGGCAGCGGCCTGCAGGACGCGTGGGAACTCGCCGAGGTTGCGGATCAGCGTTCCCTCTTTGTCGTGGCCGAGGTGTTCGAGGTGCGCGACGTCGGCGAGCAGACCCAGTTCGGCGGCATTGCGGGCCAGCGCGCACAGCCGGGCGTGGGCGTACTGCACGTAGTAGACCGGGTTCTCGTTGGACGCCGAGGACCACAGCGCCAAGTCGATGTCGATGGGGGTGTCCACCGAGGAACGGATCAGCGCGTACCGGGCGGCGTCGACCCCGATGGCCTCGACGAGGTCGTCGAGGGTGATCACGGTGCCTGCGCGCTTGCTCATCCGGACCGGCTGGCCGTCGCGGACCAGGTTGACCATCTGGCCGATCAGCACCTCGACGGTGTTCGGATCGTCGCCGAGGGCCGCCGCAGCGGCCTTGAGCCGGGCGATGTAGCCGTGGTGGTCGGCGCCGAGCATGTAGATGCACAGATCGAAACCGCGCTGGCGCTTGTCCAGGTAATAGGCGAGGTCACCGGCGATATAGGCGGGCTGGCCGTCGCTCTTGATGACGACACGGTCCTTGTCGTCGCCGAAGTCGGTGGTGCGCAACCAGGTTGCGCCGTCGGACTCGTAGATCGCACCGTTGGCGCGCAGTTTCGCGATGGCCTGATCCACCCGTCCGGTGGTGTGCATCGAGTCTTCGTGGGTGTAGACGTCGAAGTCGGTGCCGAATTCGTGCAGGGATTTCTTGATGTGGTCGAACATCAACTCCACGCCGATTTCCCGGAAGGTTTCGCGCTGCTGCTCGTCGGGCAGGCTCAACGAGTCGGGCGCGGTGGCCAGCACCTGCGCGGCGATGTCGGCGATGTAGGCCCCGGCGTAGCCGTCCTCGGGTGCCGGTTCGCCCTTGGCGGCGGCGATCAGCGAGCTGACGAACCGGTCGATCTGGGCGCCGTGGTCGTTGAAGTAGTACTCGCGGACGACCTGCGCGCCCTGGGTGCTCAGCAGCCGGCCCAGCGCGTCGCCGACAGCCGCCCAGCGGGTGCCTCCGATGTGGATCGGGCCGGTCGGGTTGGCCGAGACGAACTCCAGGTTGATGCTGCGCCCGGCGAGAAGGTCGGAGTGGCCGTACCGGGCACCCGCCGCCACCACGTCGGTGACGATGGCGCCCCGGGCCGAGGTGGTGATCCGCAGGTTGACGAAGCCGGGGCCGGCGACCTCCGCCGAGTCGATGCCGTCGCCGACGATCAGCGCCTCGGCCAGCCAGCCCGCCAACTCGCGCGGGTTCGCGCCCACCTTCTTGGCCACCTGCAACGCCAGGTTGGTGGCGTAGTCGCCGTGCTCGGGGTTCCGCGGGCGCTCCACGGTGACCTCTGCCGGCAACGCGCCCGGATCGAGCCCCCGCGACCTGAGCACCTCGGCGGCGGTGCTGCGAAGCAGGACGGCGAGATCGGCGGGGGTCACGG
>JAGQTO010000419.1:1365-1847 GCA_020439025.1 Mycobacterium sp. | reverse complement strand
GACAACTTCCAGAAATACCTGGAGGCCGCCTCCGACGGTGCATGGGGCAAGGGCGCGGGCAAGACCTTCAACGGCGGCGTCGGCGAGGGCGCCAAGGGCAATGAGGGCACCTCGGCGGCAATCAAGACGACCCCGGGGTCGATCACCTACAACGAGTGGTCCTTCGCCAAGAGCCAGGGACTCTCGGTTGCCGACATCGTCACCTCGGCCGGCCCGGACCCCGTTGCGCTGTCGGTGGAATCGGCCGCAAAGTCGATCGACGACGTCAAGATCAGCGGCGCGGGCAACGACATGGTCTTGGACACCTCGTCGTTCTACAAGCCCACCGATCCGGGTGCCTACCCGATCATGCTCGCCACCTACTCGCTGGTCTGCTCGAAGTACCCCGAGGCCGACGTCGCCCCCGCGGTCCGGGCGTTCCTGACCGCGGCGCTGGGCAAGGGGCAGGAAGGCCTGACCGATAACGGCTACATCCCGGTGCC
>JAGQTO010000419.1:0-1253 GCA_020439025.1 Mycobacterium sp. | reverse complement strand
GGAGTCCGTGGGGGACAATCTCTACGTGTCGTCCCAATCTTCGCAAGAGGCGGGCCTTCGCACCGGCGGCAGGATGGGCGACAGGATCTTCGGTTCGGCCGCACTGGCCGCCGGCGGGACCATCATCGCCGCCATCGCTTTGATGGCGCTGTTCCTGATCGTCCGTGCGGTGCCATCGTTACAGGCGGATAAGGCGAATTTCCTCACCAGTTCGGAGTTCAGCACGGCTGATGAGTCGAACCTGCGGTTCGGGGTCGCCGAGTTGTTCCAGGTGACCGTTCTCAGTTCGGTGTTCGCCCTGCTGATCGCGGTGCCCATCGCCATCGGGATCGCCACGTTCCTGACCAACTACGCGCCGCGCCGGGCGGCGAAGCCGTTCGCGGTCCTCGTCGATCTGCTGGCCGCCGTTCCCTCGATTGTTTTCGGCCTGTGGGGCATTTTCGTGCTGGCGCCCCGATTGGAACCGGTCGCCCGATTCCTCAACGACCATCTCGGTTGGTTCTTCCTGTTCGCCGACGGCAATGTCTCGCTGGCCGGCGGCGGGACGATCTTCACCGCGGGAGTCGTCCTGGCGGTGATGATCCTGCCGATCATCACCTCGGTCACCCGAGAGGTTTTCAGCCTCACCCCGCGAGGTCACGTCGAGGCAGCGCAGGCACTCGGGGCAACAAAATGGGAAGTCGTCCGGATGACGGTGTTCCCATACGGGCGCAGCGGAATGATCGCGGGATCGATGCTCGGACTGGGGCGTGCTCTGGGTGAGACGGTCGCGGTCCTGATCATCCTGCGTGCCGCCGCCCAAGCCGGGCACTGGTCGTTGTTCGACGGCGGCTATACGTTCGCCTCGAAGATCGCCTCGGCAGCCGCGGAATTCAGCTCCCCGCTCCCCACCGGGGCGTACATCGCGGCCGGCTTCGTCCTGTTCATTCTGACGTTCATCGTCAACGCACTCGCCCGCGCCGCCGCCGGGGGAAGGGTCAGCGGAGGATGACGACCGATCCGTTGCAACTGCCGGTCAAGGGTCCGACCTTCCACCCGACGAGCGCCAGTCGCAGAGCCAAGGACAGGATCGCCACGGTCCTGTTCGCGACCTCGTTCGTGGTCGCGATGATTCCCCTGGTGTGGGTGCTCTACACGGTCCTAGAGCAGGGCCTCTCGGCCGTCCTCAGCGCCTCCTGGTGGAACCGGTCGCTGGCCGGCGTGCTGCCCGATCAGATGGCCGGCGGCGTCTACCACGCGATCTTCGGAACGAT
>JAGQTO010000129.1 GCA_020439025.1 Mycobacterium sp. | reverse complement strand
TGCCCAGCGCCGTCACCGGAACCGCGTCCACCACGATCACCTGCTTGGGGGAGTGGACCGGCCCCTTGCGCCGGCGGACCTCGTCCTGAATCTCGCCGCTTACTCGAGCCACCGATTCGGCATCGGCGGACTCGCCGGGCCGCAGCACGATCACCGCCGTCACCGCCTCACCCCATTTCTCGTCGGGCGTGCCGATGACGCACACCTGCGCCACCGCCGGGTGTTCGGCGACAACGTCCTCAACCTCCCGGGGAAACACGTTGAATCCGCCGGTGACGATCATGTCCTTGACCCGGTCGACGATGTAGAGGAATCCGTCCTCGTCCTGACGGGCCAGATCCCCGGTGTGCAGCCAGCCGTCGCGGAACGCCGCCGCCGTCTCCTCCGGAAGATTCCAGTACCCGCCGGCCAGCAGCGGCCCGGACACGCAGATCTCGCCGACCTCCCCGCGCGGCACCGGGTTGCCCGCAGTGTCGAGCAGTGCGACGCGGGAGAACAAAGTGGGCCGGCCGCAGGAGGTCAGCCGCTTCTCGTCGTGGTCGCCCTTGGCCAGGTAGGTGATCACCATCGGGGCCTCGGACTGACCGTAGTACTGCGCGAAGATCGGGCCGAACCGCCTGATCGCCTCGGCCAGTCGCACCGGATTCATCGCCGAGGCTCCGTAGTACACCGTCTCCAGCGAGGACAGGTCGCGGGTGTGCGAATCCGGGTGGTCCAGCAGGGCATAGAGCATCGAAGGCACCAGCATGGTCGCGGTGATCCGGCGCTCCTCGATGACCCGCAGCACCTCGGCCGGGTCGAACTTTCCCAGCACCACCATCTCGCCGCCCTTGACCACCGTCGGCACGAAGAACGCCGCCCCGGCGTGCGACAGCGGCGTGCACATCAGGAACCGCGGATGCTGCGGCCACTCCCACTCGGCGAGCTGGCTCGTCGTCATCGTCATGATCGAACTGACGGTGCCGATCACCCCTTTGGGCCGGCCGGTGGTGCCCCCGGTGTAGGTGAGCCCGCCGATGTGGTCCGGCGCCAGCTCGGCGGCTACCAACGGTCGCGGCGGATAGCCGGCGGCCTCGGCGATAAGGTCCACCCCGCACTCGGCCAATTCGGCGGGCACCGGCCCCAGCGTCAGCACCTGCCGCAGCGACGGAACACGGTCCACCAGCGCGACAGCCCGCTCCACGAACATCGGCACCGGGTCGATGATCAGCGAGGTCGCCCCGGCGTCGGCAAGTACGTAGGCGTGGTCGTCGAGCGAACCGAGCGGGTGCAGCGCAGTGCGCCGGTAACCCTGGGTCTGCCCGGCCCCGATGACCATCAGCACCTCGGGACGATTCAGCGACAGCAACCCCACGCAGGTTCCGCCACCGGCCCCCAGCCCCTCGAACGCCTGCGCGTACTGGCTGATCCGGTTAGCCAATTCCCCGCCGGTCAGCGTGGTGTCCCCGAGGAACAGCACCGGCCGGTTCCGGTGCCGGTCGAGGGCGGCGACGGTCAGGTGGCCCGAATGCAGGGGATGCCGCAGCCGGTCCGGGGTCATGGCTCCCAGATTAGAACCTGTTTCGGTCCGCATCGGCGGGACCGCGGAATAGCATCGGCCAATGCCCGGGCCCGACCAGCAGCGCCAAGTCAGCGGCCTCGCGGCCACCATGACCGTCATCGCGATGGGCCTGGGTTACAGCATCACCGCGGCCGATCCCACCACCTTGTCGGCCAACCTCGCCGAGGTCCGGCGCGGTCTGGAATTCACCCCCGCCACGGCCAGCTTCCTGGCCAGTCTGTGCACGCTGACCCTGGCCGCGGCGGTCCTCGGCGCCGGCGCACTCGGCGACCTCGCCGGGATGAAGCGGATGTTCGTCCTGGGCATCTACGGCTCGATCGGGTTCGGGGTGCTCGGTGCCCTCGCCCCGCACGTCAGCGTCCTCATCGTCGCCCGGGCCGGCCTGGGCATCGCCTTCGCGTTCGTGTTGGGGCTCTCGCTGGCCATCGTCAACGCCGTCTTCCCGCCCGGCCGCCGCGCCGCGGCGATCGCCTCCTACCTCGGCGCGGGCCACGCCCTGGCGGTGTTTCAGCCGGCCATCGCCGGATGGCTGACCACGCACTTCGGTTGGCGCGCCTGCCTTCTCGTCACCCCGGTCCTGGCCCTGCTCACCCTGGTCATCACCCTGCGCTACGTGCCCGAGACGGTCCGCGACCAACGCAAACTCGACATCCCGGGCATCCTGCTCATCGCCGCGGCGCTGGTGACGGTCATCTACGGCCTGACCGAACTGCAGGGTGGCCTCAACGCCGGGGCGCTGGCGCTGATCGCGCTGGGGTTGGGCCTCGGCGTGGCCTTCGTGCGCTGGGAACTGCACACCGACGCCCCCGCCCTGGACATGCGGATCTTCCGTTCGGCGCGGTTCAACGCGGCGCTGACCGCCGGTGCCACCTTCAATTTCCTCGGCGGCGGCGGAACCATCCTGTTCGCCTACTACCTGGTGACCATCCGGGGTAAGTCCCCGGAGCTGCTCGGCCTGCTGCTCATCCCGGCGATGCTGCTGGCCTCGGCCGCCGCGGTGGGCGCCGGCCGGGCGGCCGCGCGGTTCGGGGAGCGCACCGTGCTGGTCACCGGCCTGGTGATCCTGCTGGTCAGCATGGTGATGCTGGTGGTTCTCGACGAGCAGACGCCGATCGCGGTGCTCGGTGTCGCGGTCGCGCTCAACGCTGCCGGGGGAGCGGTGGTGCAGACCCCGCAGTCGACGATCATGATGTCCAGCGCACCCCCGGAACTCGGCGGGGTGGTCTCGGCGGTCAAACCCGCCGTCGGCCAGGCCGCCTACTCTCTCGGCCCGGCACTGTTCGCGCTGGTCGGCACCACGCTGTTCCTGCGCGACGGCCGCCACAAACTGGAGAATTCCGGCATCACCGAGGAGCAGGCCCGCGAGGCGCTGCGGGTCGCCCACGGCGGGGCCCCGAACCCGGCCGCCGGCAGTGAGGTGCTCGATCCGGAGCAGGCCCGCTGGGTGGTGTCGGAGGCCACCGACAGCTGGCTGAACGCGATCCACGACCTCAGCCTCATCATGGCGGTGGTGCCGGCCGCGGCGATCGTCGTGGCGATGGTGTTGCTGCGCCCAACTCGCGGCTCAAATCGCGCCGCGAGCGATTCCTGACGTGGCACGCTAACGACATGTCGCAGCCCCCCGAACCGCGCTTCCTCGACGACCGACTCGCGTACTGGGCCGAGGTCAAGCCCGACGAGCCGGCCATCACCTTCCTGAACCGCACCTTCACCTGGGCCGAACTCGACGAGCGGGTGCGACGCGCCGCCGGGGCGCTGGCCGAGCGCGGCGTCGGCCGCGGTGACGTCATCGCCTTCCTCGACAAGAACCACCCGGCCTGCGTCGAGACCACCCTGGCCGCGGCGTCGCTGGGCGCCGCGACCGCGATCATCAACTTCCGGCTGGCCGGCAACGAGATGGACTACGTCCTCAACGACTCCGGCGCCAAGCTGCTCATCGTCGGCGCCGAACTCAAGGGCGGTATCGACGCCATCCGCGACCGGCTGCCCGGTGTCGAGCACGTCATCTCGGTCACCCCGGAGGGGGGAGAGGGCGACGAGTACGAGGCCATGCTGGCCGCGGCCACACCGCGCGGGCGTGGCGCCGACGTCAGCCCCGACGACGTCTGCGTGATCATGTACTCCTCGGGCACCACCGGAAAGCCCAAGGGGGTGCGGCTGAGCCAGTCCGCCCTGATCGCCCACACGCTCAACGCCGCCACCTTCGAGTTCCAGCCGGACGACAAGGTGATGGTCTCGATGCCGCTGTTCCACGTCGGCGGAACCTCGTTCGCGCAGTTCCCCATCCACAACGGCGTACCGAGCATCATGACCCGCGAGGTCGACGGCGCCGCGATGGCCGGTGCGCTGATGGCCGGGGCCACCCGCACCTTCATGGTGCCGGCCGTCCTCGGCAAGGTGATGGAGATGGGCCCGGAGGCCGTCGCCCTGTTCCGCCGGCTGCGTACCTTCGTCTATGGCGCCTCACCGATGCCCCCGGCGCTGTTGGCCAAGGCGCTCGAGGAGTTTCCGGACACCGACTTCGTCCAGGTCTACGGCCTGACCGAGGTGTGCGGCGCGGTCACCCAACTGTCCCCGGAGGCCCACCGCGACCCCGCCCACCCCGAGCGCATCAAGAGCGCCGGGCAGCCGGCCGGCCAGGTCGAGGTCAAGGTGGTCAACCCCGACACCCTCGAGGAGGTGCCGGTCGGCCAACCGGGCGAATTGTGGTTCCGCACACCGCAGGTGATGGAGGGCTACCACAACAAGCCGGAGGCCACCGCCGAGGTCATCACCGACGACGGCTGGTTCCGCACCGGCGACATCGGACGGGTGGACGAGGACGGTTTCGTCTTCGTCGAGGACCGGCTCAAGGACATGATCATCTCCGGCGGGGAGAACATCTACTCCGTCGAGGTGGAGCGGGCGCTGACCGACCACCCCGCGGTTCTCGACGCCGCGGTGTTCGGCATCCCCGACGAGAAGTGGGGCGAGTCGGTCAAGGCCGTGGTCGAGCTGTCCGCCGGGCAGCAGGTCACTCCGGAGGAGCTCATCGCCTGGTGCCGGGACCGGCTGGCGCACTACAAGTGCCCGCGCAGTATCGACATCATGACCGAGCTGCCGCGCAACCCGACCGGCAAGCTGCTGAAGAAGGATCTGCGCAAGCCCTACTGGGAGAACCGCGACCGCGCGATCTGATGAACGTCGGGCTGGCAAGCGTTGACGACCTGCTGGACCGGCTGCACGTCCTCGCCCTGCCGATGCGGGTGCGCTTCCGCGGGATCACCGTGCGCGAGGTCGCCCTCATCGACGGGCCATCGGGCTGGGGCGAGTTCGGGGCCTTCGTCGAGTACGAGCCGCCCGAAGCGGCGCACTGGCTGGCCTCGGCGATCGAGTCCGCCTACGAGGCGCGGCCCCCGGCGCGGCGCACCCGTATACCGGTGAACGCCACCGTGCCCGCGGTGGGTCCCGACGAGGTGGCCGCGGTGCTGGCCCGCTTCCCGGGTGCGACCACGGCCAAGGTCAAGGTCGCCGAGCCGGGGCAGACCCTGGCCGACGACGTCGCCCGGGTCGAGGCCGTGCGCGCGGTGATCCGCACCGTCCGGGTGGACGCCAACGGCGGCTGGACACCGGACGCGGCCGTCGCGGCCGCCGCGGCCCTGACCGCCGACGGCGCGTTGGAGTACATCGAACAGCCCTGCCGCACGGTCGCCGAACTCGCCGAGGTCCGCCGTCGCGTGGACGTCCCGATCGCCGCCGACGAGAGCATCCGCAAGGCCGCCGACCCGCTGGCCGTGGTGCGGGCCGGGGCCGCCGACGTCGCCGTGCTCAAGGTCGCCCCACTCGGCGGGGTCCGCGCCCTGCTCGAGATCGCCGCCCACATCGACATCCCGGTGGTGATTTCCAGCGCGCTGGATTCCGCGGTCGGCATCGGCGCCGGCCTGGCCGCCGCGGCCGCGCTGCCGCGCCTGGAGCACGCCTGCGGGCTGGGCACCGGCGGGCTGTTCGTCTCCGACGTCGCCGACCTCGTCCCCGTCGATGGATCCCTGCCGGTCGGCGAGGTCGTTCCGGACCCGACCCGGCTGGCAGACCTCGCCGCACCGCCACAGCGACGGGACTGGTGGATCGATCGCGTCCGCCAGTGCTACCCGCTTCTCTGAGCCGACAGCGCTGTTGCCACACTGTCAGGTATGGCTGAAATCACACTGAGCGGCAACCCCGTCCACACCGTCGGCGAACTTCCCCCCGTCGGCTCCCCGGCCCCCGGGTTCACCCTGACCGGCACCGACCTCGGCGCGGTCGGCAGCGACGCGTTCCTCGGAAAGACCCTGGTGCTCAACATCTTCCCCTCGGTGGACACCCCGGTGTGCGCGAACAGTGTGCGCAAGTTCAACGAGCAGGCCGCCGCGAGCGGGCTGTCGGTGCTGTGCGTGTCGAAGGATCTGCCCTTCGCGCTGTCCAGGTTCTGCGGCGCCGAGGGCATCGACAACGTCACCTCGGCCTCGGCCTTCCGGGACAGCTTCGGCGAGGACTTCGGCGTCACTTTGGCCGACGGGGCGATGGCCGGACTGCTCGCCCGGGCGGTGGTGGTGGTCGGGGCCGACGGCACCGTCGCCTACACCCAACTGGTTCCCGAGATCGCCGACGAGCCCGATTACGACGCCGCCCTGGCCGCTGCCGCCGCCGCGGCGGGCTAGCCCCGCGTGACCAACCTGGCCTACAACGACAGCGGGTCCGGCGACCCGGTGCTGTTCATCTCCGGCACCGGCGGGGCCGGCCGCACCTGGCACATCCACCAGGTGCCGGCCTTCCTGCAGGCCGGCTACCGCTGTGTGACCCTCGACAACCGCGGCATCGGCGAGACCGAGAACGCCGGCGGTTTCTCCACGCCGCAGATGGTCGCCGACACCGCCGAACTGATCGAACGGGCGATCGGCGGGCCCACCCGGGTGGTCGCGCTGTCGATGGGGGCCTTCATCGCCCAGGAACTCATGCTGGTCCGCCCCGAACTGGTGACCCAGGCGGTGCTGATGGGCACCCGGGGACGGCTGGACGCCACCCGCAAGGCGTTCCGCGCCGCCGACCTGGCGCTGGCCGAATCCGGTGCCGAGTTGCCTCCCGCTTACGCGGCGAAAGTCCGTGTGCTGGAGAACTTCTCACCCAAGACCATCAACGGCCCGGCGATCGGCGACTGGATGGAGATGTTCACCGCCTTTCCACTCCGGCGGACGCCGGGCTGGCGTGCTCAACTGACGGTGGTGCCGACGGAGAATCGGCTGCCGGCCTATCGCTCCATCGCCGCCGAGGTGCTGGTGATCGGTTTCGCCGACGATGTCATCACCCCGCCGGCGCTGGGCCGCGAGGTGGGGGAGGCCATCCCGAGGGGCCGCTACGTGCAGATCGCCAACGCCGGCCACCTCGGGTTCCTGGAGCGCCCCGAGCAGGTCAACGCCGCGATGCTGGACTTCTTCGCGGGCACCCTCATCTGATGGTGTGGCAACCTGTGCTCATGGTGAATCCTTCGACGACCCAGGCGCGGGTCGTTGTGGACGAACTCATCCGCGGCGGCGTGCGTGACGTCGTGCTGTGCCCGGGCAGCCGCAACGCCCCGTTGGCGTTCGCCCTGGCCGACGCCGACCGGGCCGGGGCGCTGCGCCTGCACGTCCGCATCGACGAGCGCACCGCCGGCTACCTGGCAATCGGACTGGCCGCCGGCAGCGGACGCCCGGTTCCCATCGCGATGACCTCCGGCACCGCGGTGGCCAACCTCGGCCCGGCGGTCATCGAGGCCAACTACGCCCGCGTTCCGCTCATCGTGCTCAGCGCCAACCGGCCCTACGAACTTCTCGGCACCGGCGCCAACCAGACCATGGAGCAGCTCGGCTACTTCGGCTCCCAGGTCCGCGCCGCCATCAGCCTGGGCCTGGCCGAAGACGTCCCTGACCGCCTCGATGCGCTCAACGCCCAGTGGCGCTCGGCTACCTGCCGGGTGCTGGCGGCCGCCACCGGTGCCCGCACCGCCAACGCCGGGCCGGTCCAGTTCGACATCCCGCTGCGTGAGCCCCTTGTGCCCGAGCCTGATTCGGACCCGGCCGACTTCCCGCCCGGACGCCCGGACGGCAGGCCGTGGACCTACAGCCCGCCGGTCTCCTTCGATCAGCCGCTGCCCATCGACCTCACCGAGGACACTGTCGTCATCGCCGGCCACGGCGCCGGCGTGCACCCGAACCTGGCGCTGCTGCCCACCGTCGCCGAGCCGACCGCCCCGCCGCCGGCCGTCCCGCTGCATCCGCTGGCACTGGCGGCGCTGAGGCCCCGGCAGGTCATCATGGCGGGCCGGCCCACCCTGCACCGACCGGTCTCGGCCCTGCTGGCCGACGCCTCGGTACCGGTGTACGCGCTCACCACCGGCCCGCGCTGGCCCGACGTCTCGGGCAACTCCGCGGCCACCGGCACCCGCGCCGAGACGTCCGGCAGCCCGGACCCGCAGTGGCTGGAGAGGTGTGAGCGGGCCCACCGCCATGCGCTGGCCGCGGTCCGGGAGCAGTTGGCCGCACACCCGCTGACCACCGGCCTGCACGTGGCCGCCGCGGTGGCCGCGGCGCTGCGCCCCGGGGACCAGCTGGTGCTCGGCGCCTCCAACCCGGTGCGCGACGCCGCCCTGGTGGGTTTGGACGCCGAGGGGATCGCGGTGCGCTCCAACCGCGGGGTGGCCGGTATCGACGGCACCGTGTCGACGGCCATCGGCGCCGCCCTGGCGCACGCCGGTCGCACCATCGCGCTGCTGGGTGATCTGACCTTTGTCCACGACGCGTCCGGGCTGCTGATCGGTCCGACCGAGCCGACGCCGCGCGATCTCACCATCGTGGTGTCCAACGACAACGGCGGCGGCATCTTCGAACTGCTCGAGCAGGGTGATCCGCGGTTCTCCGACGTGTCCTCCCGGATCTTCGGCACCCCGCACGACGTCGACGTCGGGGCGCTGTGCCGGGCCTACCACGTCGAGGCGCGCCAGATCGAGGTCGGCGACCTCGGGCCCCTGCTCGACGAACCGCACGCCGGACTGCGGGTGCTGGAGGTCAAAGCCGACCGCTCGTCGCTGCGGCAGTTGCATGCCGCCATCCGGGCTGCCCTGTGATCGGTCGGCTGCAGGCCCTGCTGAGGCCCGCGCTGCCGCTCCGGGATCCGGAACTGCCCGACACCGCGCGACGGAAAGCGTTGCGCTGGGCCAAGGCCGCGGTCTGGATCCTCGCCGGAATCGTCACCTTGCAGTCGATTCTGTTGGTCGCCGGTGCGTGGCGCAACGATCGCGAGATCGAGTCGCACATGGGTGTGGCCGAGGCCCAGGTGCTCTCCGCGGGACCCCGCCGTTCGACCATCGAGTTCGTCACCCCCGACCGTGTCACCTACCGTCCCGAACTCGGCGTGCTGTATCCGTCGGAACTGGCCACCGGGATGCGCATCTACGTCGAATACGACACCACCGACCCGAATCTTGTTCGCGTGCAGAACCGCAACGCCTCGCTGGCCATCATCCCGGCCGCCTCCGTCGCGGTGGCCGGGTGGCTGATCGGCGGAGTGGCGCTGGCCGCCCTGGTGTGGCTGGAGAGAAGGCCTGTGCGCGGGATACCTGTCTGAAACGCAAAGTTCACCTGTGATGTTGGTGAGAGGCCTTTCGCCGTTGGTTTGATCCTGTGCAACATGGGTTACAGGTTCGTGAAGCAAATCGCTAACCGCACAAATGCTTTCGAACACGTCATGAGCAATGGCGGAGGGGGTACACAACATGGATGACAGGCTGTTCCACCAGGATCTGCACGGATTCGCCGTCGAGCTGCGGCAGCTCGCCTACACCATGCCCGCCGGCCACGAAGACCGTCTGATCCATCTCAGCGACCGGATGGTCGCGCGGTCCCGGCAGAACCGAACAGTCGAGCAGCGCGGGGCTTGATAGCGTCTGGCGGGTGAGTCGAGCCTCGCTGGAGAAGGACCCGCGTGATGTGGCGTCGATGTTCGACGGGGTGGCCCGTCGCTACGACATCACCAACACCGTCCTCTCGGGGGGCCGGGATCGGCATTGGCGCCGGGCCACGCGGGCGGCCCTGGAGCTGAAGCCGGGCGAGGAGGTTCTCGACCTGGCCGCCGGCACATCGGTCTCGACGGTCGAGCTGGCCAAATCGGGGGCTTGGTGTCTGGCCGCGGACTTCTCGGTGGGCATGCTGCACGCCGGTGC
>JAGQTO010000128.1 GCA_020439025.1 Mycobacterium sp. | reverse complement strand
TGCCAGCCCCGAGGACCGAAGCGCCTCGCCGATGCCCTTCAGCTCACGGTCCAGCACGGCCCGGGTCGCCTCGGGGGTCACATCGCGTGGGCTCACCCCGGTGCCGCCGACGGAGACCACCAGGTCCACGCCGCCGATCACCGCCGTGTTCAGCGCGTTGCGGATCTCCACCTCGTCAGCGGAGACCACCACGACGCCGTCGACCACAAACCCCGCCTCGTTGAGCAGTTCGGTGACCAATGGGCCGCTGTGATCCTCTGCGACACCCCGGGCCCTGCGATCGTCCACCACGACCACCAGTGCGCGACCGGCCGAACCCTCGGGCTGTTCCATGGATGCCACCGTATATCCGCGCGCCTGCCCTCGCGGTGACTCGCCGATCCCCGGTCCTCCCGGTTCGGTGACCACCCGGATCACTGGTCCGCCTTGCCGAGCGTGACCTCGACGGTCTGGGGGTTACCGGAACCGTCCAGGAAGGTCAGCTGAAGTTTCTCGCCGGGGGCTCGAGACCGCACGGCGGCCACCAACGCGTTGGCGCTGCCGATCACCCGGTCGTCGACCCTCGTCACCACCACGCCGCTGGGAAGGCCGGCCTTGAAAGCGGCCCCGTCCTTGACGACCTCGACGATCTTGGCGCCATGAGCGGTCATGTCGTTGCTGACCTGAACACCGAGCGAGGCGTGCGAGGCGGTGCCGCTACTGATCAGTTCATCGGCGATGCGCTTGGCCTGATCCACCGGAATGGCGAAACCCAGCCCGATCGAACCACTCTGCGCATCGCCGGAGTCTCCGCCCAGGGTGGCGATGGCGGAGTTGACGCCAACCAGTTCGCCGTTCATGTTCACCAGCGCGCCACCAGAGTTGCCCGGATTGATCGCGGCATCGGTCTGAATGGCATCCAAGACGGTGTTCTGGTTCTTCGCGTCCCCTCCGGCGGCCACCGGCCGGTTCAGCGCGCTGATGATGCCGGTGGTGACCGTGCCCTCCAGGCCCAGCGGGGACCCCACGGCGACGACGTCCTGGCCGACCCGTAGGTTCGCTGACGAGCCGAGAGCAATCGGCGTCAGCCCGGAAACCCCTTCGGCCCGGACGACCGCGATATCACTGGACGGGTCCGCCCCGACGACCGTGAACGGGGCGGTGCGGCCGTCGGCGAAGGTCACCGTGGAGGTGGTCGACTTGGTCGGAACACCGCCACGACCGCCCTTCCCGGGAGCCCCGGGCAGACCCGGGAGTACCGGAGTGCCGTCCTGCGCGACGCTCACGACGTGGCTGTTGGTCAGGATCAGGCCGTCCTCGGACAACACGATGCCCGAGCCCTCCTCGGAGGCCCGCCCCATCTTGGTCTCCAGCTTCACCACGCTCGGCACCACCTTCGCGGCCACCTGCTCGACCGAGCCCACCGGCACGTTGGCTGTGGGGACGGCACGTCCGTTCGGCGCCGCGGTGGCGATCGTCGTGGTGGGGCCACTCTGCGGCTGCGACATCACTGCAACCATGCCGCCCATCCCTGCCGACACCGCGGCGATCGCCAGCGCGCCGACGGTCAGCGCGACCGGGCGGGATCGCTTCCGGGCCGGCGCGCCGGCCACCGGAGGCAGGACGGCAGTATTTCCCGCCTGCGCAGCACGGTAGGGATCCCACGACTGTTGGGAGCCGGGCTGTTGGGCGCTCGCGTACCGCCAGTCGTAGGACTGCTGGTAGCCCGCCTGGGTCTGGTAGCCGCCCTGGGTGTAGCCGGCCCCCGCTTGCTGATTCGGCATGCCCCGGCCGGACTGCTGCGACGGCGAGTAACGAGGGTCGTCTGTCATGGTCGCTGCTTTGCTCTTTCTGCTTGTCGACACGCGAGCGCGTCATGCTTGGTCCGGTCAGCTTGCCGGTTACTACTGAGAATCCACTGAGATAACACTCGGTAGGGCTGATGCGTTCCCATCGCCACGCCCAACCTCGTCGTTTGCTGGGGGGATTTCGCTCTGGGCGGATTGAGAGCGGTAGGACAAGCCGGTCGGAAGGCCCGGTAAGAGCGCGTGGAAGGTGGTGCCGGGCGGATGCCCGCCGGGCACAGTTTCCCCGATACGGATCATCCCACCGTGCTTGACCACGACCTGCTTGACGATCGCCAGCCCCAGACCTGAACCGGGCATGGCCCGGGCGGAGGTCGAACGGTAGAACCGCTCGAAGACCAGACCCCGTTCCTCCGGTTCGATGCCCGGACCCTCGTCGGACACCGTGAGTTCGGCGTGGGCGGCATCCACCTGGCGCAACCGCAGTGCCACCGTTCCGCCCGGTGGGCTCCACTTGGCCGCGTTGTCGAGTAGGTTCAGCACCGCCCGGGACAATCCCGCGGGGTCTCCGTGAATCTGCCAGCCGACAGCGTCGACGTCGAAACGGATGTCGTTGCGGCGCCGGCGGACACGCTCCAGGCTCCGGTCGATGACCTCGGTCATCTCGACGTCTTCGAGGACGCTGCCCCGCGCATTGTCCTCCCGGGTCAGATCCACAAGATCCCCCACCAGCGTGGACAGTTCCTCGATCTGACCGATGACGTCGCCACGCAGATCGGCCAACTCGCTCTCCGGGATCAGCGGAGCGCCCGGCGCGCTGGAGGCCATCAGCAACTCGACGTTGGTGCGCAGCGAGGTCAGCGGCGTCTTGAGTTCGTGCCCGGCGTCGGCGACGAGGCGGGCCTGCCGCTCGCGGGACTCCGCCAGCGCCCGCAACATCGCGTTGAACGCCTCGGTGAGCCTGGCCAGTTCGTCGCTGCCGAAAACCGGAATGGGCCGCAGGTCATCGGTGCGGGCCACCCGTTCGGTGGCCTCGGTCAGCTGAGCAACCGGGCGCAGACCGGTTCTCGCCACCATTCCGCCGGCGACCGCGGCGATCACGACGCCGATCCCTCCGACCGCCAATAGCACCCATTTGAGCTTCGTCATCACGGCGTTGGTGGGTTGCAGACTCTTTGAGATCAGCAGCGAACTGTCGTTGGGCAGGTGGATCGCCAGCACCCGCTGGTCCCCGACGGTGCGGCGCGACATGAATAGCTCGCCCCGGATGACCGCCTTCTCCGGCTGGCCGACCGGAAGGGTCTGCCCCTGCTGATTGGCGGTGTAGATGGAACGGCCCGGGTTGACCAACATCGCATTGACGTCGGAGTAGGCCGTTCCCTCGATGGCCTTGGCCGGGTCGGCAGCCAGCGAACCGCTGGCGATCAGGAGTTGCGCCCGGCTCTGCAACTGGTTGTCGATGTCGGAGTACAGCGCCGCGGAGACCACCGCGTACACCGCGACGGCCATCAGCACGACCACCATCGCCACCATGGACATCGCGAGCAGCATCACCCGCCATCGCAGCGACAGCGACGTGGTGGCTTTCTCCGGCACCCGGATGGCCTGCGCGCGCCGCCTGAGTCCAAACATCAGGATCCCAACATCTCGCTAGGGCGGTGTCTCACGCAGCACGTAACCCACCCCGCGCACGGTGTGGATCAGCCGCGGCTCCCCCTCTGCTTCGGTCTTGCGGCGCAGGTAGCCGACGTACACCTCGAGGGCATTGCCGGAGGTGGGGAAGTCGAAACCCCAGACCTCCTCGAGAATCCGGCTCCGGGTCAGCACCCGGCGGGGGTTGGCGATGAGCATCTCCAGCAGGGCGAACTCGGTACGGGTCAGGCTGATCGCGCGCTTGCCCCGGTGCACCTCGCGGGTTCCGGGGTCCAGGGTGAGGTCGGCGAAGGTCATCACCGCGGTCTCAGTGGGCTCGTCCGGACCGGTGCGGCGCAGCAGCGCCCGCAACCGGGCCAGTAGTTCCTCCAGCGCGAATGGCTTGGGCAGATAGTCGTCGGCGCCGGCGTCGAGCCCGGCCACCCGCTCGGATACCGAGTCCCGCGCGGTGAGCACCAGGATCGGCAGATCGTCTCCGGTGCTGCGCAGCTGCCGGCACACCTCCAGGCCGTCCAGGCGGGGCATCATCACATCCAGCACCACCGCATCGGGCCGTTCGTTGCTGATCGCCTCGAGGGCTTCCACTCCGTCCTCGGCGAGGTCGACGGTGTACCCATTGAAGGACAGCGACCGCCGCAAGGACTCCCGCACCGCCCGGTCGTCGTCGACCACAAGAATTCGCACGAGAGCCAGTCTCAACCAATCGGCTTAGATTCGTCTAAGAGGCGCGCCGCATCCATCGTCGATTCGCCGATGCACGGCGGACGAAATCAGCGCTTGTCGAGGTCGATCAGACCCAGCCGGGCGGCCTTGAGCAGTCGGCGCGGCACCTTGTGCTGACGGCCGCCGACCGACACGGTGACCAGGCCGGGCTCGGTTGCTTTCCACTGCGAACGCCGACTGCGGGTGTTCGAGCGCGACATCCGGCGTTTGGGCACGGCCATGAGAACAGACTCCTCTTGATTGCTGCCGCGCAGACCTGAGGCGCCGGCAAGTTGCCCCAAGAATAGCCGTCGGCGGCGCCTTCGCCAAAAAAGCGGGCGATCATCCTCCTGCGGCTTCGCGCCGGGAGCACCGCACTCCGGGCACGTCGTTGACACTCCGCGAGACGGCGCGAGTAACCTACCGGTTGGTTGGCCGGTAGGCGTCGGCCACGCGCTCGGCGAGGGAGGGATCTCGGTGACGGCTTCCCGCGGCGCCGGCCCGGTTCGGATCGGCAACTGCTCGGGTTTCTACGGCGACCGCTCAGCCGCCATGCGAGAGATGCTCACCGGCGGCGAGCTGGATTACCTGACCGGCGACTACCTCGCCGAACTGACCATGCTCATCCTGGGTCGAGACCGGATGAAGAGCCCCGAACGCGGCTATGCCAAGACTTTCCTGACCCAACTCGAGGAATGTCTGAGCTTGGCTCACCAGCACCGGGTGCGCATCGTCACCAACGCCGGCGGCCTGAACCCGGCCGGCCTGGCCGCCGCGGTCCGGGCTCTGGCCGACCGGCTGGGGGTGCCGCTGAGCGTGGCCCATGTCGAGGGCGACGACCTGCTGGCCCGAAGCGCCGAACTCGGGCTGGGCTCACCGCTGACCGCCAACGCCTACCTGGGCGCCTGGGGGATCGTCGAATGCCTGAACTCAGGCGCGGACATCGTGGTCACCGGCCGCGTCACCGACGCCTCAGTCGTGGTCGGACCCGCCGCCGCCCACTTCGGCTGGGAACCGCGCGACTACGACCGGATCGCGGGCGCGGTGGTGGCCGGGCACGTGATCGAGTGTGGCACCCAGGCCACCGGGGGCAACTACTCGTTCTTCACCGAGATCCCCGACCTCTCCCACGCCGGCTTTCCGTTGGCCGAGATCCACCATGACGGCTCTTCGGTGATCACCAAACATCCCGGCACCGGCGGGGCGGTCAGCGTCGGGACCGTCACCGCGCAACTGCTCTACGAGATCACCGGGGCCCGCTACGCCAACCCGGACGCGACCGCCCGGTTCGACTCGATCGAATTGGGCGACGACGGGACGGACCGGGTACGGATCTCCGGTGTGCGCGGCGAGCCTCCGCCGCCGACGCTGAAGGTCTCGCTCAACAGCATCGGCGGTTTCCGCAACTCGGCCACGTTCGTCCTGACCGGGCTGGACATCGAGGCCAAAGCAGCGCTGGTGCGCCGCCAACTCGACGCCGCGCTGAGCGCTCGGCCCCAAGAGCTGGAATGGACCTTGGCGCGTACCGACCACCCCGACGCCCACACCGAGCAGACCGCCAGCGCATTGCTGACCTGCACGGTGCGCGACCCCGACCAGAACACCGTGGGCCGCCGGTTCTCCGCCGCCGCGGTCGAACTCGCGCTGGCAAGCTATCCGGGCTTCCACACCACCGCCCCGCCCGCCGACGCGGCGGTCTACGGCCTGTTCACCGCCGGCTATGTGCCGGCCGGCGAGGTGCCGCACACCGCCGTGCTCGCCGACGGCACCCGGGTGCCGATCCCCCCGGCGACCGAGACCCTGGAGCTGTCCGAGGCCGCGCCGCCCGCGCTCCCCGAACCGCTGCCGGACGGCCCGACCCGCCTGGTGCCGCTGGGCACTGTCGCCGGGGCCCGCAGCGGGGATAAGGGCGGGGGCGCCAACATCGGGGTGTGGGTCCGCACCGAACGGCAGTGGCGCTGGCTGGCCCACGCCTTGACCGTCGAAGCGGTGCGCGAACTGCTGCCGGAGGCCCGG
>JAGQTO010000127.1:14883-15179 GCA_020439025.1 Mycobacterium sp. | reverse complement strand
AACATCCCGTGACCGGTTTCGGCGTTGGTGAAGCGGGTGCCGCTGCTGTCGGCGTCGATGATCCAGCCGACGGCGGTGTAGGTGGAGTAGTCGATCGTGGTGGTCGGCATGGCGCCCAGGTTGCCCACCACCCAGCGGTGGCTCCCGTCGGAGGACACCTCGACGCCGGTGGCCTGCTCGCCACCGATCACCGGGGAGTCGGTGAACTCCGACTCGCAGCCGACGGTGTCCGCCGAGAGTTGGCAGCGGGTCTTGCCGGACCTGGTCTCGATGTAGACGTACCCGGTGGAACTGGG
>JAGQTO010000127.1:12946-14776 GCA_020439025.1 Mycobacterium sp. | reverse complement strand
CCCGGGCAGATCGCCACCCCGTCGACGGTGGTGCTGCATCCCGCCGCGGCCGTGGCCGCGACCAGCCACGCGGCCGCGAGGCCGGCCCTGACCGCGTTGGAGATGCGCACCCGACCAGCGTACGCAACGAGTGACGCGAGTTACCTGAGTGACTCGCGGGGTGTCAGTCGACGGTCACGTTGACCGAGACGACCCAGGCTTCCTTTTCCCCGCCGGGCCACGGCTGTCCGTAGGTCGCCGACGCGGTGGCGTTGCCGGCGGCCATCGCCTGAACCACCCAGACGTCCTTGCCGGAAGCCCCTGGTCGGTCCTCTCCCGGGGCGACGGACTCGTGGGCGGTCTGCGCCAGCACCGCCTTGTCCGAGATCAGCAACTCCTCGGACCACTGGAACCCCGTCGAGGGGCTGTTGCCCAGGCTGAGCTGGAGGAAGTCGCCGACGGCCAGGTTCACGCTGCGGCTGATCTGCTTGTCCTTGAGCAGGTCGTCATAGGAGATCTCGATGGTGGTGGTCTGCGGGCCCTTGGCCTCGGGTTTGGCCTGGGTCTCCTCTTTGTCCTTGCTCTCCGAGCACCCCGCCAACGGCGCGGCCACCACCACCATCGCCGCCGCCAAAACTCCCAGACGCCTTCTGGTGATCTGTGATTTCACTGCCTGCTCCTCTCGAAGAACTTCCGGGTCCGCCACAAGTAGGACGGAAGCCCGCGCGCCGGGACGGGGCGCGGCCAGTCGTCGGCCCGGAAATAGGCGTCCGACCCGCCGTCGACGAAAACGATGCTGCCACACAAAAAGTCTGCTGAGTCGGACAACATGAACACCGTCCAGTCGGCGAGTTGCCCCGGATCGCCGAACCCGCCGACCGGCACAGGGAAGCGCCGGATGTTGCGGGCCTCGGCGGGGGTGGCCAGCTGGCGTTCGAGCATGGGGGTCATGGTGGCTCCCGGAGCGAGGGCGTTGAGCCGGATTCCCGCCCCGGCCCATTCGGCGGTCACCGCCTGGTGTCGCACCCACCGGCTGACCGCGATCTTCGACGCCGCGTAGGCCATCGGCGGGGAGACCGGGCCGAACAACCGGTAGGCCCGAAGCGCCTTCTCGGCGTCCTCGGCGAGCAACGCCCGGACGGCGCGGCGGGGAACCATCGGCACCGTTGTGGTCGAGTTGCTCGAGAAGGCAACCACTTTGGCGTTCCCGGCGGCGGCCAGGGCGGGGCGCCAAGCCTTCAGCAGGTCGGTCACCCCGAAGTAGTTGACCTCGGTGATCGCCCGCTCCGCCCCCTTGGTGGGCCCCAGGCCCGCGGCGAGCACCGCACCGTCCAGAACTCCCGAACACGCCGCCAGCACGTCGACGGCGGCGCCGCGGCGGCCGGCCGGGGTGGACAGGTCGGCCGGAACCTCGGCGTCGGTGCGGTCGACTCCGATGACGGTGTGGCCGGCGGAGCGCAGCTTTCCGGCCACCGCGGCACCCATACCGGATGCCGAGCCGGTGACCGCGTAGGTGCCCACCGGGCAAGTATGACGGCCGGTGCTGGTTTGCGGTGGCTCCTGCGGGGGCGGCTAGTGTCCGGTGTCGTGGACTTCGACATCGGGAACTTCCGCCTGGACGGCACAACGGCGGTCGTGACCGGTGCCGGTGCGGGCATCGGCAGGGCGATCGCTGAATTGTTCGCCGCAGCGGGGGCCTCGGTGATGGTCGGTGATATCGACCCTCAGGCGGCGACGGCCGTGGTAACGGCGATCCGGTCCGGCGGCGGCAGCGCCGCGGGTGCCGCCTGCGATGTGACCGAGGAAGCCCACCTCGTCGCCCTGGTGGATTCGGCCGTCGCGACTTTCGGC
>JAGQTO010000127.1:0-12838 GCA_020439025.1 Mycobacterium sp. | reverse complement strand
GCTTATCCAACTGTGCGCACCGCACATGCGCCAAGCTGGCGGCGGTGCGGTGCTCAACATCAGTTCGATGGCCGGCGAGAACACCAACTCCGCCATGTCCTCGTATGCGTCGTCGAAGGCCGCGGTCAATCATCTGACCCGCAATCTCGCCTATGACCTGGGTCCGATGGGCATCAGGGTCAACGCGATCGCCCCGGGCGCGATCAAGACCCACGCACTCGCGACGGTCCTGACACCCGAGATCGAGCGGCGGATGCTCGCCAAGACCCCGATGGCGCGGCTCGGAGAGCCCGGCGACATCGCCTATGCCGCGCTGTTTCTGTGCGCGCCGGCATCGTCGTGGATCAGTGGACAGGTGCTGACCGTCAGCGGTGGCGGCATCCAGGAACTCGACTGAGGACCTCTCCCAACTGAGTTCGGATCCCGCCGCCGCATCGCGGTCTACCGGCCCGAACGCTTGCCCCGATTGCGGGTGGGCGTCGACTTCTTTGGGGTGTTCGCCGATGCTGAGGTGGCCGCGAGGCCGGCGGCGGCGGACTTGGTGGCCGCGGCCTGTGCGGCGCTGCGTCCGACGGCGACGTTGATGCCGAACCCCGCCTGGCTTACCGTCTGACCCGTGCTGCCGATCGCCCCGGCCACGGCAAGGGTCCCCGAGGACCGGATGGTGTTGGCTGAGCCGATGGCGTTGAAAGCCAGGTTCCCGATACCACCGTCACCGACGTCGTTGGTGATCGTGTTGTTGTCGCCGCTGAGGTTGGTGACGTTGTTCAGCACGCCGCGGTTGGTGAGGCTGTTGCTGAGCCCGACCACGTTGAACGTCGACAATCCGACGCCGTTGGTGTCGACATCACCGCTACCGAAGAGGTTCACCGAGATGTTCCCCACACCCTTTGCGATGGTGTCTCCGGCCTCCGGGGCTCCGAAGGAGGCAGCGATATTCCCGAAGTCGCCACTGGTTGGCGACTCGCCGGCCAGCACCGTCTGGTTGATGCCGCTGGCCGCCAGTGCGAGCGACCCGATGCCGCCGGCAAAGGAACCGTTGCTGTCACCCAGCGTGGCGGCGAGGTTGAACAGACTTCCCGCGAAGGTCACGGCATTCGAGTTATTGCCCAGCGTCAACGCCGCGCCCAGCAGTCCATCGGCGTGCGCCTCGGCGTTCTCCCCGATGGCGATCGCGATGCTGGCGATGGTGCTGGTGCACTGGCCGCCGGAACCCAGGCCGAAGAACGACGCGCAGGTGGCGTTGGCGGTGGGAACGGATTCCACCGTGGCGATCCCCAATGCGGCGGCGGTCAGTGCGCCCAGAATCAGAACGCCGGGAACCTTCGGCCGCGCCGGTGTGCGCTGAAACATGACTGTCTACCTATTCTCTTGAGCCCCAGAGAAATTGGGGAATCCTGGTTGCAGCCAACCTGCGAGAGGAATCGTAAGGCGGCCTACCGGGCTCGGGCATCTGCTGGGAGGCTTGAGGGGTCCAACAGCGGCAATGTCGGGACTTAAGTCCTTCTCAGGTTCCCCGTTGACTCCCAGGTTCGGAAAGTGTTTCTCCACCGGGCAGCGGTGCCGTTGACGCCGGACCGCGCTTCAGGCGGGTGAAGCGCGGTCCGCTGTTGCGGTGCACTAGACGAGGGCGCCGGTTCCGTTGGTGATTCCGGCCGTCCAGAACTCGTTCATGGGGTTGGCGTAGAGGTCGTTGTTGGTGAGGTTGGGCAGTCCGAGAGCGGAGTTGATCATGCTCAGCAGGCTGTAGTGGGTGTAGTGGTCGGTGGCGACGAAGGCGCCGCCGCGCATGCCGCCCTCGGCGACGGCCAGAGCCGAGGGGATGACCACGGTGACGATGTGGTTGCCCTCATTGCCGAAGCCCAGTGAGGTGTTGTTGTTGTCCTCGTCGAAGGTGACCACTAGGACCGACTTGGTGGTCTTGAAGGTCTCGGAGTTCAGGACCACCGGGACGGTCTCGGAGAGGAACTGGTCCAGGGCGGGAACGTTGTACTGGTGTCCGGGGGAGATCTGGCTGAGCGCGAAGCGCAGCATTCCCCAGGGGAAGTCGACCGGGCCTTCGCCGTTGAAGTCCTCGTTGGCGGCGAACCAGGCGAAGTTCGGGGCGGTGGCGGGGTCGGCGAGGTCGATCGCCATCTGCTCCAGGGGCAGGATGTGGGCCTTGGCGTAGTCGACGTCGCTGGCGATCGAGGTGAACGCCGGGAAGCCGGTCTGGTCGTTGGAGTAGTCCCCGGAGTCGACCAGCGGGTTGGCGCCGGGTTCGAGGCTCTGGGCGTAGGCCCGCCAGGTCTTGCCGGCGTCGTCGATGTTGGAGGCCAGGGTGGTGGTGGCGTCGATGCACGGTGAGGCGCAGTTGTAGGTGATGTCGAAGGTGGATCCGCCGATGACGGCGTAGTAGTTGGGCAGGCTGCCGTGGGTGACGCCGTAGTAGTTGTCGGCGAAGCCGTAGGCGTTGATCAGGCTGTTGAGGAACGGCGCGTTGGGGCTGCCGACGATGCTGTCGTAGCCCTTGTTCTCCATGTAGACCATGAAGACGTGGTCGAGTTCGCCGACGGCGGAGACCGGCGGGGTCGGGTCCGGCGGAGCGGGCAGGTCGGCGCCGATGGTGAAGGAGATGTTGTCGGCGAAGGCGGAGTTGTAGGCCTGGTTGATGCCGATGTTGAACACGGCGCGCTGGTCGAGGTCGACGATCACCTCGGCGAAGCGGGTGCCCTGGGGGAGTTCGCCGGAGGTTTCGTGTTGCTTCAGGCCGGTCTGGAACAGGCGCTCGAAGACGCCGACCGGGGCGATGGAGGTCTGGCCGAGGTAGGTCTTGTTGGCGTCGAGGAAGTTCACCTTGACCGAGGCTTGTGAGGGGTTGTAAAGCCAGCCGCCCAGCCAGCCGCTGAGGTTGTAGGCGACCCCGCCGAGGTCGATCTCCGCACCGGCGGCGCTGAGGTCCACGGTCTGGGTCAAGGTGGCGTCACCGACGTTGCCGCCGCCGAAGAACTGGGTCCCGCCGTCGGCCGGGCCGCTGCCGGGCTTGGGGAAGCTCATGAACGAGGGCAGGTCGGGGAAGGCGAAGCTGGCGCCGATGGGCCAGGAGTTACGCGGTGTCCCGTACTCCATCACCATCGGGGTGCCGGTCAACGCCCAGCCCGGAATGGATACCGAACTCTGCCCCGTCAGCGACGGGTCGCCGAATTCCGCACCCGGATTGGTCAGCAAATTCGCACTCTGAACGGCTAACGCCGCCTCGGCGGCGGTCAGCGCGGCATCAACCGCCGTCGGCCAGGGTACGGCCGAGCCGGTCACGAAGCCGATCACCTGCTCCACGGCCTGGGCCGCTGCGACCAGGCTGTTCCCGACGAGCTGCACGACGGCCTTCGCCGCGCCGGCCAACTCGCTGACCACGAAGATGTTCTGGTCGACGATGGCCTGCAACTGGTCGGTGATGGCGGTCACGACGCCCTCGACGATGCCGCTGAGGCTGGTGCCGGGGGTCAATGAGGCCAGTCCGACCGGCGGGTCGGCGAGCATTTCGGCCTGGGCGACCGCACTCGCAGCGCGCACCCGGCTGCCGGTACCCGTAGCGCTGCTGACGCTGACCGCGCTGGCCGGCAGCGCGGGAAGGACGGGGAGAACCGGCAGGACCGGGGCGGGCAGGGGCTGTGGAGCCGGGTCGGCCGGTGCGAGGGTAACCGTGTCGGACACCGGTGCGGCCGAAACAGCTTCCGGCACTGAGATTTTCGGCTCGGCTGGCGTGGCTGCCGCCGGCTGTACCGGAACCTCGGCGGGGACGGAATCGGGAACGTCGACGGTCGGTGCCGGGACCTGCGGGGCGCTCACCACCCCTTGGTTGCTCTCCGGCGCTGTGACGGGCACGGTGATGTCATCGGCGGCCCTGCGGTTACGGACCGATCCGCGCGAGCCCCGGGTGTTCTTCGGTGCCGCGGCACTCGGAGTGCCATTGCCGAGCGACCCACTGTCGGCCGACGCTGCGGCGGCGGCCGGCTTGGCGACCCGGGCCCGGGATCGGGTCGGCCCGGTGGCGCCCCGGGTGGAGCTTGACGACGATGTCGCCGAGTCGGTGCTGGGGGACGTCGAGGGCTCCGCATTGGCCACCGCTGTCGCGCCTCCGCCGGCGAGCGCACCGGCGACCGCCACACCCAGGCAGACCTGCTTGATGGAGTTCATCGGAAATCCCCTGTCGTTCGACTCATGGTTTGGCCGTGAGGTTAGCGGTTTTCCCTGGTATTCACAGGGTCTTCACACAATTCTGCGTGGCTGAAAATCTGCCGACGCGGCGGCGCTCGGCCCCCCGGTATTTTTGCCCCTACTCGATGGACCGATTCTGTGGTCCAATCAGTTCAGTTGGCGCGGGGAGGCGGCCGTGAACGTCGGGGATTTCGTCGGGCGTATCAGTTCGTTGAGTGCGGCCCTGGGCGTCGGCGCGGCCATCCTGGCGGGCGGCGCAGGTGGCGCGGGTGTCGCGTGGGCCGATGGAGCTGAGTCGGCCGGATCAGCCGGCGGCGGTGTCTCGAACCCGGCAGGCGGAGGCCCCCGAAGGGCTCCAGCCGCCAAAGGGCATTCGCAACTCGCCCGCGGACTCACCGGCTCGGCGCCGCCCCGGGCGGGCGTCGTGAAGCGGTCCGGCGCGTACAGTCGGCCGCGACCGGCGCCGCCTCTCGCGCTGCCCGCGGCGGCATTCGATGACACACCGACAGCGCGGCTGGCGCCTGCTGCGGCCGAGGCCGTGGCACAGTCCGTCGATCGCCGTGAAACCGCCCGCAATGCGCCGATGCGGCGAAGCCTCTCGGCCCAGGCAGTGGGGTCCGATCCGATCGTCGGGTTCATCGCGGGGATCTCGGCCTTCTTCAACAACCAGACACCGCGGTTGAACCCGGCTCAACTCGCACAGAGCCCTTCGGGCGTCATCACCGGCGACCTCAACCCCGTCGACCCCGACAGCCCGGTACTGTCCTTCACGATCGCGCGAGCGCCCGTGCACGGAACCGCCATGGTCAACGACGACGGTAGCTACGTCTACACCCCCGGCGCGGAGGCGGCCCTGACCGGGATCACCGACTCCTTCCAGGTCACGGTGAGCGACGCTCCCAGCGGATTCGCGATCCATGGTCTGGCCGGCCTGATCAACCTGCTCACCTTCGGCCTGATCGGGCGACGCGGAGACTCCAGCACCAGCACGGTGTCGGTGACCGTCATTGCTGTCGGGCCGCCCAATCACGCCCCCACCGGCACCGCCTCCATCGCCGCCACCGACCCGCTGACCGGTGCCGTGAGCGGTGCGGTGGTCGGCCGCGACGACGACGGCGATGCACTGACCTACGGCGGTTCGGCGACGACAGCACACGGCAGCGTGATCGTCACCGCCACAGGGGAGTTCACCTACAGCCCGACCGCGGCGGCGCGCCACAATGCCGCCTCCCTCACCGCGACGACCGCCGACCGCCGGGACGGCTTCGCCGTCACGGTGTCGGACGGCCGGGGCGCGGTCACGACGGTGCCGGTCAGCGTCATGATCACCGGCGCGAATATCGCCCCGGTGGCTGGCACCCCGACCGTCAACGGCCCGAATGTCTCCACCGGAGTCGTGACGGGCACAGTCAACGCCACCGATCCCGACGGCGATGCCCTGGTCTTCACCGCGCCCGCCTTCACGGGAAAGGGCACCGTCGGCATCAATTCCGGCACCGGCGCGTTCACCTACACTCCCACCGATGCGGCCCGCCGGGCCGCCGCGGCGCCAGGTGCCGGCGACGCCGACCGGCAGGATGCTTTCGCTGTCACCATCGCCGACGGCCACGGTGGCACCGCGACAGCTGCGGTGACGGTCCAGGTCAGCTTGGCCTCAGAACCTGAAACCGTCCTGGCGGCATTCCCAGGGGCGGAGGGCTTCGGTGCCGCGGCCACCGGCGGCCGCGGCGGAACCGTCGTCTACGTCACTAACCTCAACGCCGACGGCCCCGGATCGTTGCAGTGGGCCATCGACCAATCCGGCCCCAAATACATCTTGTTCAAGGTCAGCGGCGTGATCGACGCCCAGATCCACCTCACCGACGGCGACGTCACCATCGCCGGACAGACCTCGCCGGGCGGCATCACCGTCCGCGGCTTCGTCACCGACGAAAGCCCCTACCAGGACCAGGCCGTCCGGGCGCCCGCCGATTTCGCCGAAAATTGGATCCTGCAACACATCCGAATCCGCCCCGGTTCCTCCGGCCCGAGCGACGACGGCCTGCGGCTGCGCTACACCCGCAACGCGATCGTCGACCACGTCTCCATCGGCAACGCCATCGACGAAGCGCTGGAGATCTCCTACTCCAACAACATCACCGTGCAGAACACCCTCATCGCAGAGACTCTCGGCGGGCACGCGTTCTACGGCGGCGTCCTGATGAACTACTCCAACCCCGCCTACGGGTTCGAGTTGGACAACGTCTCGTTGCACCACAACGTGTTCAACCGCATCGAGGGCCGGCTGCCCGAGGGCAGTCGCGAATCGGCCGCTGCGGCAGGATCGTTCATGAACCTCGAACTGTCCAACAACTTGTACTGGGACCCGCGGTTCTTCATCGCCCTGGGCGTGGACACCGCCGTCGCGGGAGGCCAGCCGATCTACTGGAAGCTGAACGCCGTCAACAACTATTTCCGGACCGCGAACGGGTTCCCGTACGGCATGTTCGACGACCAGATCCTCAACGTCGCCGGCAATGAACTCTATGTCAGCGGCAACAGGATGAATCTCTACCCGACGCGCTCCGACTACCAGCTCTTCTACTGCTGCAACGACTATCCCTCCGAAACCAGTCCGAATGCCACCTCACGTCGGGCGCAGGACCGCATCGAACGCCACCCCTTCCCGGCCATCACCTACACCCCGACCGACCAGCTGCGCTCCCTGCTGCTGAACACCGCCGGGGCCTGGCCGCGCGATCCGATGGACATCCGCCTGATGCAGTCGGTCGCCACCGACACCATCGCCTCGGCCGCGCCCAACGTCAACCCGGCCGGAGACGCGCTGCTGCCGGCCTACTCCGGTGGGGCGCCGGTGGCCCCCGTCGACAGCGACAACGACGGCATGCCCGACAGCTGGGAGGTCGCCCGAGGCCTGAATCCCAACCTCGCCGGGCACAACGACCACACGCTGTCCTCGGTCGGTTACACCGATCTCGAGGTCTATCTGTATGAGCTCTCCGCGTCGCGGGTCAGCGGATGGAGCCTATGAGCGGCAACCCGGCGGTGCGCTGCGGCGGAGGCTAACCTGGCTGTCGTGGCAACAGTCGAGGTCTTCGCCGATATCCTGTGTCCGTTCACCCATGTCGGTCTGCACACCCTCATCGACCGGCGCGAACAGCGTGGACAGGACGTGCCGCGGCTGCGGATCCGGGCCTGGCCGCTGGAGCTGATCAACGGCAAACCGCTCGAGGCGCACCACGTCGAGACCGAGATCGTGGCGCTGCGTGGATCGGTGCGGCCCGACCTGTTCGCCGGGTTCCGAGCCGACACCTTCCCGACGACCACCATGACGGCGTTCGCGCTGACCGCCGCCGCCGACCGGACCGGCGACCCGGCGGTGAGCGAGGCCGTCGGGATGGCGCTGCGTGACGCCCTCTACGAACAAGGCCTCGACATCGGCCTGCCCGAGGTGGTTACCCCGATCGCCGAACGTTTCGCCCTCGAGCCGCTCGACCACGACGCCACCGTGGCGGCGGTGCGGGCCGACTGGGCCGAGGGCAAGGAGCGCGGAGTCATCGGCTCTCCCCACTTCTTCACCGCCGCCGGCAGCTGGTTCTGTCCCGCCCTGGCCATCAGCCGCGATGACGTCGGAAACTTCATCGTCGCCTGGAAAGAGGGCAGCGAGGCTTTCGTCGACAGCGTCTTCGGAGATGGCTGAGTCTCGGAGATGGCTGAGCATTCTTGGACGGCAGGGTCTTCAGACCGGGCTGGAAGCACGCCCGGCCCGCAGGATCTGCGTCGCTGGCGCCGGCACCTGGCCAACGAGCGCGCCGAAGCCGCCGTCTACCGCGACCTGGCTCTCAAGCATCACGGAGAGGAACGCGAGATCCTGGCCGCCATCGCCGCCGCCGAGGAACGCCACGAACAGCATTGGTTGAGCCTGCTGGGCGATCGGGCCGGTCCGCCGGTCCGCCCCGACCTGGGCACCCGAATCCTGGCCTTCCTCGCCCGGCACTTCGGATCGGTATTCGTGCTGGCCCTGGTCCAGCGGTTCGAAGCCCGGGCCAGCTACGACAGCGACGACGACGCGACCGCCACCATGGCCGCCGACGAGCAGATCCACGAGGAGGTCATCCGGGCGCTGGCCGCGCGCGGCCGCGACCGGTTGTCGGGAAGTTTCCGGGCGGCGGTGTTCGGCGCCAACGACGGACTGGTGAGCAACCTGGCGTTGATCCTCGGGGTCAGCGCCAGCGGCGTGTCCAACCACGCCGTGCTGGTCACCGGCCTGGCCGGGTTGCTGGCCGGGGCGCTGTCGATGGGGGCCGGCGAGTACGTCTCGGTCAGCTCCCAGCGCGAACTGCTCGAGGCTTCCGCGCCGAGCCCCAACGTCGGCTCGGCTCTGACCCAACTCGACGTCAACGCCAACGAACTCGAACTCGTCTACCGGGCGAGGGGGATGAGCGCCGAGCAGGCCCGGGCGCACGCGGCCGGTGTGCTGCGGGAGGCCGGTTCCGGACGCCACGAGATCGCCGGGCACGGTATGGAGCGCCACGAGGCGATCGGGACGGGTCTCGGGGCGGCGTTCTCCAGTTTCTTGTTCTTCGCCACCGGGGCCGTCATCCCGGTGTTGCCGTATCTGTTCGGACTCAACGGAACGGCGGCGATGATCACCGCCGCGGTCCTGGTCGGTCTGGCGCTGCTGAGCACCGGCGTCATCGTCGGGCTGCTCTCCGGGGCGCCGCCGTTACGAAGGGCGCTGCGCCAGTTGCTGATCGGCTACGGAGCGGCGGCGATCACCTATGTGCTGGGACTGGCCGTCGGCGGCGCACTCGGCTGAGGCGCGTCAGCGTCGGCCGCGCGGTGATCAGCGGCGCGGATGGAACTCCGGGGCCCGGACTTCAGGCGCGCGCACCTCGGGGGCACGGACTTCGGGCACCCGGACGTCAGGGGCCCGGACGTCGGGAACGTGCACCCCCGGCACATGGACGTCCGGGATCCCCGGCACGCCCGGCACGTGAACGCCGGGGATGCCCGGTATTCCCGGCACACCCGGAGCGCGAAGGTAGGGGGCCACGTTCGGGATGTTCAGGCCGAACCCGGGGTCGAAGCCGATCCCGATGGGCACGGGATCGAAGCCGATGCCGATGGGGACGGGATCGACCACCGGGACCGGAACGGCCGGGGCGAAATTCACCCCCACCGGAGCCCACGGCTCACACTGCCCGTTGTAGTTGTTGTAGTACATGCCTACGCCGCAGTCGTCCAGGGCGTACCCGGGCGGCGCCAGCACCAATGCCAGGGAGATGACACCTGCGCCCAAGGTCGCGGAGTCGCGCAACCGACGGCCGGTCATGACTGGCTGGTTGAGAGGCTCATGTAAAGGCCCTGCACCTTGCTGACCGAGACGGTGGTGGAGTCGGTGGTGCCGTCCTTGGAGACCTGGCAGGTGGTGCTCGAGCCGACCCTGCCGTCCAATCCCGCGTCGCAGGTGACGTCGGCGGACACGTTCGCCGAGAACGCCTTCTCCAGCTGCGCCTGGGTCATCGAGGGCGTGAAGTCGTACTGGATGTTGGAGCCGTTGACACCCGTCACCGTGACGTTGGCCTGCACCGAGGTGGTGTCGTTGACCATAACCTCGCAGGCCTCGGTCTTGCCGACCTCTCCGATCAGGTCGCCGGGGCAGGTGATCGACTGCGGGGGAGTGGCCGTGGAGATCCGGTTGGCCAGGCTCTTCTGCAGATCCGCCGCGCTCATCGACGGGGCACTGCTCGTCGAGGATTTTTTGTCGTCCGCGGCTTTTTTGTCTTCTTTGGACGAGCAGCCCGACATTCCGAAGCTGAGTAGCCCCGTTGCGATCAGGGCGGCGGCGCCCAGTTTTCTTGTGGTCGTCACCATGGGCCTCCGTAGGTCTGACGGGGAATCGGCGAGACCCGACACTAGCAACACGAACCCGGGGCGCGGGCAGAGTTGCTCGGATGCAGGCTTCGGCCTGAAGGATGCCGCACCGAATGCCGATCCGACTCCGCACGCCCTTCGGGCGCTATTTCTTGAGGGTCGAGATCTTCAGCGGGAGATAGGCCGGGCACACCCCGACAAAGCTCGTCAGGATGAGCACTGCGGCGATCACGCCGAGTACGGCCGCCAGCCCGCCGGAGATCACGTGGGTCAGATACAGCACCAGGATCAGCGCGCCGGCCAGCAGGCGCAGCACCCGGTCGGCCGTGCCCATGTTCTTGGTCATGGTGTTCTCCTCGTCTACTGGACGCCGTCTCTACTGGGGGTGGGTGGCCAGGTAACCCGCCACCGGAATGCGCGACGTCTCGTCGTAGCCGACGGGCAGCAGCACATCACCGGCGGTGGTGTAGTAGTACACCTCCCAAAGGTAGTAGCCCCCGAAGGCGGCCGGGTCCTCTGCGAGGAGGGCCGCGTAGTCGTTGACCGCGCGGACGTACTCGTCGGCGTGGTTGTAGGCGAAGATCGCGCGGTCGGGGTTGGTGGCGAACCCGCTGGCCGCCAGGTAGCGGCCGGCGGACATGATTGCGTCGCGGGGTGAGTTGACGTCCCCCCCGTGGCCGTAGGCCGCCCAGGTCGCCGGCATGAACTGCATCGGGCCCTGGGCTCCGGCGGTGCTGGTGCCGGCGACGCTGCCGAATCGGGTCTCGATCAGGTTGATGGCCGCCAGGTAGTTCCACCCGACTCCGGTGGCCGCCTCGGTGTCGCGGTAGAAACTGAGCAGTTCCTCGGCCGGGGCTGGCGGGATGATCCGCCAGGCGGGCAGCGTGTCGCGCACCGGGGCCAGCGCGGTCAGTTGGCGGCGGGCGTCGAGGTTGCGGTCGTAGGTCGCGATCAGGCTCTCAGGAATTTCGGGTCGGATCACGTTGTCCCACTGTGGGTTTCGGCCGATGGCGCGGTAGGCGACCTGCTGTCGGCGGGCCGCCGAGACCCGGGCCTGCTCGGGTGTGGCCGGATCGCGCAGGGCCAGCTCGTCGGCGACCAGATCCCGGCCGATCTGCGCGGGGTCCTCGGCCAGCCGCGGTTGGGCGCCGGCGGGGGGCTGCTCGCCGCCGTCCATCTTGGTGATCGGTGCGGCGTCGGTGATTGGCGCTGTATCAACGCCGGTCGGTTGCGCCGGCGCCGCGCATCCGCAGAGGGCGAGCGCGGCCAGGGCGGCGGCGAGCGGCACCGTTGCCGTCCGGGAGCGGATCACTGTTGCCTCCTTGTCGACGGACTGCCAATGAACTTAACGAATTCCGCGCCTCGAACCGCGTGACCGGGTGGATGTCACTAGTGTGACGGCCGATGAGTTCGCATCTCGCCGTGCTCGCCTCACTGGCGCTGGCCATCTTCCTGAGCCCGGAGACGCTGGTGGTCGGTCTCATCATGGCCGGTGACAAGAAGGTGCCCCGGCTGGCCGCCATGGCCTTCGCGGTCGGCGGCGTCCTGGGTATCGCCTTCGCCACCGGCATCGGCCTGTGGATCGCCTACGCCACCGGTGCCGAAGCCGGCGATCCGAAGCACCACGGCTGGCCGGGATTCATCGTGCGGGTGCTGATCGCCGCGGCACTGCTGGCCATCGGGGCGCGCCGTGCGTTCGGTGCCCTGCGCAGCAAGCCGATCAACGACATCTCCGAGCCCGAGTACAAGCCGGGCAGGGTGCGCGCCGCGTTGACCGGGCACTTCCCGGGGCTGGCCCGCCAACTCGACCTGAGCGCTGATCTCCCGACCGGCCAACGGCTCGGCCGGGCCGGGGTCGCAGGGTTCGCCATGTGCGGGCTGCACCCGAAGGTGTTCCCGATCGCGATCGCCGCCGGTCACCAGATCGTGCAGATCGGCGACGGTCCGTATCGCGCCCTCGCCGTGGTGATGTTCGGGTTCATCGCCGTCGTCCCCGCCCTGCTGCCCTTGGTGATCGACCTGATCAACCCGCGCGCCACGACCCGGATCAAGGACGGTTACGAGCGGGTCATGAAGGTGCACGGCCGCTGGATCACCGCGGCACTCCTGCTGGCGGCCGGATCGTTTCTGGCCTTCGAGGCGTGGGACAAGATGCCCCGGCACTGACCGCAGGTCAGCGCCCCGATCGCTCCGCAGGGCGTCGGCCGGGAACAAAACCGGACTCCGGGTGGTTACCCGTATCGGCAACTTGAGTCGGACCGGCTCAACTGTTGGTTGACAGCCTGCGCCGTCTCCAGCAAGCTTGAGCCTGGTTCGCTCAGACCTACGTTTTTATCGGCATCTGCTATCAGGAGGAACACAACATGGCTCGTGCGGTCGGCATCGACCTCGGGACCACCAACTCCGTCGTCGCGGTTCTCGAGGGTGGCGACCCTGTCGTCGTCGCCAACTCCGAGGGCTCCCGCACGACCCCGTCGGTGGTCGCGTTCGCGCGAAACGGCGAGGTGCTGGTCGGCCAGCCCGCCAAGAACCAGGCGGTGACCAACGTCGACCGCACCATCCGGTCGGTCAAGCGCCATATGGGCACCGACTGGTCCATCGAGATCGACGGGAAGAACTACACCGCCCAGGAGATCAGCGCGCGCGTGCTGCAGAAGCTCAAGCGCGACGCGGAGAGCTACCTCGGTGAGGACATCACCGACGCGGTCATCACCGTGCCCGCGTACTTCAACGACGCCCAGCGGCAGGCCACCAAGGAGGCCGG
>JAGQTO010000013.1 GCA_020439025.1 Mycobacterium sp. | reverse complement strand
AGGCCGAGTGACCTTTTCGGCCCTATCAAGCTCGCTGCCGCTCGCGGGCCGAAAACCCTGCTCCGCTCGTCACGGCCTCTTCGAGGTTGCGCGCGCCACCCCGCCGGTCCCCCGCAACCCCAGCGCTAACCGGCGCAGCAAACACCGCAGACGAACGGAGAACAGCCATGACCCTCGCCGCCAACCCCTGGGCCGTCACCGACCACGACCCCATCAGCAACCTCAACGCCGGCCCCAGCACCACGGCGGTGCTGGCCTACGCCCGCGCCGACATCCACTCCGCCGTGGCCGCCGCCGGCGACTCGCACCGCCGCCGCCAATACGCCCTGTCGGCCCGCGACAACGCCGTCACCGTCCTGCTCGCCGGCGACGCCAGCCCCGACGAGCTCCGCCACGCCGAGTACTACCTGGCCGACGCCGAAGCCTTCATCGCCGCCACCGCCCCGACCCACTAGGGCGCCACCGACCGCACCCCGGGACCCGCACTGCGCGGGCCCGGGGTGTACCGCACACCCAGCACCGCACATCACCGACCGCACATCACCCTCAGCGCACACCGCGCCCCATGAAAGGACTGCCATGACGCACACCGACACCCTCAACACCTTGAGCGCACTGCGCACCGCGCTCATCGAGCGCACCGAACCAACCGCCGACCTCGCCGAGCGCACCGCCGCCGTGCTCACCGGCGCGCACGCGCGCCACCTCGCCGGCGTCGCCGACCGCCACGAAGCCCGCGCCGCGGCGCTCTACGAGCGCATCGCCACGCACCTGGGCCCGCGGCCGATCGCCGCAGCGGCCTACGTGCTCGCCGCCCAATGCGCCTTCCTGGCCGCCGACTACCGCCGCACCGCGGCCCTGCTCGCCGCCGCCGAAACTCATGCCGCCCGCCACGGCGGCGACGTGCCGCCACTGGCCCGACTGCTCAAACTCGACCACCGCGTCAGCGTCCACACCGCACCCTGACCCCAGATACCAAAAGAGCCGGCACGCCCTGTCCTCGTGACAGACAGCGTGCCGGCTCTCTTTTTCCTCCGGTCCAGCGCCAGGCCTCAATAGCTGATCCCGGCGCTGAGCCCCGCGCTCATCCAATCCCACAGCTGGCCGCCCACCAGCCACGCCAACACCGCGCCTTCTGCAGCCACCGCCGCCAGCGCCGCCCAAACCTTGCCCATCCTCACCCCCTTTGCTCCGTAGCTGCTGACCGCTCACACAGCTGCGCCAGCCACGCCCTGCGGTCCGCCCCGGCCCGCTGCCACGCCCGCAGCGACCGCCAGGTCGCCGCGATCGGCGCCCACGCCGCTCGCGCGGCGCCGCCGGCCTGCTCTTCACCCCTCACAAGCCCACTCACCTCCACTGCGTCCCCCACACCCCAACTCTTTCCATCCCCCTCACCCTAAGCCCGCCCCTCACCACACACTGGCACCAATTCCTCACCACCTCCCCCCTTGCAGCACACCCACTCCGCCTCCGCTCCGCTCCCACCCAACAGACTTCTGGCACATTGGCACAAGTTGTGCAATACTCGGCTTCGGGCGCTGGCGCGCCCGAACCCCGGCCGCCTGGCGGCGGCCTGTCCGGCTTGGTGAGGTGGTCTGGTGGCGGTGCGACCGTGCTGACGATCTCGCGGCTGAGTCGCTGGAGCATCGGCTACTACAACGACACCGCCAATCAGGCCCGGCAAGCCTCGATGGACCGTCAGGCCGCCGGCGGCGGCCTGGGCGAGTACTACTCCGAAGGCGACACCCGGGTCCCGACCTGGGTCGTGGTCGGCGACAAAGCCACCGTCGGTGAGGCCACCGGACTCGACGGCGCCGCGCTCGACGGCGGCTTTGCTGACACCGAGGTAGCGGCACGGTGGCTCGACGACGGCGTGACGCCCAACGGGGAGGCCGGACGGGCGTTCGGAACCAACGGAGTGCACGGGTTTGACCTGATGTTCGCCGCGCCCAAGAGTGTGTCGCTGCTGCGGTCGCTGACCGACGACGTGGCCGAAAAGGTCATGCAGAACGCCCACGTCAAAGCAGTCGAAGCCGCGATGACCTACCTGCACGAACATGCCGGGTACACGCGGGTGCACAACCCGCTGACCAGCAACAAAGACCTCCAGCGGCTGCCCGGGCTGGTCGCGATCGCCTACCAGCACGAGACGAGCCGCTGCGGGGACCCGCACCTGCACACCCACGTCATCGTCCCGAATCGCCAGGTCAGAGCTGATGGGCGGCTGGTGTCGATCGACTCCAAGTCGCTGTATCACGAAGCCAAAGCCGCCGGGATCATCTACCAAGCCACGCTGCGCCACGAGTTGCACGCCGAGCGGGGCTTCGAATGGCAGCCCGTCGACGAGCATTCCGGCATGGCCGAGATCGCCGGCGTCACCGCGGCGAGCATCAAGGCGTGGTCGCAGCGTTCGACGCGGCTGCGGGAATGGGCCAAAGACAACCTGGTCGTCGTCGACGGTGAGCCGACCGCCGCGCAGTTGGCGACCGCGCAGAAAGCCACCCGGCCCACTAAACCCGAGCAGCTCGCCTGGGACGAACTCAAAGCAATGTGGCGCGCCGACGCGCGCGGTCTGGATCTGGACCGCGACGCGCATTTCGCCGCGCGCGAGGCGCGGCGCGCACAGGCGCGCACTCCCCTGGACCGAGCGCGCATCGCGCACATGGCAGCGCGCATCGACAAGGCCGCGTTCACGCGCGCGGACATGGTGGAGATCGTCGGCGCGCAGCTGCCCGTCGGCGCGGTCGGGGAACCGCGCGCGCTCATCGAAGCGTTCGTCGACGACGTCGGTGTGCGCATCAGCGCGCCGCGCGAAGCGCACCACCGCGAGGGGCACGAGAAGTACACCGTCGACGCGATCATGCTCGAGGAGTCCCGCATCCTCGACATGGTGGATACCTCCGACAACCGCAGTCGTCTCGATGTGCGCGCTGCCGATCTCGGGGACCTCTCCGCCGACCAAGAGCGCGCCATCCGCAACATCGCCGTCTCCCCATTTCTGGTGCAGCCCTTGCAGGCTCCGGCCGGTGCTGGCAAAACTCACTCACTGAAAGCGTTGCGCGCCGCCGCGCACCGGGCGAACAAAGAAGTGCTCGTGCTCGCGCCCACCGGCAAAGCCGTCGACGAGGCGATGCAGGAGGAAGCCGGCGACCGCGGCCTGACCGTGGCCAAGGCGCTCAAACTCATCGAGGACAACAATCTGGCCATCGACCGGCGCACCGTGGTCGTCGTCGACGAAGCCTCCATGGTCGGCACCCCCGAGCTGAAAAAACTGCTGTCGGCCGCGGTGGCCGGGCGCGCGAAGATGGTGCTCGTCGGGGACCCCTACCAGCTGGCGCCGGTGAAAGCCCGCGGCGGCATGTTCGAGCATCTCTGCGGGGACCTGCCCTGGTCGCAGCGCCTGGGCGAAGTGTGGCGGATGCGCAGCGCCGAGGAGCGCGACGCCTCCCTGGCGTTGCGGTCCGGGCACGGCAATCGCCTGCGCAAGGCGGTCGGCTGGTATCGCAGTCACGGCCGCCTGCACACCGGCGACCCGATCGCGATGGCCAAAGACGCCGGCGATGCCTACCTGGCTGACCGGGCCGCCGGGAAAGACTCACTGATGGTCTGCGACTCCTGGGAGATGGCCGACGCGCTCAACCAGCGCGTTCACAACGCCCTCGTCGGCGACGGGCCGTCCGTGCGGGCCGCCCGCGACCAGCGCATCGCCGTCGGCGACATCATCATCAGCCGCGAAAACGACATCAGCATCCCCGTGCACCCCGGGGCCGAGCACCCCGTCGGCCAGGCCGTCGACCAAGTACGTAACGGCAACCGGTGGCGCGTGGCCGGCATCGACGAGAAGACCAATCGGGTGGCCGCCGAACGGCTCACCGACAAAGCGCGCGTCGTCTTCGACGGCGACTACCTGCGCCAGAACGTCACCCTCGGCTACGCGGTGACCGTGCACTCCGCCCAGGGAGTCACCGTGGGCAACAAAACCACTCCCGGTGTGTGCCACTCCATCCTGGCCGACACCTCCAGCCGAGCCATGGCCTATGTCGGCATGACCCGCGCCAAAGACGAAAACCATGCCTACGTCTACCAACGGATCAGCGGCGAAGCCGACCACGAACACTCACGCCTGGTCGCCGGGGCTGACATTCACGTCCTGCGGCGCGGCAACAAATGGGCTGCCGCCCACCACTTCCGCACCATCCTGGCCAACGACGACCGGCCCCGCACCATGCACGCCGAAGCTGAACGCACCGAACGTGACCTACTCCCCCAACCCGTCAGTGACCTGCTGATCGCCCAAGAGCAGCGCCGCAGCGCCCGCAGCGCGGTATGGCGCGAACACAGCGCCGCCGGCCGGGCCGCGGCCGCGGCCTACCAGCGGATGGCCACCGTCGCCGAGACCGTCGCCGAACGCGACCGTGACCGGGGGCGCGACATCGACGGCCTCGAACTCTGATCTGCTGACGCACAGTGCCACCAACGCGCGATAGCGTCAGAACCTGACCGGTTGCTGCGGGGAGCCAGCGGCCAACGACGCAAGGAGTGCACCAGGTGAAGATCACGACCGTGTTGGCGACAACCGCAGCGGCCGCCGGGATCGGTGTCTTGAGCGCACCAATCGCGCTGGCCGACAACCCCACTCCGAACCTGGTGACGTTGGGGCAGCCAGCCGAACTGATCAACGGGTCGGTGGTGCAGGCCTGGACAATCAGCGGGCTCAAGCCCAGCAGCGACGTCATCCCCTGGCATGTTCGCGGAGCGCTGTGGGAAGCCACCGCCACCAACACGGCGGTCGCGGGCACCGTTCAGCCCATCGTGTCCGACCTCAACGCGCGGGCCCGCAACGGCGACACCTACCGAACGTTGTTCCTGGTCGCCACCCCCCAGGGAGTCAACCCGGCCGCGCTCGCCCAAGGGCAGCAGACCTCAGGAAAAATCTACTTCGACGTGACCGGCGCCCAGCCCGACAGCGTCGTCTACAACGACGGTGCCCGCGACCTCGCGGTCTGGCTGACCCCGCCGCCCGCACCGCCAGCCCCCGCGGCCGGCGGCTCGGCCCCCTACCGGGGAACCCCCAGTGCCAGCTCGCCAGCGCAAGATACCGAAGCCGCCCCGGCAGCGGTCCCGCCGGCAGCCGAAACGCCTATGACGCCCGCACCCGCCAGCGTGGGCACACCACTGACCCCCGGCAGTGTCGGTACGCCCCTGCCCACCGGCAGCGCGGGAACTCCCCTGCCGACCGGCGACGCCGTCGCGCCCGGCGGCACCCCAGCCCCAGCGGGTAGCCCATCGGTCACGACAACCCCCGACATCAGCACAGGAACCCCGCTGCCGGCCGAGACCCCCGCCCCCGCCACCGCCGCCGCTCCCGCGCCGACCGCGACGCCCGCGGGTAGCGCCGGCACCCCCCTGCCCGCGCCCGAGGTAGCCCCGGCCGCCGGTGCGGCAACGCCGGCGGCGCCCGTCACCACCACGCCGGTACCGATGCCCTGACCGGTCAGAAGACGCGGTGGCGCATCTGTTCGGTGTATTCGGTGACGCGCTGCAGGGCGGCCGACAGGCGGTGTATTGACCCGCCGAACAAGCCCGCCTGCAGCGGCGGCCAGTCGTCACCGGCGGCGTTCACCTCAGCCAGCACCGCGCCGTAGCGGCTGTCCTCCAGGCGGGCGGTGTGGCTGGCGTCGGTGACGAACAAACCCAGCCACGGCTCGGTGAATACGCGGTCCTGCGCCATCTGGTCGGCCACGACGAGGGAAAACATGATCTCGGTCTCGTCGAACAGCTCGCCGTAGCGCGGCAGGCCGTAGAGGCCGGCGAAGTGCGGTTGCAGCGCGTCGAACAGATACGACGAGGCGACAAACGGCGGCTTACGCCGTCGATGCTGGGCGATCTCGCCCAGCAGGTGCTCCAATTCCGCGTCGTCGCTGGCGACTTGGGCCGCCCGCAGCGTCAACGCCAAGCTGTCCTCGCGCGACAGCGCCTCCCACGGGCCCACCCTCTCGATCACCGTCACCCGCAAATTGGGGTGCGTGATCGACCACGGCACGGTGGCGTCGGTGGTCAGCGCCCGCAGGGCACCGAAGTTTCGTCCCTGGACCGCAGAGATCGAGCCCGCGTAGAGCGCCAGTGTGGCCGGTAGCAACGCCAACGCCTGAAGACGGTCGTCACGGCCTTCCACGATCAACGCTTGGGTGGCGCCGACCCGCATCTGTCCGGTCACCGTGTCGCTCAACGGTGCCGGTTGGGCCAGCGCAGCCATCGTGTCCGCCCAGATGCGCTCGTGATCGGCGTTGGGCCATGCGCATGCGGTGATGAGCTGATCCAGCAGCGGGGCGGTGCGCTCCTCGTAGCTCTGCGCCATCGCCAGATACTGGCGCAACTGCTCCACCGGTTGGCGGCTGGCGAACGTGTTCGGGAACACCTGCGGGTCAGCACGGGCCGCCTGCAGCTGCTGGACCGTGGCGCGCATCAGCCGGGCAACCACCAGCGGGTTGCCCTGCTCCACCGCGTCACGGAACTGCTCGCCCAGCGGGCGGGGCGGATCCTGGAGCAGCCGATCCTGCAGCATGATCAGCTCACGGTGCGTGGCCGGGGGTGAGCTGGCCACGCCGCGGTGAAACACCGTGCCCGACCGGTTGTTCTCATAGGTGGTGACCAGCGAGTGGATTCGGTCGCCGGGGCGCGGCGCGGCGACGGTGAACACCGCGACGTCATGGCCCTCGACCTTGAAATAGTCCACCGACCACTGCGGACCATCCACGTAGGGCCGCAGCTTGTCGTGCAGCGCGGCAGCATCAAGGACCTCGGTGACGCCGACGAGTTGCCCCGGCGCGACGCCGACCACAAGATAGGCTTCCCCACCGCAGTCACGGCCCGCGCTGACCGGATCGCGGTTGGCGAACGCGATGATGGCGCGCGCCGCGGCGAACCGATCAGCCTTGGACCCGAAATCCAGCGTGCTCTTGCACTCCAGCCAATGGGTTTCCTGGCTTCCCGGGTCGGCGCGATGAATCGCCTCCACCAAAGCGGTCACGCTCTGCGGTGACCGCAGCGGAGCCGACGTATCGAAGTCCAGAGCCATAGTTGCCAGCCTATGGGCGCGCCGCGACAGCCCCCGGACACAACAGGCCCTTCGCGGGGCAACAGCGGCGCGCTGGCGGCAAGCGCCACAGAGTCCCGCACGGTGGCGCGCCAGTATGGACCCATGATCACCGAGCCGATCGACCTCAGTGGCTTCACGGGCTGGGTGCCGTTCGCAGAGCTGCCCAACACCGACGTGCCGACCTCCCCCGGCGTGTATGTGGTCGTACGGCCGACCGACGACCCGCCCACGTTCCTGGACACCTCCCCGGCCGGCCACTTCAAAGGCAAAGACCCCACCGTGCCGGTCGACGAGCTCCACGCGCTCTGGGTGCCGGGAACCCGCATCATCTACATCGGGAAAGCCAACGCCGGGCGCACCGGTCGCCGTGGTCTCCGCAAACGGCTCGATGAGTTCCGCCGCTCGGGCGCCGGCCAACCCGTGGGCCACAGCGGCGGGCGGCGGATCTGGCAACTCAGCGACCACGCCCAACTGCGCGTCGGCTGGCAGGTAACCGACGACACCGCCGCGGCCGCCACCGAAACAGCGTTGATCGCCCAGTTTCACGCCCACCACGGACGGCGCCCCTTCGCCAACATGCGGAACTAACGAGCCCTGTTACCCGCCCCGGCCCGACTTCCCTGCGATATTGCGTTCCGCGTTTAGGGTGACTTCGAGCTTCAGCGAAAGGAGTTAGACGGGTGGCGACGTCGGTGCATGAGGTGTTCGAGGCTTTTCGGCGTGCCCCTAGCAATTACGAACGCGGCTTGAAATTCGAGCAGCTCATGGCGCAGTACCTGCCGCTGGATTCCGTCTACGGCCGACTCTTTAAGCAGGTCTGGTTATGGAAGGACTGGCCTGGGCGGGGCGGCAAGATCGACACCGGAATTGACCTCGTTGCTGAGGAGATCGACACCGGTGACCTATGGGCCATCCAATGCAAGTTCTACGAACCCGATCACGTGCTGGGAAAACCGGACGTCGACTCGTTCCTGTCCGCGTCAGGAAAGCATCCCTTCGCCCACCGGCTAATCATCTCCACAACGGATAAGTGGGGGAAAAATGCTGAAGACGCGGTCGACAACCAGCAGATTCCCGTTCAGCGCATTGGACTGGCTGACATCGCCGAGGCCCCGATCGACTGGGCCTTCGCCGGCCCCGCCGACGGACTGAACCTTGAGCTGGCCCCCGCCCCCAAACGGGACCCCTGGCCTCATCAGCGTGAAGCCATCGACAAAGTGATCGTCGGCTTCACCGAAAACGACCGCGGCAAGCTCATCATGGCGTGTGGCACGGGAAAGACCTTCACCGCGCTCAAGATCTGCGAGCAGATCGCCGACGACCTCGGCGGAACAGCCAAGATCCTGTTCCTGGTGCCCTCAATATCCCTGCTGTCCCAAACGCTGCGCGAATGGACCGCTCAGTGCCAGGTGGACCTGCGGTCCTTTGCCGTGTGCTCGGACACCAAGGTCTCCCGCGCGGTGGAAGACATTAACCCCTACGACGTGCCACTTCCTGCCACCACCGATCCGGCCACGCTGGTCGCACAAATGGCGCACCGCAAACGCGCTAAAGGACTGACCGTGGTGTTCAGCACCTACCAGTCCATCAACGTAATCGCTGAAGCACAGGCGGTCGGGCTCGACGACTTCGACCTCATTGTGTGTGATGAAGCGCACCGAACCACCGGCGTCACACTCGTCGACGGAGACGAATCCAACTTCGTCAAGGTGCACGACGCAGCCTTCCTCGCCGGAACCAAGCGGCTCTACATGACAGCAACGCCAAGGCTTTTCGCGGAGGAAACCAAGACCAAGGCCGCCGAACACTCCGCGGTCCTCGCGTCGATGGACGACGAAGCCCTCTACGGCCCCACTTTTCACCGACTCGGATTCGGCGAAGCCGTGGAGCGCGGACTGCTCACCGACTACAAGGTGCTCGTGCTCACCGTCGACGAGAAGTACATCGCCGGCCCACTGCAGCAGCAGCTTGCCGACGTCAACAGCGAACTCAACCTCGACGACGCGACCAAAATCGTCGGTTGTTGGAACGGCCTCGCCAAACGAACTGGCAAAGCCGCCGGCGGTGCTGACTTCGGCGGTGACACCCGCCCCATGCAACGCGCCGTGGCCTTCCTTCGAGACATCAAGTCCTCTAAGAAGCTCGCAGGGAAGTTCGCCACCGTCATCGACGCCTATGACCAGGCCGACGACCACCTACTGCGCTGCGACGTCGAACACGTCGACGGAACCTACAACGCCCTGGAACGCAACCACCGCCTGCAATGGCTCAAGGCGCCACTACCCGACAATCAATGCCGCATTCTGGCCAACGCCCGCTGCCTTTCCGAAGGGGTGGACGTCCCCAGCCTCGACGCGGTCCTCTTCCTCAACCCGCGCAGCTCCGTGGTTGACGTCGTGCAATCTGTCGGCCGGGTCATGCGCCGAGCCGAAGGCAAGCAATACGGGTACATCATCCTGCCCGTCGGGGTACCGGCGGGCGTAGCACCTAGCCAAGCACTCGCCGACAACCGCCGCTTCAAGGTGGTGTGGCAAGTGCTACAGGCGCTGAGGGCTCACGACGACCGCTTCAACGCCACAGTCAACAAACTCGAACTCAACAAGAACGCCACGGACTCAATCCTCGTCGGCCACGTACCGAACGCCGCCGAGAATCTCACCGACTCAACATCTTCCGGCGACGGTACAACAGCCTCTGCCGATACCGCGGCTGCCGAGTCGGCGCAGGTCGCCCAACAGCTGTCTATGTTCTCCCCCGACCAGTGGCGGGACGCTGTGTACGCCAAGATTGTCGATAAGGTCGGCACGCGCACCTACTGGGAGGACTGGGCCAAGGACGTCGCCGTAATCGCCACGGCCCAGCAGACACGCATCAAGGCGCTGCTTAACGAGAGCACTCCCGACATCGCAGCAGCATTCGATAAGTTCGTCGGAGCGCTGCGCGCCCATCTCAACGATTCGATCAACCGGGATCAAGCCGTGGAGATGCTTTCCCAGCACCTGATCACCAAGCCCGTGTTCGACGCCCTCTTCGAAGACTACGATTTTGCGGACCACAACCCGGTTTCACAGGTCATGCAGGCGATGGTCGCTACCCTGCATGACCAAGCGCTCGACACAGAAACCCAACGCCTAGAGGGCTTTTACGAATCAGTGCGTATGCGCGCGGCCGGGGTTGACAATGCCGAGGGCAAGCAGCGCATCGTCGTCGAACTCTACGAGAAGTTCTTTCGGATCGGTTTCCCGCGAACCGCTAAAGCTCTAGGGATCGTCTATACGCCAACACAAGTCGTTGACTTCATCCTGCGCTCGGCCAATGACACACTGCGCGCCGAATTTGGAACGACATTGACTGAGCCCGGCGTGCACATCCTCGATCCATTCACCGGGACTGGCACCTTCATCGTGCGCCTGATCCAGACCGGACTCATCAGGACCGAAGACCTCGCCCGCAAGTATGCCAACGAATTGCATGCCAACGAGATCGTATTGCTGGCTTACTACATCGCCGCCATCAACATAGAGGCCGCCTACCACGGTGCCGTTGGTGGTGAGTACCAGCCATTCAACGGCATTGTCCTTACCGACACCTTTCAAATCGCCGAGGTCGGCGACACCATGGATGCCGAACTATTCCCTCAGAACAACGATCGGATCATCGCCCAGCAGAGCCAACCCATCCGTGTGATCGTCGGGAATCCGCCGTTCCGTAGAATGTCGGTGTGTTGTGGCAGGTTCTGTTGCTGTGGAACAACACGACGACGGCTCCCGTTGGAGGTTGTGTTGGGCGCGGCAGCCTAACCGGCCGTACACCGCGAGGTCCGATGTTCTTGCGGACTTCCCGGATCTAGCAGAGCGTGAAGCTGCGCTCGGAATTCGTTCTGGTCAACCGTTTCTCCTGATGCCCGATGGCCGGCCGGACGTTGATGTCCTGGAGTTCTTCCGGTCGGCGGCGTTCCAATCGTTGGCGGCGGGGTCGCAGGAGTCCTATGCCCCCGACATCCAGCTGTTTCTGTCCTTCCTGTCCGTTCAAAGCGTCGACTGGAGAGCGGCCACATTCGAGCATCTTGCCGACTATGAGTTCTGGCGGCGACGCGACCAACAGAACCCGGATCGCGTTGGTGCCGCGACGTTTTCACGAGACCTGGCGGCGATCAAGAAGTTCTACGACTGGCAGCAGTGGCGTGGCAACGTGGCTGCTTCTCCTGTCGCCCTGCACAAACCCAGCTCGACCGGGGACTCGGATTCCACGCGGTTGCAACCGAACGCTGTCCGCTCGGTCCAATTGAAGTGGCTGACGCCCCGAGCCTACAAACGCTGGCGCGACGTCGGCCTCGGCGGGTACCGCAGCGACGGGCGGCGGGATGCGACGTGGCGAGGACGCAACGACGGCCGCAACCTGGCCTTCGCCGAAGCACTGTGGTCGAGCGGACTGCGCCTGCGCGAAGCCGGAACACTGGTCCTCGGCGAGATTCCCAGCGCTGACAACCAAGTGCGATACGCCAAGGCCCGCGTCGGCCAAGCCGTGGCGAAGGGTCGCGGCCGAGATTTTTGGATCAGCGCCGCAGCACTGAAACACATTGACAACTACGTTCTTTCAACCCGAGCGGCGGCAATTCATCGGGCTCGTTCTGAAGGTCGTTACGACGCACTGTCCGACATCAAGATCGTCGACACGGTGGACCATCACCGCCGCGTGCACTTCACCAAGCCGGACGGCAGCAAGGGGACGGTCCCGCTGGACAGTCTCGACTCGAATGACCGGCTCAACTTCTACATCACCACTGATCGCGGGCTCGAACCCTGGATGGTGTGGCTGTCCGAAGCCGGCCTGCCGCTGCCGTACCGCACCTGGGAGGCCGTCTTCTCTACGGCCAATATGCGGTGTCAGACCCTTGGGGTAGACATCCATTGTCACCCGCATATGCTGCGCCACTCGTTCGCCCTGAGGATGTTGGTCACGTTGATCTACGCACACGAACGTAAGATGGGCATCACCCCTGCCGAGCGGCGCGAGTATCGCCACATCTTCGGTGACCCTTGGGTTTTGGTTCAAACGTTACTGGGCCACGTGAACGTGGAAACAACGCGCGACTGCTATCTCGAGCCCGTGTCGGGTCTGCAGGTAGACCTGTTTCTCAATGACAACGTGGCCGAGGACGCATCGATCGCCGACTTCATCACGCACATCGCAGCGGCGGCTCCCGGAATCGTCGACACGGAGGGGCAGTGAGCGGTGGCCTCGCGTAGAACGGCGGCGCTCCCCGCCGGCAAGTACGCCCGACCAGCCCTGGCAGACCCTGAGCTTCGGCGGCTCTGCTTCACCGACGAGGGGGGACGCACAAGGACATTCTCATTCGATGACGTCCACGGGCCCGCTGAGCTGGTCGACGACCTCGTCACCGCACTGGCGAACGGGTCTCAATCGGGTGGTCGTTGGCGCACACTGGCGACCGTCGACGCGGCGGTAAGTGCCGCGCGGCAACTGATCGCCTACCTGGGTACGGAGTTCCCTGAGGTCCACTCGATCACCGATTTCGGCCCCGAGGTGTGGTGGGCGTGGCGCACCGCCAAGGAGAGTCAGTCCCGCTGGCCGGGGCGGGTGAATCTCATGAGGACCGTGTTGTCGGAGTCACCGCGGCTTCCGGAAACCACACGGAAGGCGATGCGCGCGAAGGCCGTGAAGCCTCGGAAACGCCTACCGGAGAATGATTCCTACAGTCGCGAGGAGTTCGCACGGATCCGAAGTGCCGCCAAGGGTGAGGTCCGTCAAGCGCTCCGCAGAATCCGGGCCAACACCGAGAGGCTGCGCAAGTACCGCGAGGTTGGTGATGTCGGGGACGGAATCACGTTCAAGGTCGGCGGGGCGCGGTGGAGCACCGGATCGCTCCTGGAGTATCTGTCGCGAAATGGGATGCTTCCCTCTCAGTACCTCGCAAACCGGGTGGTCCTAAAAGGCTGCTTCGACCTGGCCGGCGTGTCGAATCCGGCGCAGGCGTTGTTCCCGTCGATACGAGAAATCTATTGCTTGATGGTCCTTCTCGTGTGCGAGCGAGGCTTCAACCTTTCCGTCATGGACAACCTCACCGTGGCCTCGTTCCGGGCATCCGACGGTGCCGGTGAAGACTTGGTCTACACCGTCAACACCGACAAACCGAGAAGAGGAACCAAGCGCTACAGCGCCGAAATCCTCGCCGGCGAGGCCGGAAAACTATGGGAGAACGCACTCTTCTTGACCGAACCGTGCCGCACAGCACTCGCAGAGCTCGGAACCCCGTCGGAGAAGTTACTCATCGCACACCGGCACAAGAACCTCACCGGCGATGGACCGTTCCGGCAGGAATGGTTGACCGCGGGCATCGGCGATCACTACATGGCCTATGCGAGCCTGCTGGCAGACGACGGGATACCGTTGCGGGTGAGTCTGCGACGGCTGCGGTTGTCCGAGCAGGTGCTGAACCAACATGCCCGGCAGAACAGCGAATCCGTCAGCGAAGACACCTACCGCAGCCCCGACCCGGCCACCGCAGAAGGCGCGGCCGACACCATCATCGACGGACAGGCCGACGCCGTCGCCCACGCCAAAGCCACCGTCACGATCCGCTCGCTGAGTGCCGCCGAAGTGACCGCAGCCCGCGAAGACCCGGAAACCGCCGCGACACAGCTTGGCATCCCGGTGCCGACGCTGAAGCTGCTGCTCGCCGGCAGCCTCGACACCGCCACCACCGCGTGCATCGACTTCTTGAACAGCCCGTTTGCCGCCACCGCGGGCCAGCCATGCCCGGCGTCATTCTTCGCGTGCTTTACCTGTACGAACGCCGTAGTCACCCCCGAGCATCTGCCGCGCCTGGTCACGCTGCTGGATGCCCTCGACAATGTCGCCACCCTCGTCGCCCCAGCCCGATGGGAGTCCAACTACCGGGACCACTACGCACGACTGCAAGCGATTCTCGAACAGAACGCGACCAAGGCCGAGATCGGCGATGCCCGCCGCCATGTCACCGACGCTGAGCGCGACATCGTCACTGCGCTCATCGGAAGGAATCTCGACGCGTGAGCACCGCAGCAGCCAACCCGTGGCCACAGCAGGCTGGTCAGCTCGAACTTGACGACGCCGAACCGGTCATCGCCGACATCGACCGCGTACCTGAAGCACAGCGAGGAAACCTCTCCACCGTGGGCGACCACCGCTGGGATCTCACACCATTGGTCCAGAAACAGACCGTGGCGGGCACGTTGAGCATCGTCTTCGACACCTTCCCGCCGAGCTATGTCACCGCCGCCAAGCGACTGATCTGGGCAAGCATCAACAAGCCGACCCCGGTCGAGGATCTGGAACGCTCCTCGGCGGCGCGCAGCCAACTCGCACCGGCAACCGTGTGCACTTTCGCGCGCTTCCTACGGCAATGGATGACCTGGCTGGCAGAGAAGGACATTCACGAGTTCAACGCGGTCACCGACGCCACCTACGACGAATATGCCGAACACCTCAAACGACACCGCGGCTCACGCGAGAACGTAGGCAACATTCTGTTCGCCGTGACCCGTGCCTGGCTCTACGCCCCGTACCTTCCCGAAGCCGACCGCCTCGCACGCCCACCCTGGGAGAACAGCCATCTCGGGCGCACCTCGGTGCTCGGCCCGGCGAACTGGTCCAGCGAAAACAAGACCACCCCCATCCACCCGCAGACGATGGCCGGCCTACTGGTCTGGGCCCTGCGCTTCGTCACCGACTTCAGCGACGACATCCTCGCCGCCAAGGCACTCAAAGCGACACCGCGCGATGTCCCGCCCAGCCTCCAGGCCCTCACGCCCCATCAACGGTTTCGCGCGTACATCCAGCAGCGGCGCCAGGATACACAGACGGTGCCCGGATGGGTCAGCAGCAACCGGCCGCACATACGCTCTCTGGCAAAAGGATTCATCGGCTGGCAGCTCGGCCTCTCTCCCGAAGAAGCCGTGATGATCAATCCGCACTGGCCGATAGCCGGCCTGAGCGCCAGCGACGAAGCGCACCTGCCCATGCCCATCACAGGCTCCGTCGACGGCAAAGGCTGGACGCCGGCGATCAGCTTCTACGAGGTCGAGGAGTTCTGCCGCCACCTGGCCACCGCCGCGTTCGTCGTCGTCGCCTACCTGACCGGGATGCGCGGCGAGGAGTGCCGCGCACTGGAGCGTGGCTGCTGCCAAACCCACACCGACCCCGCGACCGGGCAACTCCACTACCGTATTCACGGCAGAACCTTCAAAGGCGCACTTGATCAGTCGGGCAACGCCATACCCGCCGGTGTCGAACGGGAACAACCCTGGCTGGCGATTGCACCCGTGGCCAAAGCCATCGCCGTGATGGAAGCACTGAACCCCTCCTCCCAACTTCTGTTTCCGATCGACGCGTTCTCGCTATGGCCCTGCGGTGTCAACGCCGGAAAGGCCGTGCACGCCCGCATGGTCCGCGACCGCATCCAGGACTTGATCGACTGGAGCAATCACGCCGCCGAGATGCTCGAACGTCCTCACGACGTGATCCCTGCCGATCCCGAGGAAGCCGTGACCGTCAAGCGGTTCAGGCGAACACTGGCCTGGTTCATCTACCGCAAACCAGGCGGGCGAGTGGCCCTCGGCGTGCAGTACGGACACCTGCGCGGCTACACGACCGACGGCTACGGCTCACGGGTCGCCAGCGGCCTACGAGACATCTTCCCAATGGAGGAAGCCCTCGCCCGAGCTGACTACCTCGAAGACGCCCATCAACGCCTCGAAGACGGTGAACAGGTCAGCGGCCCGGCCGCCGACCGATACACCCAGGCCATCCACCTGTTCGACCGGCAATTCCGCGGCCGCTACATGAGCAACAAGCAGGCAGCCGCCCTACGCACCAATCCCCAACTGCGCATATACGACAACCCGCAACAGTTCGTCACCTGCTGCTACGACCAGGCCAAAGCGCTATGCCACCCCGACCGGCAGGTCACAGCGAGCCAGCACCGCTCACCTGATGTCTCACACTGCCAACCCGGATGCGGCAACATCGCCCGAACCGACCAGAACATAGACCAGGTCGTAGTCGCCATCGCTCAGCATGAGGCCGAGATCGACTCGGCCACAACGCCGATACCGCTGCGCGGCCGACTAGAACAACGCATTACCGCCCTCCATGCCATCGTCAACGAGCATCAGAACATTGGAAGTCGTGATGACCGATCAGGCTGACGAACATGTGCGCCGCGTGATCCGCGACGCGATGGATCGGCTCATCGCCGGCAAACCACTGCACTCCGACGGCAAGCTCACCGTGAAGTCACTCGCCGCGGAGGCCCGCGTCAAGCGATGGCTTCTCACGCACCGCCACACTGACCTCCAGGACGAGTTCCGGTCACGTATCGCGAAAGCCTCGTCGCAACCGCCAGTGCTACTGGAGTTGCAGGAGGCGAAGGCCGAAGCCCAGCAAAAGACCAGGCAATTGACCGCGGATGTGACTGCCCTGACGGCGACGATCCGTCAGCTCGAACGAATCATTCACGTACTCGCCCTCGAGAACGACGAGCTGCGATTGAATCGGACCCAAAGCGACAAGATCGTGCCACTGCGACCAGGAGAAAGGCATCGTCCAATGTGAGGTGCCCCGACGCTGGCTCTGGCAGGAGCTGCCGGGAAGATGTTTGAGTTCAGATCACCGCGACTTCGAGGAAATGACCGCTAGTGCCGAACCTCTTTGACAACCTCAGCGACGACACACGCTTGAAGGACGCACTGCGCGTTTCTCTGAAGGACTTCGATACCGTCGACGTCGCGACGGGATATCTCGACTTACGCGGCTGGTCGAGCATGGCTGACATCGTCGCCACGAAACCTCGAATTGGCGCGGAGCCCGTTGCTCGAGTCCTTATCGGCATGGTCGCGCCAGCCGACTCACAGGAAATCCTCGACGCTTTGCAACGCGAGGTTCAGCCACCGGGCTATGGCACCGATATTCACGACCGAGAAAAGGCACTTGCCCGTCGCGATCAGCTCGTGAAGCACCTGCGGAATCAGCTCATGAGAGGACTGGCCACTGTCGAAGGACAGCAGACACTCCAGACGCTGAAGCGGCAGTTGGAGGACGGCACGGTGCAGATGAAGGTCTTCACCGAGAAACCGCTGCACGGAAAGACCTACCTGTTTCACGCCCCAGGGAAGAGCCACGGCTCGCGATGGGCTTACATAGGGTCGTCGAACCTCACCCACGCCGGATTGACGACGAATCTAGAGCTGAACATCGACGTCCAAGACTCCGATGCCAACAGCAAGATCGCCGAGTGGTTCGAAGCGCGGTGGACCGATCGGTTCTCGCTGCCGATCACCGCTGAGATCATCCAGCTGATCTCCGAATCGTGGGCAGCTGGCCTACAGCCCACGCCGTTTGAGGTCTACCTCAAGGTCTGCCATGCGCTGTCCCAAGATGCCCGGGATGGACTTGGCTACGTCCTGCCCACATCGATGCAGAACCTGCTGCTGGACTATCAGGAAAGCGCAGTCCGCACGCTCGCCCGACGCATTGTTCGCCGAGGTGGAACGATGCTGGGCGACGTTGTTGGTCTTGGCAAGACGCTGACGGCAATCGCGACTGCATTGATGCTCCAGTCCGCCGAGGACTACTCGACGCTGGTGCTGTGCCCGAAGAATCTCGAACTCATGTGGACCAAGCACCTCGACGAGTACGAGATCAACGGGCGTGTGGTCCCCTACTCGATGGCCGACAGAGTGCTTCCCGAGCTCAAACGTTTCAACCTGGTCATCTGCGATGAGTCGCACAACCTGCGTAACAGCAGCACCATCGCCTACGAAGCCATCCACGAGTACATCCGCCGCAACAGCTCCAAGGTGTTGCTCCTAACCGCAACCCCGTACAACCTTGCGTTCCAAGACGTCGCCAGCCAGATCGCGCTGTATATCGACGACGACGAAGACCTTGGCATCGTCCCCACAGCGGCACTGGCCGCAGAACCCGGACTCCGCGACAGAGTCGACGGGAAAATCAACACACTCGCCGCCTTCCGACGCTCCGACCACGCAGAGGACTGGCGCCGGCTGATGAGCGACCACCTTGTGCGACGAACCCGTAGCTTCATCAAGCGAACGGCGAAGACAGAAACTGTCACTCTGCCCGATGGAACCACCGAGCAACTGCCGTACCTCCAGTTTGCGAATGGCGAGAAGTTCCACTTTCCAACCCGGATCGCTCGACCACTTAGCCACGACTTCGCCGACGACGACCCCGCAAAACTCATGGAAGACAACGACACGCTCAACGCCGTGAGCACTCTGGCGCTGCCGCGCTATCGGCTTGCCGACTATGACAACCCACGTGCACCGCACACAGACTCAGACACGAAGATCCTGGATGACATCCGCTCCGGGCGAGGAAACGTCAGTGGGTTCGTCCGCACCGGATTGTTCAAGCGACTGTCCTCGTCCGGGCACTCGTTCATCGTGTCGTTGCAGCGACAACGGGCCCGCAACGAGCTGTTCCTACATGCGATCGACAACGAGCTCCCCATCCCTGTCGGGTCGTTCACCGACAAGCAGTTCGCGGTGAGCGACGAAGATGTTGAGGACGACCCGACACCACACGGCTCGCTCGCCAGCCGCTACGAGGAGCTCCGAAAGAATCTCCCGGCAAAGACTAAATGGATCAACTCCACAGTATTCAAAAAGACCTTGCGCAAAGATCTCGACCGCGACAACCAGATGCTTACGGGCATGCTTGACCGTTTCGGCAGCTGGGACTCGACCCGAGACTCCAAGATGAACGCGCTGGTCGACCTGCTCCGCAACGACCATCCCGGCGAGAAGGTTCTGGTTTTCACCGAATACGTCGATACCGCTGAGTATGTCGCCCAGGCACTGCAGGAAGCCGGTGTGGAAAAGGTTGCCGTCGTTTCGGGAAACACCGACGACCCCGGTGATGTTGCCCGCCGATTCTCGCCGCATTCCAACCGGATCCCCGGGCAGGAGGAAGTTCCTGAAGTAGACCCAGCGGACGCCATCGACGTGCTCGTCGCGACCGATGTGCTCTCCGAAGGCCAAAACTTGCAGGACTCCCACATCATCGTCAACTACGATCTGCCGTGGGCGATCGCGGGTATTAGCGACCGCTGAAGCGCCAAAGAGCAGGCTTTGACCCGTTCAGCGTGTCGCGAACACGTTCGCGACAGCCCGTGGGAAGATCACTCCGTTACGGAAACGGCTCCAACAGTGA